>CAMLDY010000003.1 GCA_946478895.1 uncultured Gemmatimonadota bacterium
GATCGGACCGTACCTGGACGAACTCCACGCGCTCGTGACGGGCGCCGGCGCCGTTCGCACCGCCGCCGCCTCCGCCGGCGGGCCCGGGTCCGCCGCCACCCACCGACGGTTCATGCGTGAAATCAGAAGACCCGACGATGGGAGCGAGAATGAGAAAAAGGATCACCGCGTGCACCAGAAGCGACGCAATGATCCCCTTCCATTTCTCTTCCTTCCGGAGCTTCTGCTCGAAAGGAGGATAGCGCGTGCTTATTTCACATCCTTGGGTGTCATGCCGATGACTTTCACCCCTGCGCCGCGCGCCACGTCCATCGCCCAAACCACGTCGGAATACTTCACCGCCGGATCACCCTTCACGAAGATGATCTTGTCCGGGCGCGGATCGTAAATCTCCTTCAGCCGCTTCGGCAGGCCGGCTTTGTCTACGGGCTGCGAGTTGATCTTGAATGCGTTTCCCGGCAGCACCTCGAGCACGATCTGCGAGGGCGGCGGTCCTGAATTGGTGTTGTCAGGTGTCGGGTCAGGCAGCTGTAGATCGATTGCCTTTCTCGACATCGGGATCACCATCATGAAGATGATCAGAAGCACGAGCAGCACATCGATCATCGGCGTGACGTTGATCTCGTTCTCCAGTCTGCCCGAACCGCCTCCGGAGGACATTGCCATTATTTCTTACCTCCAGCAGGTGCGTTGAACATGTTGTCACTCTGAACCGCGGAAACCGTTCCCGGCCGCTGATCGGTGATCAGGCCGGTCGTCGCGACCGAATTGTGCGCCGCGATATCGAGAGCGTCGAGCACCTTCCCATACGGCAGATCCTTGTGCGCCTTGACGTACAGGAACCTGTCCTCGGTGCGGTTCTCGAAGATCTGCTTCAGCATCGGCCCGAGATCAGAGTTGCGAATTGCTTTCTTGTTCAGGTAGTACTGGCCGTTGGCATCGATACCCAGCACCTGGTCCTTATCCTCTTCCGGATGCGGCTTCAGGTTGACGCCAGTCGGCGGAATGGCCTGGAATCCCGACGTGATCGCGGGAATCACGAGCATGAAGATGATCAGCAGCACCAGCATGACGTCGATCATCGGCGTCACGTTCGGCGATGCTTTCACACCCTGATTGGCTCCGGCAGACATTGCCATGACTCAGCCCTCCTACGGGTTTACTGCGAGATGGGTGAGTTGCCGGCGGTCGCCGTGGTGTTGAACTCGCGGGTGAAGCGCGAACGGCCGAACTCACCGGTTCCGGACACGTTCTTGATCATGTAGTCGATCATTTCCTTCGACGTGTACGTCATCTCAGCCGTAAGGTTGTCGATCTTGATCTGGAAGTAGTTGAAGAGCCACACCGCCGGAATCGCGACGATGAGACCGAACGCGGTCGTAATCAGCGCCTCCGATACACCAGACGAGATCGAGGCGAGACCGCCGGATCCCGACGCCGCCATCGCGGCGAACGAGTTGACGATACCCATAGTGGTACCAAGCAGTCCGACGAACGGCGCGGTGGCGCCGACGGTGGCCAGAATTCCAAGACCGCGCTTCAGGTCAGTGATCGTCATCAGCATCTCGCGCTCGATTGCGCGCTCAGCCGAGTTGATGTCGGCGACGGTGACGGATCCATCCTGAATCAGCGGACGAATTTCGGTGAGAGCGCCGCCAAGAACGCGCGCGACGTGCGACTTCTTGTACTTGTCGGCCAGGCTCACCGCCTCGGCGAGGTTGTCTTCCTCGAGGAACTGCGAGAACTCCGGGGCAAACTTGCGGGTCTCACCCTGCGCCTTGCGCAGATCCCACCACTTCTTGATTGCTACTGAAAGCGACCAGATCGACATGATGAAGAGCACGTACACAATGCCCTTCGCGAAGTTGCCCATCTGGTTGTAAATGTCGAGCAATGACAGTTGCATTGTTTACTCCGTGAAGGGTTGTTACCGCGGAACGGCGAACTGGAACGACTGCTGGACGAGCTGATTGACCGGCTTGCCGCCGATCTGCGCCGGGCTGAAATGAGCCCTCGGCAAATAGTTTCTGATGGATTGGGTGAAAAGCTCATTTGAAGACTTGAGCACCTTGAAGGTGTCCATGTCTGCCTTGCCATCGCTTTTCACCACGAACTGTGCCTGGACCTCTCCCGCGATGCCGGAGCTCTCCAGAACTGATGGATACCTCGGCTTGGTGCCGTCCTGAATCATCTCGGCCGGCTTCTCGACCTGGAACTCGAAGTAGGTCTGGTTGGTCACCGGGCCCGTGCCGCCGACGACACCACTGCCGGTACCGCCCTTCACGCCCTTGCCGCTGAAGTCCGCCTCATTGGTGACGGCCTTCGACAGATCGATCTCCGGAATCTTGATGTCGATCTTCACTGGAGCGCGCAGCACCTGGAAGCCTTTCGGCGGAGGCGGCGTCACCACGACTTCCTTCGGCGGTGGCGGCTTGTCCGGAACCTTGGGCGGCTCCTTCTTGATCTCCACGAACTGAATCTTCTCGGCCTTCGCCTTCTCGTCCTTCACACCAGCCTTCGCGGTCGCGTACACGGCGCCACCGATCAGAACAGTGTGGAGCACGATGCTGAACACCGTACCGCCAGCCATCTTCTGCTTTGTAGCCTTTGACTCAAGAAGTTTGTTAAACATTCCTCACCCAGTGGGAAGTCATGCACGAAAGCTGTTCTGCTCCGGAATCTGACGGAATACCCTCAAGATTAAGAATCAATGAAATAGTATTAACGAACTCCTAATCATCTGGAGAGGGTGAACACGAACGGCATTTGAACCGTTTGCCTGACTTTTCTCCCTCCGACTTCGGCCGGCACGAACCGCATGCGCCGCAGCGCCGTCCGCACTGCATCCTCGAACAGCGCGTTGTCGCCGCGAATGAACCGCAGCGTACGCTCCTCAGCCCGACCCTCTTCGTCGACTACGAACTGCGCAATCACCTTCCCTTCGACACCGGCCGCTCGCAGCACCTCCGGATACCGCGGCGGTCTATTTCCCGGTGCCGGCTCGACTTGCTTTTCCACCCGGTCCGCGCTGTATGGTGCGCCACTGTCGACCAACGGCCCGACAGATTCCGTGCCCAACCCCCCGGCTGGCGGCGAGTGAAAGTAGCCAGCGCCTGGCGCCGCCAACGTAACCTCGGGCAAGGGTGGCAACTCGACATCGATCGACGCGACGACCGGTAATGGCGTCGACACCCTGGTGGCCGGAGTGGCATGGCTGGCGTTACTCGCAGCAGTCCGGATCGGGGTCGGCGGAAAATAGACCGGCCTCACCGTCTCGATCGCGCTGTGAGGCTTCACCCGAGCCTCAGCCGTGGCGTATAGCGCCGCTGCAATCAGCGCGGTGTGAGCGGTCACACTGACCAGTGCGCCGCCGCTGGACCGGCGTCGGCGCGATCTGGATTCGAGCAGGGTCTCGAGCATGCGGGTGCTCCGAAAAGGAAGTCACCAACAACCTTTCGAGTACCTGCCCGCCATCCAATAGCGCGCGCGTTAGAACTGCGTGAAGCAGTTCTTATCGATTCGTTAGCGGATCGTTAACGAGGTGCGGCTACAGCCGCTGACCGTCGCCGGCAAGAGGCAGGGTAACCGTGAACAGACTGCCCCGCCCGAGTCGCGACGACGCCGTAAGGCTGCCGCCGTGCGCCTGCGCGATCCACTGACTGATTGCCAGTCCGAGCCCGAATCCGCCGCGCTCGGACATCCGGGATCGCACCCGGTCAGCGCGCCAGAATCGCTCGAAGATGTGTGGAAAGTCGGCGGCGGATATCCCAATCCCCGTATCGCGAACGGCGAAGGTGACGTTGTCGGGATGCCGGCCGAGCCCGAGCTCCACTTTGCCGCCGGGCGGTGTGTACTTGATGGCGTTGGTCACGAGATTGAGAAAGAGCTGTCGCAGCCGCGTGCGATCACCCATCACCGTGACGTCCGCCGTGAACGGCAGGTTCACCGTGACTCCCTGCGCCTCGCCGAGGATGAGCGCGGTCTCGTAGACCTCCTGGACCAGGGGCTGGAGCTCCACCGGCTCTCGATGGAGATCGAACCTGCCTTCGTCGGCACGGGCCAGAGTCAGGAGACTCTCGACGAGGTCACTCATTCGTCTGACCTCCTGCAACGCCTCCTCCAGCGCAACCATCCGCTCCGTCTGCGTGGACGTATCCATCATCGCCCGCTCGACATCCGCGCGCAGAACCGCCAACGGTGTCTTGAGCTCGTGACTGGCGTCGGCGGTGAAGCGCCGCAAGCCTCCGAACGATGTCTCCAGACGTGCGATCATGGCATTGAGCGTCGCGACCAGATCCGAGAAGTCCGACGCCTCCGGCCAGAGCGAGAGCCGCCGGTGCAGACTGCGGCCGTCGGTAATCGCCGCCATCTCGGCGGTGATCTCCGAGAGCTGCCGCTGGCTCCGTCCCAAGTAGACAAACGCCCCGATGCCGGCCGCGGCGATGATGAGCGGAACGATCGCCAGCGCGTCGATCATGTACTCTCTTGGTACCGTGCTCGCCCTTGTCGCCAGCGCGCCGGAAGCGATCCGGCTCAGACCGGCAGGGCTACCGGGTAGCGCGTGGGAAACGAATAGCACTTTTTCCTGAAGTGAGTCGAGTCCGATGATGGCCGCCTCACCCGACTGCGGCAGGTGCTGGAGTTGAGTCTGCAAGGTCTGGAGGTCGGTTCCCTGAAGCCGCATCACGTCGGGCGAGCTATAGACCGCCCGCCCTGCGGTATCGACGACCACGATGTAGCCCGGCACGGCCTGTAGTCGCTCGGCCAGCCTGGGTGCGAGAACAGCCATGAGCGCCGTATCGTTGCTCACCATGACTTTTTCTCCGGACTGGACGCCGTCGGTGATCACCCGCGCCGCTAGATCGCCCTGAGCAGCGGCATACTGCGCGATGTCCTGGTAAACGGCGTTGTTCCGCGCCGCGAGGACGGCCAGAAACAGCGTGATGGTGATTGCGACCAGACCAGCCACGAATGCCGCGGTAAGCTTCACGCGCGTCGAGAACATTCGCCCTAGCTGCCCTTGCCGGCGGCGCTTTCCTCGCGGATCACGTAACCGACGCCGCGGATGGTGTGAATGAGTCGCTTCGACGTGTTGCTGTCGATCTTCTTCCGCAGATGATTGATCACGACGTCGACGATGTTCGTGCCGGGATCGAAATGATAGCCCCACGCGTACTCGGTGATGAGCGTTCGGCTCATCACCCGCCCCGCGTGCCGCATCAGATACTCGAGCACGGTGTACTCTTTCGGCGTGAGCTCGATCGAATGCCCGCCCCGGGCAACCTCGCGCGTGTCGAGATTGAGGGTGAGATCGGCGACCTTCAGCACCGGCGAGATACGCGCCCTCGGCCGGCGCGACAGAGCTTCGACGCGCGCCAGCAGCTCCTCGAACGCAAACGGCTTGGTGACGTAATCGTCTGCACCGGCCCGTAACGTCTCGACTTTCGAGTCGACCGCGTCCTGGGCGGTGAGAATCAGGACGGGTCTGTCGAAGCCCCTCGCACGGAGATCGTGGAGCACCTGCGCGCCCGATTTCCCCGGCAGTCGCATGTCGAGCACCACGACGTCGTACTCCTCGGCGATCGCGCGCGCCTCGCCATCGTCGCCGTTGGCGACGAGATCAACGCCCCAGCGCTGCTCCTCGAAACCGCGCTTGACGAACTGTCCGACGGTGGGATCGTCTTCGATTACGAGGATCTTCATCGAGCGAATCGGAGATGCATCGGGTAGGAACGCAAAGGGCGGACGCGAATCGTCCGCCCCTGCAAAAAGGTATATCGCGACGCCATTGCCTTCAACGAACCGCGATCAGCTCCCGGGTAGCTGCGCCCATGAACCGCTCTGCACCGCGATTTTGAATGAGGGTTGACGAGCGAGGGCCGCGTCGTAGTGGTATCGCCCGCCACCACTGGCGTAGTAGATCGAGGCGACAACGGCTCCGTAAAAATCGCCGGCACCATTTTCGTAGACGACGTGATTGGGCGCGTAGACGGTGTAGTATGATGAAGTGCCCTTCGAGCTGAGCGACCAGTAGGCGGGGGTGGCCGATGTGCCGCACGACGCGAACGAAAGGCCCGCAGCGTTCTGCGCCGTGTTGACGATTGTACCCGACGAGGCGTTGAGCGAGTCACGCAGAACGACAGTCGCACGCGGGTTTCCCGGAAAAGTGAGCTTGGCGGTTCCGCTTAGCACGATGGAGCTGAAGTAGTATGCTGTGTCCGTCAGATTCAGAGTACCGCCAGACAGGGTGAGTACGCCCGTCAACGAGTTGTAACTAACACCCGGTCCGGTTGGCACCTTGCTTGTCGGCGTGAATCCTCCAGTCGGGCAAGGCAGGATGTCGAGTGCCGTGAGCGGCGGCGCGCCTGATGTCGCGCCTCCCGTTACCACGCCCGAGGCCCCGTATGTGATAGAGCCCACGACCGTAGCCGATCCTTTCACCGTTGTTCCACCGACGTAGAAGTTGTTGTTCGACCAAAGATTCGCGAGAGTATCAAAGCTTGCGGCATAGGAGCCGACATCGGAATCGAACGAATCAAACATGCCGCCGTTGTCCAGGTACAGCACGCTATCTGTTCGCACCGCGTACTTGAAGATCGCGACTCCGCCGGCGTTTCCGACAATCGTGATGATCCCCGCGGTTGGGTCGGTACGGCGTCCTTGCACCACAACGGTGTACTCCTGCAGGCCGCCCTTGTCGACACGGTGGATCACCGCACGATACGCCGCCTTGTTTGGCAGAGTCTGCCAGCCGAGGTCGAGGCTGTCGCCGGGATTCATGTTCTTCACGGCAGCAGGCCATGCTCCATAGGTCTGTCGCAATCCCGCTTCCGCGGCGTACATCGCGAGCGTCGACTCTCTCGTCGCACGGGACGCGCGGCGCTCGTCAGTCGCCGTCGTCAAAGCGGCCACCGCGATCAGGCTCATCACTGTGATCGCGAGGATTACGGTCGGAAGCACGAAACCACGCCTCGACTGCATCAGCGCCTCAGTGCCACTCGAGTGATCAGCGAATCGCGCTGGTACGCGAAGGTGCTGCCCACGTAGGTATTCTTGTAGCTCTCGGTGCGAAGCGTAAAGGCCACGCTTCCAAGCGCGGCCGGGTTTGCCGTCACCGCGCCCAGCGTATCGTAGTAAGCGAAAGCCAGCCCGTTGCCCGGCGCGACGAGCGGCCCGGTGAGTTGATCATAGGTCGCGGCAGCGCCGACCTTGCGGCCAAGCCACCACCGGCCGTTCTGCTGAAACTCCGTGTACAGCACTCGCCGGAAGATCCGCAGGGGTGCGCCTACCTTTATATAGGCGCTGTCGTACTTCGTGTTCGGCACGAGCTCAACGACCACGTCGGGCGGCCTGGCCCCGGGCCAGGCGCAGGCAGTTACCCCCATCGACGCGGGGGTGCCAACCGCCGAGATCTTGAGTGGGACCCACTTGTCGCGTCCAAGCTGATAGACGAGCGCGCTGTCATCGACAGTCGCCGTGATGTTGCCCCCGGTCTTCCAAAGGGCGTAACGAGGCAGTGTGGGGTGGCGCGCGCAAACCGTCCCCAATCCGCGTGGTGACCTCAGCGCAACGGTTCCCGCCGTCATCACCGAGGGAACGCTTCCGCCGAACACCGACTGCCTCAGATCCCAGGTCAGGAGCGCCGCCGCTTCGCGCGCGGTCTCACGGATGTCGATTACCTCGCGCTGCTTCCGGTAGCCCTTGCCCTGCACCACCATCAGCTGGACTACGCCGCCGAGCACCATCAGACCCACCACGAGCCCGACGATGAGCTCGACCATCGTGAAGCCACGGCGCTCCCGCGCCGGTCCAACACTAGTGCGCGCGCTCACTGGATCTGGCTCTTCGACACGAACACGGTGACCGTGTCGCGATAGATCACAGTCGCATCTGTCTGACCGCGTCGCTGAACGACGATGTCGATCTTCTGAGAGTTCCCGTTCACGGCGGTGACGACCCAGTTCACTGGGCGTCCGCGGATCGTCGCTGACCCGGTCGAGACGCGATTCCATCCGGCCCCAATCAAGCTGTCGGTTACCTGCTGGACGTCCGCGTTGTACTGAAGATCCTGGCGCGCCCGTCCCATTTGGTTGAGACCGAGCGCGGCCGCACCCGCCAGACTCATCATCGCCACCGCGAGCAAGCTCATGGCGATCATTACTTCGACGAGAGAGAACCCCTGACGCGACTGGAGCTGGGCGGATGGCCTCACCGCAGAACCTTGCCTAGCGTGGTCGTCTTGACCGTGTCCGCCATCGAGCCATCGGTGAACACGACCTGCGCGTCGCCTGATTCACACGATCCCACGGTGGAGGCGATCCCGCGGGCATCGAAGCAAAGAAGCGTCCTGGTGCTGGCCATCTGCAGACCGTTGCCACTGACGTCGCGAACGAAGGCGATGGTCGCGCGCTGGCCGATGCCGTTGGCGCTGGTATCGACATCGATCCAGAAACGCTTGCCGGGCGCGTCAATGTGTAGCTGAGCGACGCGCCCATAGCGCAGCGCTGTCGAGCGGGTGAGCGAGTGAGTGAGGACGAACTGGTCAGCCACTGACGCCGTCGTGCGGCGCTGGAGGGCGGCCGAGATCTTCGGCCCGCCCATGGCGGCGACGATGCCGATTACGGAGAGTACCATGAGCAGCTCGACCATGGTTACGCCGCGTCTTTGAGACCCGATCATTGTTCGACCCGCCTCTCGTCAGTGATTCTACTGCTCAGCTGTACTAAAGACTTTGGCAAACTCCGGATTCGTCACCAGACGTTCCTACCTAGCAGTTAGCCGCGCCCGAGAGCGCGGCTAAACCATTGAATCTCTTATGGATAGGCTGCAAGCAGCCTTTCCCGCCTACCGTATGAATCCCAGATCCGTGCGCTCCCGCTCACGTTCAGACTTCTGTTTCCTGGCCATCAACGCCAAGGCAGCTGAGTCGGTACGCGCCTTGATCACCGCCTCGCTCCCTGTATCAGACGAAACCAGGGTGTCCTTGCACGGCCTCCTGTCGAACACTGCACGGGTTTGGCATCCCGACCGCAGCAGCTTGGACGGCGCCGTCGCCGTCACGGGTTTGACCGGAACGCATTTGCCAGCCGCTGCATCGCTCGCCGCACACTCGACGTCCGCGCCGGCGACCGGCCGACGTGACACCGAGTACATAAGCGCAGCGAGTGATGAAACAGCCACCGCGAGCAGCAGGAACGCGATCAGCAGCTCGCCGAACACGAATCCCCGACGGTGCCCCTCTGCGGGCCGTCCGTCGCCCGGCATTAGTACTCCACCCAATTGTCGACCCAGGTGTTACGCAGGGTGACAAGCGCTCCCATCGTGGTCGTCGCCTTGGCGACTTCGCACGAGTTGTAGTTGTATTGCTTGGTACCGTTGGCGGTCGAAGCCGGCACATAGGTGCCGAGCTTGACGTTGAGGCCGCTGATGGTGGCGCCTTCAACCGCGTTATTGCCGTTGGAAGTGATATCGTTGCCGACCAGCATGACTCCCTTCCACCCAACACTACCATTCAAGACCAGATTGCCGGTGACGATCAGCATCCCCTTTCCGGAAGAAGGAGGCGAGAAGTCACCATTGACGCGGATGATCGGGTAGTAAGTTGACGTCGAATCGGCGTACGCAGCCTCCAGCGCCGCAGTTGGCCAGGATCCGCCCGGTAGCGTGATCGTCGGCGTGATTGCACCGAGGTTGACGATACCATTCCAGTCAATTGCAACCGAGTCCGGGGCAATTGAATCGACCGGCGGGTCACCGACTGCCACTGTCTTACCGGTATATCCGGGATTTACAGGAACTGCCACGCCAGCTACGGCCGCCGAGTCACCGCATACGTCGATGCCGCCGAGGGTACCGGCGCCACCGTTCTTCTGAAGACCGGAGAGCGCGGTCCATCCGGCAAGCACCTGCATCGGCGCCGGCTCCCATAGCACATACTGCGCGACCGTGCGAACGCCTTGCGGGGTACCCGCGTAAGCGCCCGCCGTCTCGACGCCCTTTGAGCGAACGACGTAGAGTCCCGACTGCGAACCTTTTGGCGCGCGAAGACGGGTCAGCGAGACGTCAGCATATCCGCCGGTCATCTGAATACGAACGCTGTCCTTCGCACCCGGCACTCGGGTGTAGTTCGGCGTCCCACTCAACAGTGAATCGCGACGAACGAGATACAGCTCTAGCCCCTGCTCGGCGATTCTGAAAGCGGAGATCTGAGATTTCTGGTCTGCGACCGATCTGCGCTCCGCGCTCACCAGCGAAAAGCCACCGGCGATCATGATCGTCAGGACGAGGATTACGAGAATCGCAATCGGAATCGCAAAACCGCGGCGTTCGGTATTGTTCAGCATATGGTCGAGCCTCTCGGCTAATTGATGCGGTTTTTGAAGTACACCGCGGTTGTGAACGGAGCCTTTTCGCTGGTCGTCTGGCCGGGCGCTACCGTTTCGCTCATACCATCGAGGTGTAGTTCCAGCCCACGAATATCTGAAAGGGCTGCCGGCGGGTTCGCCTGTGCGACGTTGCCACCATTGATCGTGAAGAACGCCCAGCGAGCCGTGTTGTCGAACGGAGCAACGAGCTCCTCAGTGCTCTCATTACCATTCGGCGTGATCGATGTCCGCCACAGCCCAAGCTTACCCGGCACGGCCGTCGACGCCTTGAATTCGTAGCGAATGCGTGAGTAAAGGAATACCGGGGTCCCGAGTCCTGCAGCAGCCGGTACCGGAGGTTTGACCAAGACGTTTTTCCCGCCACTCACGGTGGTGATCAGGACGCTGGCGCAATTAGCGGGGTCGCCGGTCTCTCGCGTGGAACCGGACTCAACGTACCCATAGACGCCGGTTTGGAAGTTTCTCCAGGCGTAGCCGTAGTAGCTCGCGTTGGCGTAGGTGGTAGAGTCGACCGGGAGGAGGCTCAAGGCGGTGCCTCCGTTTGCGGCCTTGCATACAACGCCGATCGCAAACGGAATACGAAGAGTGAGGGACGTCGGACTCGCCGCGATTACGCCGCCTGTCGCCTCGATCATGCGAAAATCGGAGACCACCCGGTTGAGCGAAGCGCGCGAGACGTTGCGCGCAGCGTTGCCCATTCCCTGACGGTCGAAGAATTTGCCCTGAACCGTCAGCAGCTTGGTGAACAGCGCGCCGATGATTGCAAAAATCACGATGCCGACCATCAGCTCGATGAGCGTAAAGCCGCGGCGGGATTTTTTCATGTTCCTGGTCATGGGATCACCCCTGGGGGCAGTCGGTGCACAGGACCTTAGATGTGCGTGCTCTGGTCCTGGTGAACGTCACGGTGTCCGGCTTGAAGGCTGAGTTCGCCGGAGTCACCACCACTTTGACTGTCTTTACGTTCGCGACTGGTTCAGTGACCGTCACGATACGGGTGTGCGGATAAGGTTGAGCGGTCACCGTCGTCGACATGCTCCCGACGGCCATCGAATCGTAGGGAATGGTCTCGAGACGATTGACTTCCTGCATCAACACGCCGTTGCGATACGCGCTACCCGTTGCGGCAAGACCGCTGCGGGAAACGGAATAAACGAGTGCCGCGAGCGAAGAAACCGCGACGGCTAGAAGCACCATCGCGACGATGACTTCGACCAGCACGAAGCCCTTTCTGCTGCGCCCATTGGCGGCCGGGATCCCGGCGGCGTTCAGGCTACGTCCGGATGCCTTGATCATTTTTTGATCCTCACGAATCCCGCCGTACTGGCGGTGATCTGCTTGGAGTAGTCGCCATTCGCGAGATCGATCGTCACGGCGTTCGACGAGATACCGCTCGGGAAGACGTCAATAGTTGCCGGAGTGAACACCAACTTGGTGAGACGATATTCAGAGGTGTCGCCGTAGAACGTGCGGATCCGCAGCACCGCCCCGGTCTTTCTGTCGACGAACTGGTAGCTACGGGTCGTGGCGTCGGCCTGGATTCGAACCGGCTGGCGCTGACGTGCAGCTACGGCGAAGGCGTTCTGGAGATCGGAAGCGATAACCGTCGCCGCGCGATTCACGCGCTGGTGACGCACGATTCGGGACATGGCTGGGCCCGCGATCGCGGCCAGGATGCCGAGAATGGCAACCACGGCGATCAACTCGAACATCGAGAAGCCGCGGTGGGGGAAAACCCTGTTTTTGGAAGCGCTGTTGCCCATGCGAAAAACCTCCGTGAGACGCGACGGAAACCGGCTCCGCGCGCCCCGGGTGGACCAGAATTCTTGTCGTATGTAGGACGAGTTGGAGGTTACCATGCAACCCGCAAAACGTCCGAAAACCGCGTTAAGCCCCTCTACACGGGACTAACTCAGGGGGACCTAGCTCAGCAGTTCGATCGCGGCGAGAATCTCTGAGTTCTCGCGGCGCTCGCCATTATTCGCCTCGATGTGCGACCAGCGCACTCTGCCCTCGCGATCGATCAGAAAATAGGCGCGGTTCGAGTAAAACCGATCTTCATTGAGCACCCCGTAGGCCCGGGAGATCTCGCGCTTGAAGTCGCTCAACAGGTCTGTCCTGATCCCAAGCTTGTTCTTGAACTCGCGCAGCGACGCGGTGGAATCGACCGAGATCGGCAGAATCTCCACACCCTCGCGCGCGAACTGATCGAAGTCTTCCGTGAAGCAGACCAGCTCCTTTGTGCAGGTGCCAGTGAAGGCGAGCGGAAAAAACGCGAGCAGGACGTTGCTCTTGCCACGGAACGACGAAAGCGTCACTTCACTACCCGAGGTCGACGCCGCGGAAAAGTCGGGAGCGATGTCCCCTACCTGCGGCGAATTTTGCAGTTGCGTGCTTGTCATTGGGGACCCGACAAATTCCGAGGATTGGATGGATACAGCGACGAAAGCGACGGAGGAAAAACCGGCGAGTCTGAAGCTCACGGTGCGCTGCCAGTTTTGCAATACGTGGAACCGCATCGACGCCGACAAGGTCACCGACGGTCCCAAGTGCGGAAAGTGCGCGCGCCCGATTCTTCTCGAGCGGCCTTTCCCGCTCAACGACGAAACGTTTGCCCGCACCATCAGCGAAAGCGAGGTTCCGGTGGCGGTCGATTTTTACGCCGACTGGTGCGGGCCCTGTAGAATGATGGCGCCGGCCGTCGATGCCCTCGCTGCACACCTCCAGGGCAAGGCTCTCATCGGGAAGCTCAATACCGACCACGCATCACGAACCGCGTCGGGATTCAACATCCGCGGCATCCCGACGACGATAGTCTTCAAAGGAGGCAAGGAGGTAGCGCGCCAGTCGGGCGCGTTGCCCCTCGAAGGGCTCAAGGCGCTGATGGCGAAGGCCGGCGTGGTGGTATAACGGCGGGGCGGGCGAGCTGGAGCCGCTCGACTAGGAAATAGTAGGTCCTTTCAGAACCGCCTCGACTGCCTTTGCAAGCTCCTGCCCGGAAAAAGGCTTGTTCAGAAAATTGGCGCCGGCGGGTACACCGGTCCGGGCATCCTGGTCGGCATAGCCCGACATGAAAAGCGCCCGCAGGCCGGGGCGCTTGGGTGCGAGCCGTTCGACTACTTCCGGACCCCGCAGGCCCGGCATGAACATGTCCGTTATCACGAGATCGATCTTGCCCTGGTGCTGCTCGGCGATCTCGAGTGCGGCTTCCCCGTTTTCGGCCTCGATAACGTTGTAGCGGGCGCGGCGAAGGATCTTGAGGACGATGGCGCGAACCGACTGTTCGTCGTCGACGAGAAGGATGGTTTCTTTGGGACCTGAGGCGGGGGCTGTCATTCGTCGGGGCGGGCGTTATGCGCGATTTGTCTGGACAACAAGCTATCCAAATCCCCAACGGCGACGCCAGCGTCAATTCCCGTGACTACAGCCAAATTCGCGCGGACTGCAACTCACTCGCAACACCTTGGGCGACTCGCGGTCAAACCCGGGAGAGCCCGTATTTCGACGGGTTAACGGTGTTGCGCTGCCGCAACAGCTTTGTTGGGCCTCTGAATCACTCGACTGCCCGTGGGCCACGCCAAAGGGAGTTAAGCCCTCGCAGCGGCTGTTAACGTCCGAAAATTCAGACGTTACCGAGTCTGATGTTCGCAAAAATGCCTATTGCTCAAGTCTACGGTTTTGCTAGGTTGTGAGCCTTCGATCACGAAGTTTAGCGCCACAACATTGTCCACAATGCGCCACACGACGGGAGCTCAATGACCAGCGCCTTGGCTCGCAAGGATTTTCGTGTAGGACCCGACTCCAACCCGCCGTACAACCCCACCACTGAAAAGATGAGAGCGCTGATCGTCGACGACGATCGAACTCTCCGTGAGGGCTGCGCCAGCGTCCTCCGCGCCGAAGGAATCATCGTCGAAGTAACCGCACGTGGTGAAGAAGCCATCCAGATGATCAACCGCTCCCGCTACGACATCATGCTCGTCGATGTCTATCTGGAGCCGGTTTCAGGAATCGATGTCCTCAAGGCCGTCATGGCAACATCGCCGAGCACGCTCGTGGTGCTGATGACGGGAAATCCAAGCGTCGATTCGAGCATCGAGGCAATGCGAATCGGCGCGTGGGACTATCTGCCGAAGCCATACTCGGGCACCCAGCTCCAGCTTCTGGTCGGACGCGCCGCACACGCGGTCACCGCCCGCCGGGAGCGCGAGACCCCGGTCGGCTCGGGCTCGGTTTCGCTCGGATCCAGCGGCAGCCTCCTGCTCGGCACGTCGAGTGCCTTCCGCAGTGCGACCGATCTCGCGAAGCGCGCCGCGCCGACCAACGCCTCGGTCATGATCGTCGGAGAGACTGGCACCGGCAAGGAAGTCATCGCCCAGTACATCCACCACCACAGCCGGCGCTCCAGAAAGCGGCTCGTGCCGATCAACTGCGCTGCGATTCCCGAGCAGCTGCTCGAGTCAGAGATGTTCGGTCACCGCAAAGGAGCCTTCACGGGCGCCGACCGCGAAAAGATGGGACTCCTGGAGCTGGCCAACGGGGGAACGCTTTTCCTCGACGAGCTGACAGAGATGTCGATGGCGCTTCAGGCGAAGATGCTGCGCGTGCTCCAGGACGGTATCGTTCGCCGCGTCGGCAGCGAAGAGGAGGACGCGGTCGTAGACGTGCGCTTCGTTTCTGCGACCAACAGAGATCCGCGCGATGCCATCCGCAACAAGCAGCTTCGTGAAGACCTCTACTACCGACTCAACGTCGTGCAGGTGACCATTCCGCCTCTGCGCGACAGAGTCGAGGACATTCCGCTCCTGGCGAACCATTTCCTCAGCGTTTTCTGGGGTCGGCATCGCTCTCCGAAGGATGCATTGCCGACGTTCAGCGAGGACACTCTCGACTTCCTCTCTTCTCGTCCGTGGCGCGGCAACGTGCGCGAGCTCCAGAACTTCGTCGAGCACGTGACGATCCTCGCGCAGCCCGGTGCGAAGATTCAGATCCATCATCTGCCGCTGGACCAGGAAGTCGATCTCGCAGCGTCCAGCACTGCGAGCGTCGGTGCCTTGCCGACGAGCGACGCCTATCATGTAGCGAAGGAGCAGGTGCTGGCGACTTTCGAGAAGAATTACGTCACCCGACTGGTCGCACGTGCGTCTGGGAACATGTCGCGCGCCGCGCGACTGGCGAGCGTTGATCGCACCACACTGTACCGCCTGCTCGAGCGCCATGGTTTCCGCCGCGAGCTGAACGAGCCTGCCGTCGCAGATCGCCCCGCAGAATCGTGGGCGCCGATCGAGAAAGTCGTGGAGCTTCCCTTCACCGCCGACGCTTCCGCGCTCTAGCAACGACGTCGGCGAGAAGCCACCGGGATGCTTGATCGCACTCCCGGTGGCTTCTCTTGCATCTGCAGCACAGCGAAGCTCAAAACGGGATGTGTTTCGGCCGTCCAACTCGAATGTGGCGCCATCGCAACACGTGCCACGCCAAAAGCGACGTAAGTCGTTGTAATAGAATGGAGTTAGGGTGGGCAGTGAATTGCGTTGACGCGCGCCGTTCGGCCCCGTGCCGGACGCCCGCACCCTTCGCCATTCACCATGCCCTCTCGGTATAGTCCCGACCACACTCCAGGCGTGACGCTTACCACGCCAAGACCCGCGGCGATGTCGCCCGCGTCGGAATGGGAACAGAACGCCAACCGGTTGCCTCCCGAGGAGCCAGAGGGTGTGCCATGGACGCGGTACCTGGATGTCGTCAAGCGTCACGCGCTTTTCATCATCGCCGTCACCGTCGTCGGCTCCGGCGCTGGTTACGTGGCATCGAAGCGCGTGAAGCCCGTGTACGAAGCGCAGGCGACCGTTTGGATCAACGGGTCGAACGCGCAGCAGACGGGACCGATTCGCGCCCAGCAGCTCCTTCCATCGCAATCATGGGTCGAGCTGCTCCGCAGCTTCGCGATCGTCGATCCCGTCATCCGCGCGCTTCATCTGAACGTGAACCCGAAGATCGCGTCCGACTCGGTTCTCTTCCGCGGCTTCGAATCGACTGACAGACTCCGCTCAGGCGCATACGTACTGAAGGTCGACAGCACCGGCACGCGCTACACCATCCACGACGTCAAGGACGCGCTCCTCGAGCGCGGAATGGTCGGCGACTCGATCGGCCGCGATCTGGGCTTCAGCTGGCTGCCCGATCGACGGTTTCTGACGCGCGGCAAGAAAATGGAATTCTCGGTGGGCACGGTGCGCGGCACCGCGGCCAGTCTGCTCGGTCACATGCATTCGACGCTGCCGGACCAGGGACAGTTCCTTCGCATGACGCTCAGCGGATCTGACCCCAACCGCGTTGCAAGCACGGTCAACGCCTGGGCGCAGCAGCTCGTTCAATCATCGGGAGAGCTCAAGGCACGTCACCTTCTCGAGTTCAAGAAGACTCTCGAGGACCAGCTCGCCGTGGCAGCCACTCAGCTGCACGGATCCGAGAGCGCCCTCGAGCAATTCCGCGTGCACACCATCACCCTGCCGTCGGCTGCTCCGACTCCGGCGTCAGGAGTGTCTCCGACCGATCCATTGGTGTCCAGCTACTTTCAGCAGAAGGTCGCCCTCGACGAAGTCAAGGGTGAGCGGGCTGCGCTGGAAAACATGCTGGCCCAGGCGAAGGGAGGTCCCCTCGACCCGCAGGCATTTCTTCAAATGCCCGCAATCCTCAACAACACTCCGCAGCTGAGAGCGGCGATCGACGAGCTCTCGTCGCGGCAGGCCGCGCTGCGCACCGAGCAGCAGTTTCTGACCGATCAGAACCCGCGGGTGAAGCAGCTCGCCGAGGCAGTGCGGGTCCTCCAGCAGGAAACCATTCCGAGGATCGCCGCCGGTGTGCTCGCTGCGCTTCGCGCCCGCGAGCCTGAGCTCGACAGTCGAATCAGTCAGCAATCGCAGGAGCTGCGCGCGATTCCCACGCGCGCCACCGAAGAAATGCGACTGGTGCGGCAGGTAGTCGCGAGCGAGAACCTCTACAACTCGCTCAAATCCCGCTACGAGGAAGTCTCGATGGCCGAGGCGCAGTCGACACCCGACCTGAGCGTCCTCGATCTGGCCGCGCCGCCCCAGTACCCCGAGACCAACGACAGGCGTCGGCTCCAGATGCTTGCCGTACTTGCGAGCCTCGGCTTCGCGGTAGGTATCTCGCTGCTACGCGACCGGCTCGACCGCCGCGTCCGCTATCCGGAGCACGCCACGCGCGAGCTTGGACTGCTCATCGCGGGTACGGTTCCAAAGTTCAAGCCGACTCGCCGTGGTGATTTCCAGCTGGCGCTGATGACACAGGCGGTCGAGTCCTTCCGAACCCTGCGGCTCGCGGTCCGATACAATTTCCCTCCTGACACGCCGGTGGTGGTCGGCGTATCGAGTCCGTCCGCCGGAGATGGCAAATCGCTGGTCTCCTCGAATCTCGCTTTGGCATTTGCCAGCGCGGGCAATCGCACGCTCCTGATCGATGGCGATGTCCGACGCGGGGCGCTGCACACCACGTTCGGAGTTCCGGTGACGCCGGGACTGGTCGAATATCTCCACGGCGCAGCGGGGATCGACGCGATCGTCAAGCCGACGTCGTCGGAGAATCTGTTCGTCATTCCGCGTGGCGCGCGCAATGTGCGGGCGCCCGAGTTACTGGTTTCCGATCTTATGACGGCGTTGATACTCACGATGCGCAGACAGTACGACGTCGTGATCATCGACTCGCCGCCACTCGTCGCCGGCATCGACGCGTATGCGCTCGCGGCGGCGGCCGGCTCAATGTTGATCGTTCTGCGGCCGGGGGTGACCGACCGGAAGCTCGCCGCCGCCAAGCTCGAGATAGTCGACAGGCTGCCGATCCGCATCCTCGGCACGGTGCTCAACGGAGTGCCGGACGACGGAGCGTACCGTTACTACGGCAACGACTACGACTATGCCGGCGCAGGAACTACCGAGCCGATGAGCGATGTAGCAACACCCGGCGGACTAGTTCTTCGCGCGTAGTGAAATGTGCAATCACGCAAGCATTCTGTTTTCCTGAGGGCAGATTCATGAGCAATCGCTGGCTGACATCCCGAGCATTCTGGAATAAACTGGCCGTCGTGATCCCGGCAGGCGCGCTCTTCGCCGCCGCCGGTGTCGCCGCCGGTCAGACGGCACCAAGCAACCTGACGTCGCGCGCCGATCTGATGAACGCCGCGCAACAGGCCGAAAGCGCGGCGATGTCGAGTGGAGGCTCGTCCCAGACAAAGAACCGCATGGTCGCGGCAGCGATTCGCCAGCGGCTTGCGACGGGCGATTTCGTTCCAGGCGATCGGATCGTGCTTTCCTACATCTCCGATATCCCCCATACCGACACGCTCGTCGTGCGCGCCGGGCCCACCGTGGAGCTTCCCGCGAAGGCTTCCGTTTCACTCGCTGGAGTGCTGCGGTCGGAGCTCAAACCAAAAGTCGAAGCCGAGCTTCTCAAGTACGTGAAGGCCGTCGAGATCGAGGTTACTCCGCTCACACGTATCGGAGTTCTGGGTGAAGTCGCGCGTCCCGGCTATTTCGCACTCCGCTCCGATGTCCCTCTCGCGGATGTGATCATGATGGCCGGCGGCCCGACGGCGACTGCTGACGTCGAGCGGTCCATGATCCGCCGTGGCAATACGGAGTTCCGCTCGCCCGACGAAACGCGCCAGGCGATATCCAAGGGACTGACCCTGGATCAGATCGGTCTCGCCGCCGGCGATGAAATCATCATCGGCAGACGGCGCGACCTGCTCGGCGGATCGATCATGCCGATTGTGGGCGCGCTGGCGAGTGTCGCCGCGATTTTCGTCGCCCTCAACCACTAGAGAAACTCTGTGGCAACCCGCCTCGCAGATTCAGGTGAAGTAAGCGTCGCAATCCCGCTTACAAACGAGATGCGGCGGCGCGCGACCGATCGTGCCCCAGCCGATATCGAGCCGCGCGCCCGGTCTCACCGTGCCAGTCGCGCGATGAACATCCTGATCGCCTCGGTCGCGCTCGTCGTCGCCGCGCCGGTGATGTTGCTCTTTGCCATTCTGATCAAGCTGACCTCGCCCGGCCCGATCATATACTCGCAACCACGGGTTGGACTCGACCGCCGGCGGTCGCGGGCACAGAACCCCTACGACCGACGGGCGCGCAATCTGGGCGGCCTTCCTTTCATGATCTACAAGTTCCGTTCAATGCGCGTGGATGCCGAGGCAGCGAGCGGCGCAGTATGGGCGACGGCCGGTGATCCGCGGATCACGCCGATCGGACGATTCATGAGAAAATGCCGCATCGACGAGCTGCCGCAGCTGGTAAACGTGATCCGCGGCGACATGAACATCGTCGGTCCGCGTCCCGAGCGTCCGGTGATCTTCTCGCGTCTCAGTCAGGACATCGCCGAGTATCCGCTCAGGCAGCGCGCCAAACCAGGCATCACCGGCTGGGCGCAAATCAATCACAAGTACGACGAGTGCGTCGATGACGTTCGCACCAAGGTCAGGTATGATCTCGAGTACATCGAGCGCCAGGGCATGACCGAGGACCTGCGGATAATGGCGCGGACGGTGCCGGTGGTGATTCTGGGGAAGGGCTGGTAACGCCTGACTAGCGTGGCCGCGGAACCGGCGGCCACATCTCCACTCCGACTTCAGCATACGCCTGGGTCGCGGCATCGGGCCGCGGATCCCCGACGGCGTCGCGCATCAGCCATCCGCTGCATAGTCCGGCAACGCTTACCGCCTGCAGGCAGAGGTGAACCGGGATAGCCCGCAACGCGAAGAACGCTCCACGCAAACGCGCGATCTCACCAACCGTGCGAGCGTCTGCAATCACCGCCAGGAGTACTCCGACAGCAGTGATGAGAACCCCGTCGCGCCCAGGCATGAACGCGCCCAGCAAGGCGACTGTAGAAAGCGCACCGACAAGCGGCAGCGCCGGACGGGTCAATGTGAATACGACGTCGGCTGGCGACGAAGCTCTGGTCTGCTGATAGCCGAGGGATCGCGCGAGTAAGGCGCTGCGGGTGAAAGTCTCGCGGAACGCGGCCCTGACCGTCCATCTGCGGAGTTGAGCGACACGGAGGTCGCGGGTCAGCAGGACATCGTGGCCGGTGCGAAGTAGGCGCTGGCCGAGCTCTACGCCTTCGAGCGTTCCCGTGCCGAATCTCCATTCATCGTACATCCCCGAAGATGCAAGACTGGAGCGGCGCACCACCCCGCATCCGGATCCAAATCCGCCGCCGACGCCCGCATGCGATGATTCGCCGACGCTGAGGAGAACGCTCCAGTACTCGGACATGAAATTGCCCGCGGACGCGCGATGATCGTGGGTTGCCGCAACCGCATCAAGACCGGGATGCTTGTCGAGAGCTTCGACCATCAGTCTCAGGGTCTCGGGCTTCACCGCAATGTCCTGATCGATGAAGGCGACCAGCCTGCCGCGCGCGATCTCCGCACCGCGATTGCGGGCGTACGCACGACCCGATCGACGCGAAGTCAGCCGGACGACGGTGTCCGCGTACCGGGCAGCGATGGCAGGTGAGCCATCGTCGCTCGCATCGTCAACGACGATCAGCTCGATTTCTATCTCGCGGAAATCGCTCTCGATGATGGACTGCAACGATCGCGCGAGAGTGGCAGCCCCGTCGGCTACAGCGACGACGACCGAGAGATCAATCTGACGTAGCATACGCGGGTGCTAACAGGTGCTGGCGATACTTCGCTCGGCGACGTCGGCGCCGTGCAGCACTGCCCCGCTCAGGAGCGTCACGATGTCTCCAGTCGCGTGCGACATGGCAAGCTCTCGTAAATCGGCAGCGCTCGTTCCGGCGGGAGCCAGCAGGAACTGCGCTTTTCCAACACACCGCTGCAGGGCGTTGAGATTTGCGGGCTGCCCGGCGCACGCGATGAGGACGTCAACCTCCTCGGCACCGTTCACCCGTAAGCCTTCGGCGAGCTTGTCAGGCATCACGGCATGATTCTCAGGAAGCACCACGACCATCGAAACGCGGGGGGTTTTCCGCGGCGTGCGGACATCGGCGCACTCGGAAGCAGGACTGGCGATTCCGTAATCCCTGACCGGCGCATCCGACTGAGCGGCGCGATCACGGATCGGCCGCTGGTATGGGTGAGCCTCAGTCGTCGGAGCGTGGTCTGGCAGGCCTCGGATCATTGATTGCTTGGAATTGGCTTTACTGCGACGTCAGGCGAGAGCCCGACGGGCAAATAGCATACTTTGTGGTCACAACGGTAACTTGTTGATACGTCTGTACATACGACCTCAACAGAGCGTCCGCCTGCGCGCCGCGCGCCACGATTGCGTTGCGCAGTTGCCACACGGGCGCAGGCGTCCGCGGGCGAGAAGGCGCTCATGCCGCTGAGACGCCCGCTCGAGGGGTTGGGCTCCAGGTGATCTTCTGCTGGCCCCTCAACGCGTCGAACCAGGCGAGGAAGCCGGCCGTGAAGACGGCAACGGCGAAACCTGAGAGAGCAACCGGACGGAAGCGCACCGTGCCGCGTTTCCTCAAGGCGTAGATGCCTGCGATGTATCCCACCATCAGTACGCTCAGGGCTGCCGCGGCGGCGACATTGCTCGGCGCCAGCGCCATCAACGCGAGTACCGAGAACGGAGCGAGAAGGTAGGGTAACCATCGCAGCAGCTTATGGCTGATCAACATCAGCGAGAAGCCGCCGTACCGAAGCGGGTTCATCATCCCACGAAAGTGGAAGAGAGTGCCAAGCCCCCGCGCCATCGTCCGGGATTTTCTCCGGAACTCCGAGCGCATCGCTCCGGTCGCCGGCACCAGGCACACGGCATCGGGAACGCTGACGGATCGGTAGCCTTTTTTCCGCGCCACCAGGGCGGCTGCGAAGTCCCAGCTCAGTGCGGCGGGAAGTGGTTCATCGTGGATCAGGCGCCGGATGGCAAAGAAGCAACCGCTCGCGCCGACTATGGAGCCGGCGCGCGTCTCCAGGTCACGAATCCACATCTCGTAGCCGGTGTAGCCTACTTCGCCGCCCGCGGTCGCTGCAGCGGCGTCCACGCTCACGTCGCGTCCGGAGGCAACACCGACCGATGGATCGGCGAACGCGGATACCAGGGCGCGAAGCGCTGTCGAAGGAACTTCGACGGTGGCGTCGACGTTCACGATGATTTCGCCAGTCGCCACGGAAACCGCCGCGTTTTCGGCGGCGGTCTTACCCCTGCGCTCGGGCGCACGGAGGAGCCGAATACCCTCGGGAGCGAATTCCCGGACGATCGAATCGGTCCCATCCGTCGACGCGTCCGACAAGACAAGTATCTGGAGCTCGCGCGGATACTCGAGCTCTGTGAGCCGCTGAAGGGTGCGACGAATGTTCGATTCCGCGTTGTAGACGGGCACGGTGATCGTCACCGACGGCCACGCCCAATCGGCCGGAGCGGAGACTGGTCGAGCTCGACGCAGACGCGTGACCAGCCACAGCAAAACGGGATACGCGACGTAGCTGTAGAAGCCGGCGACGATCGGAGAAATAACAATTGCGATGGCTAGCTCGGACATTGCTTAAGCGAGGCGTCACTGGCGGACCAGCCAGCTGGTGTCGGCGTGGCGAGCAAAGGCGCCGGGCCTGCGCGCCTTGCCCATCCCCGGCAATGGCATTGCACGTGCCGCGGCCAAGCTCGCCTAAGTTGTTATGGGATAATCAGTTGAACCAGGCGCGCGCGTGGAGGGATGGCGCGAGGTGGCAGCAATCTGTTGCGGCGCCGCGACGTGCCCTAGCCGCTGACAGGTCCCTTTAAGGCTTCAATCCCCGAGACAATCTGGATGAATGCACTCAGAGACTCAGGATATGGATAACGAGGAATGGCGTATCGGTCGACCGATCCTTCGACGATGGAGCGCGATGACACCGACAATTGGACAGTGGACAGCGCGGCGGTCATCCCTGCCCTCGCTACGCTTCCCTTCTCTCGAGCGGAGAAATCCAGCGGAGTTCCGTTCGGATAGCAGAAGACCGGCACTGCTGATTCGGTTTGCGCTCGTAGAGTTTCCCAGGAATCCGCGATCTCCCGGTTAGATCGCGTCGAATCGACCTGCGAAAGGATCGGATGCGTAACTGTGTGGGGCCCAAATGTGACACCCCGCCGCGCACACTCCCGTACCTGATCCCAACTCATCGCTCGATCCCGCGGCGGGACTCCACCCGGGAGAGCAACCTCCAGCTGATCGGAGATCGCGCGAATCAGAGCTTCCTTCTCAGCATCCGCGACTCGTTTGAGCAACTCGATCATTTCTTCCGCGACCAGTGCGGCTTCGGCTGCATTAGTCCAGTGACGGGAAAAAGGCTGTCCGGGGATCTGGAGGCGCAGTCCATCGAGCTCGGTGTTCTCGAAGATCCACGGCACGCGATCGAACCAGTTCCAGAGCCTTCCCGAGACAAAATCCGTTATCAGAAACACCGTCACCGGGCAGTCGTATGCGGCGAAGATCGGCGCTGCTACGTCCGCGAAATCCACATAGCCATCGTCTACAGTAAAAACCACCGACGGCCGCTTGAGTGGAATGCCCTTGTCGATGTGTGCAACGAGGTCGGAAACGCCGATGATGTCGTACTTTCGACGTCGCAGGTACTCGAGGTCGCGCCGGAGGGTGGCTGGATCGTGGCCAATCACCCCGAGATCCGGGCTGGAGAAACGGTGCAGAAAGAGGACGGCAGCATTACGCGGCAGGAACGGCGCGAGCAGCGACATCGCGGGAGCGCTGGTCACCGCGCCTGCCAGGAGTCTTTTTAGAATCGGAGTCCGCTTCCAGTTGAAGATGTTAAGTTCCGCCGCGGATGCAGCGTTGTCGTGCGGCAACAATGATATTCCGACGCCGCGTCGGACGACAGCGTGGCGTGCTTCAGAGGACGCACAATGCGATGAGGGTGCTGGTTGAAAGTTGAATTGATCGAAAATCCGGGAACGGAGTGGGAAAACGCGGAGCGGGAGCTCGACGCCCGCGGAACTCCGCTGTCTCTCTACCATCGCGCCGCCTGGGCGAGGGCCATCGCCGCGGAATCCTCGAGTTTTTTTGTGGCCGTGCGTGACGATCACGATAGGTGTCGCGCCGGTTTCGCCGTGGAATCCTCACGAAGCCGCGCGCTGCCCGGACACCGGCTGCTTTCGATCCTGCGCCTTGGCATCGGCATCGGTGGGCTCGACGACGAGGCTCTCCGCATGGCGATCGACACGCTTCGCAGCACGATCTCCCGCGATCGGCTTGCGCTGCGGGTGAGCGTCGATGTGTATGGACTGGACGCGGGTGCGCGCTCGCGAACGGGCCGGACGTTGCGAGATGCTGGTTTCGCGCGCGTCCCCACCACGCGGAACTACGAGCGAACGCTGCTGCTCGACCTCAGTCCCAGCGAAGACGCCCTGTTCGCGGCGCTGCACAAGAATGCGCGTCAGGGTGTACGCAACATTGGAAAATTCCCGGTCCGGCTTTCCACGGCGGGCTCCGTTGCAATCGCTGATCGTCTACAGGAGCTGTCGGACGAGACGCGTGAGCGCACGGGTGGCGAGCATCGGCCAATCGATTGGAGATCTTTCATCGAGATGTCCAATGCCGTGCCCGACCGCTCGCGAATCGCAGTACTCGAGCGCACGGACATCATCGGCCCCTCGTCAATCATCGCGTTCGCCTGGGGATGCGCCCACGGTGATGTGGCGGAGTACTCCGAGTCCGGGTCGGTGCGAGTCAGCGACATGAAGATCTCGACCAGCTACGCTCTGTTATGGGATCTGATCACGTGGGCGCGGCGCGGCGGCGCCAGGACATTCGATTTGGGAGGCGTCACTGTCGGGAACACCGCGAGTGACGACCCGCTGGGTGGTATCTCGGACTTCAAGCGTCGCTTCTCACAGCATGAGGCTGAAGTGGGCGAGCAATGGGAGCTCGTCTCAGCGCCGTTCCGCGCCGCCGTCGCCGCCGCGGTAAGCCGAAGCGCGACTTTCGTAAGGTCGGGGCTGGGTCGGTTCCGACGCTAAGTCGTCGTCGCTCTCCACTTCGCAACGGCGTCGATTACTCGGCGGTTGAAGTCCTGCTCGGTTCCGCACCACAGCGCATACTCCCAGCCGGCACGAGCGGTCCCGAGACGCAAGGCGTCGTCGCTCCACACTTTCCCCAACGTATTGGCAAGCGCTACCGAATCGCCCGGAGGAACGCTCAGAAGCTGACCGTCGAAGATGTCGGTGACTCCCGGGCCCGCCGACGCGATGACGCACTTGCCGAGCGCCATCGCGTTGAGGATGGTGCTGATTCCGGCGGCAATGAGCCGGCCTTTGCGCATTGGAACGACGACTATCTTCGCGCCGCGAAGCGCGGCAATCTGCGAAGCTTCGCTGCCATCATCGGGAAGAACGCGCACATTGCGCGGTAATTCGTCGAGGCTGCGCGAGAAGGTGCTGCCGTGCTCTCTCAGGGACTCGAGCTGTGGATCGACGATCGCCCCGGTATGCCCGGAGCCCTCGACAGCGTCGAAGAAAGTGTCGAAGTCCCGCATGGAACGCCCGAAGCAAAGCGCATAATCGCCCTCCGGGCTGGGCGCGGGGGCCCGCGCGCTGAAAAGATTGGCCTTGAAGTCCACGAAGCCGCTGCGATCGCGGGGAATACCGTACACCGCTTCGAGCCCCGCAACATCCTTGAAATAGTGCAGGAAGTAATCGACGTTCCGCAGCAGCAGTCGCTTGGCGAGCACGCCGAGCTTGCCGGCAATCGACTGCGGCCGATGGAGAAAGACGAGATCGAGCGCAACGAGGGGCGGCGTCGAGCGAAACGGGACCAGCCGTCGCAGTGCAAGATCGAGAACGATGCGCGAGTCGCAGTTGACGAGGAACACCGCGTCCTCGACGTCGCGGAAGCGCAGAAACTCCGCGGCGTTTCGCGCGATCTCGGTTCGCCCCGGCGTGCCGTCGGCCGATGTCCAGCGAGGAGGGAATGTCGAAACGTTAGTAACGATCAGCATTGTCGGTTGTGGAGATCAGCGCCGGAATCGCGCGATCCGGGAGGGCACGTTTTTTTGCGATCGAGAGGCCAGCAATCTAGCGCTGGGCGGCGCGGTGTGCCGCCGTCTTGTAAACGGCGTTCACAGCATCGGCCCAGGCAGCGTCGCTGAACGCCGAAATCAGTCGACCGCGCGCATGAAAGGAGCGCTCTCTGGCGGCGGCACGATTCTGTTGAATTTCACCAAGCGCGTTCGCTATTGCCGACGGATCGTCGGGACCAACCAGCAAAGCGTCCGCGTCGGTAAGAACATCCGGAACACCGCCCACGGTGGTGGCGACGATGGGCACTGATGCATCCATTGCCTCGAACAGCACTATTGGGGTGCCCTCGGTGCGAGAGCTGAGAACGAAGGCGTCGAAGGCGCTGAAGAGAGATGCGGCACCCGACACGGGGCCGTGCCAGGTGATTCGATCTACGACTCCCAGCTGGACGGCGAGCCGCCGCAGCGAATCCAGGTCGGGACCATCTCCAATGATCGAGAGAATCCAATTGTCGTCCGTCTCACTGAGCGCGCGGAGCATTACATCCGCTCCTTTTTCGTGAGATAGTCGGCCGACCCATCCCGCGACGAGCTTCCCATCCGCAATCCCGAGGCGCTCGCGTGCGGCCGAGCGCTCGAGCTGAATCTCGCGCGTGAATCCATTCGGTATGCACGAGATGCGAGATCTGGGTACGCCCGCCGAAACAAGACGGTCGACGATCGGCGCAGCGACGGCGATTACACCGGCAGAGCGCCGGAGAGCGAAGCGCTGAATGACCTCGTTGATGCGATTGCGAATTCCACCGCCCGTAAAACCGTGCACGGTGCTGACCATCGCGATCTTTGCCCGTCGCGCAGCGGCGCCGCCGATGACGTCGGAGCGATAGCCATGGGTATGCACGACATCTGGCTTGATCCGCGCGATCAAATCGCGAAGCGCGCGATATTCCTCGAGGTAGCTGCGGCCGCCAACGACGACTCGCGACACGGGCACGCCGCGCGCCTCGAGACCAGCGATGAAGGGGTGATCGCGTTCGCTGCCCGGGTCAATGACCGCGGCGACGTGGACGCCGGCCTCTGCTTGCATAGTGCTGAGCATCGTAACCACGCGCTCGAGCCCGCCTTCGCGGCTCGGCGCCAACACGTGAAGGACTCTGAGACGATCAGAGTGAACAGATTTCACGGCTCGCGGGTAAACAAAAGAAATGCAGACACTTCCGGTCGGCGAATAGGCGTAGCCAATGGCCAAGTCTGCGGAGTCTCGCTGCGAAATTGAGCCGGTGGCACACTCCTCGCCGCCAAACATTGTGCCAAGTCAGGCGCATTTGTTGAGGCGGCATACGCGGGGTTGCCGCGGTAAAGCGCTGCAGCGCAATCAATAGATGTGACACAACATTTGAGCAATCGTCGCCACGTTGTAAGCGAAAGACTCGTGTCTTCCGGAGCGGGTCTTGAAAAATAGAACGGCAGGATCGCGAGCCTCATTCGAGGTGACCGACAAAGGCAAACCCGGCGAAAGCCGGCGACGCAAAGCTACGAGGCTACAGCGTATAACAATACGTCATGCCAGTCGAGCCGCCGACTCACACTACCGAGGAGGGCGCGCTTCCATGCGTACTTTATTCCTGGCAGTGACCGGCGCTGTGTTGGGGATCATTGCGTGCACCGCGGGCGGGACATCAACCCTTCCCGTCGAACGCACCCCGGTCGCTTCAGTCTCGATAACATTGCCGTCGCCGTCGATCATGGTCGGTCAAACGGAGAACGGCACCGCCGTCGCGCTCGACGCCAGCGGTTCTCCCCTGCCCGGACGTTCGATAACCTGGCAGACATCCAGCGCCGCGATTGCGCACGTTGACGCGGCGGGAGTCATCTCCGGCATCGCTCCGGGTACTGCCACGATCAGTGCAGCCAGCGAAGGCGTCACCAACCAGGCCTCGCTCTCGGTCGTGGAGGCGCCGCCGGCGCCCGTTGCGAGCGTTTCAGTCGCGCTGGCATCGGGATCACTCAATCCGGGACAGACCACCCAGGCGACGGCAACTACCCGTGACGCCAGCAACAATGTCCTGTCCGGGCGCGCAGTAAGCTGGAGCTCGAGTGACAACTCGGTCGCAACTGTCAATTCCTCCGGCGTTGTCACCGCTGTTGCGGTGGGCTCCGCGCAGATCAAGGCGACAAGTGAAGGGCAAAATGGCAGCGCTACGTTGACCGTGACGACGGCGCCACCGGTCCCGGTCGCTTCTGTAAGCGTGTCGCTGGCAAACAATTCCCGCAATCCAGGCCAGACCACCCAGGCGACGGCGACTACTCGCGACGCCAATAACAACGTTCTCACCGGACGGTCGATCAGCTGGAGCTCGAGCAACACCGCTGTCGCCACCGTCTCAGGCTCCGGCCTGGTGACCGCGGTAGCAGTCGGTACAGCTCAAATCAACGCTACCAGTGAGGGTCAGACTGGAAGCGCAACACTGACCGTTGCAGCACCACCGCCGGTACCAGTAGCTTCTGTGTCCGTTTCGCTCGCCTCGAACTCCCTGAATCCGGGTCAAACCACTCAGGCGACGGCGACGACGCGAGATGCAAATAACAACGTGCTCACCGGACGTGTGATCACGTGGAGCTCAAGCGACCCAGGAGTTGCTACAGTGTCATCGTCGGGCCTAGTCACTGCAATCGCAGTAGGCACAGTTCAGATCCTTGCAGCGTGTGAGGGCAAGACCGGCAGCAGTGTGCTGACAGTTGCATCAGCCGTCCCTGCCCCAGTGGCATCTGTCAGCGTCTCCCTGGCGAACGGGTCATTGACGCCGGGACAGACAACCCAGGCGACAGCGACGACTCGCGACGCGAGTAACAATGTGCTCACGGGCCGCGCAATTTCCTGGAGCTCCTCCGACAATGCGGTGGCAACGGTGTCGGGCTCCGGCCTCGTGACGGCCGTCGCCGTCGGCACCGCCAGCATCAGGGCAACGAGCGAAACAATAACGGGCAGCGCAAACGTGTCCGTACAGGCGCAGGGTGCCTCGAACGAGCCGTCGGGAATGACCGTGGTATCCGACAGGCCGTTCAATGCGCTGCACGAGCTCGGCTGGGACGAGCCATCCAACGGTGGCTCCGGCGGCAAGATCGTTCAGGATGCGACCGCGCCGAAGTCGCCGTCCAACATCCTCCAGGTCACTTACCCAGCCGGCTTCCAGGGCGGCGGTGCACCGTGGGATGGTGATTCGCCGAATTTCCTGTACAAGACCGTGTACGTCTCGCATTGGTCGAAGGTCTCGGACAACTGGCAGGGTCACCCCGGCTCACTGATCAACAAGCAGTATTACCTCTACACGTCGACCGACGTACCGAGCATCGTGATCGTGCTGCACGGCGCGAACGCCGATCCCCTGGTTCCGTTCATCGAAGGACAGAACATCGTCCAGGGTGGTCAGGGCTCCGCTGACCCACAGAATCCGGATTGGGGTCCGAACCTCGGAGTGCCTGCCGCACAGACGCGGGTAACCCGCGGACAGTGGTTCCACATCGAGCTCGTGGCAGCCATGAACACCGTCGGAAATGCCGACGGCTATCTCGATCTATGGCTGGACGGTGTCCACATCACCCATGTGGGCGGCATCAAGTTCCAGAACAGCTCACCGTCGTGGAGATCGCTCCACTACGCTCCGGTTTGGGGCGGTGGTGGCGGCACGGTTGCCAACACGATGTACATGTACTTCGATCACCTGTACTTTAGCGGCAAGAACTAAAGCCCAATCATCGAATGGCGCGCCCAGGTCAGACCCAAGGGGTTTGGCCTGGGCGCTTCGTTTTGGGAGCGTGGCTATCCATTGCGCCACCCGGCCAAGGCTGTTGCGCGGGAGCGACACCCATGCCTCCGAGCCTGCGTGGTGTGCCACTCCCCTTTCCGTCCCGATCTCGGTAAGTCATTGCGAGATCACAGTTTAGCCGCTGCGATGACGGGGCCCTGACATTCCAGACCCGGGGCGTTCGGTTTGCACTTCGGCGGGCACCTGCGTGCGGTCTCCGGAGACCAGGAGCGACGCAGAAACCGACACCTCGGATCAACGAGATATATGCCGAAACGTTCCTTACGCTGGCTCGCAGGCCGTTCGCTCGATGCGGCACTTTGGCGACCGTCCCATGCGGCGTACATGCGAAACCAATTCTTTCACCGGGCCAGAAACGCCGACCTCGGCTATTCGGACCGCGACCACCTCGTCGCCGCCGCACAGTGGCTGGGGCGAGCGCAGGATGTCACCGGCGATGGTGGCGTAAGTGGCCGCTATAACCTGCGTTCAGGATGGTCGTCGTCGTATCCAGAGACGACTGGATACATCATCCCGACGTTCATCGCGCTGGCAAAATCCGTTGACAGTTCTTTCCACAACCGCGCAGCCGAATGCGTAAGGTTCCTGCGCTCGATCCAGCTTGGCGACGGCGCATTTCCCGGCGGCGAGCTGCACGAGAACCGCACGCGTCCCTCCATCTTTAACACCGCGCAGATTCTGCACGGCCTCGTGGCGTGGCACGCGGAGACCGGGGACATCGACGCCGCGGAATCCGCATCCCGCGCCGCCAATTGGCTCGTTGCGCAACAGGACGCCGACGGATGCTGGCGCAAGCACATTTACAACACCGTGACTGCGTACTCTGCACACGCTTCCTGCTGGCTCGCCGAAGCCGGCCGGCACTTTGGTGTTTCGAAGTGGGAGCAGGCGGCGGAACGTCATCTTGACTGGGTGCTCACCAACGTCGACGACGAGACCGGCTGGATCGATAAAGTCGGCTTCTCCGCCGACGACCACGAACGGCGAAGAGCGGTTACGCATACGATCGCGTATACGATCTGGGGTGTGCTGGATCTTTCCGAGACTCTCGGTCGAGAGGATGGCGTCGCTGTTGCTCGGCGCGCGGCAATCGCGGTAGCGAGACGCCTCGAGCTAAGTGGTCGGTTGCCCGGCGTTCTCGATCATCGTTGGCGTACCGCGAATCCCGGGTATGCGTGCCTGACCGGCAATGCGCAGATGGCGCTCACATGGTTCCGGCTCGGAATGCGCGATGGAGATCTGCGCCTGGTGAACGCGGCGCTCAAGGCGCTCGATCTGGTGAAGGCGGCGCAGCCGATGGAAAGCCTCGACCCGGGAATTCGCGGCGGCATTCCGGGGTCAGCGCCGGCGTGGGGCGACTATCTCTACATGGCGATGCCGAACTGGTCGGCGAAGTATTTCATCGATGCAATGATGGCAAAGGAACGTGCCATCGAGTGGCTCGCGTCCTTCGAAGGCATCGGCTGGAGCGCACCCGTGGATGTGTCGCGCTCGCTGCCGGCGGTGTCGAGTTTCGCCGCATCACCGATACGGGTAGTGATGCTATCGAGTCCCGACTCGCACAAAGTGCCGCAGATGACACGTGCCTGGGCGGACTGGGGATTTCGACCAGCGGCGGTGGTAATCGAACACCGGAATGAAACGCCCACTCGCGAGAGGATAAAAGCGCGCCTCGCGCAGGATGGTTTTTTTGGACCTCTGCGCCGGTCGGTGGCTCAGCGATCTCGCGAGGCTTTCGCCAGGACTACCGGTGGCGGCGGACCGACAACCGACGTGGCGGTGTTCTGCCACCAGGAAGGCATACCGGTGATTCATGTCGGGCCACTCTCCGATCCGGTATCCGTCGACGCCGTCGGCCGGCTCGAGGCGGATATATTGATTCATGCGGGTGCGGGAATTCTGCGTCGCGGAGTTTTGAGCACGCCGAGGCTGGGAACGCTGAATGCGCACATGGGAATGCTTCCCCGCTATCGCGGAATGAATGTCGCCGAATGGGCGGGACTCGAGGGGAGCACAGTTGGGTGCACCGTGCATTTGATCAACGAAGGGATTGATACCGGCGACATCATCGCGGTCGCCGAAGTCGACAAGAGTTCCGCGGACAACATCCGGGGCCTTCGCGCCCTGGTCGACGACGCCCAGATCACGCTGCTCGGAAAGGTGGTGCGATGGATCGTTGAATCCGGCACGCTACCACCCGCTCGACCGCAACACCCTGACGAAGGTCGCCAGTACTTCGAGATGCACCCGGAGCTGCGCGCGATACTCGAGGACAAACTCGCCTCGCAGGACCGCGGTTCCTCGTCGCACGCACCGTCCGTCACCGCCGAACCGGAGCTCGCCGCGACATGAAGCTGCTCCACGTAGTCGGCGCCCGTCCCAACTTTCCGAAGCTCGCGCCCGTACTTCGCGCAGGCAAAGCGGCTGGAGTGGCACAGGTCGTAGTTCACACCGGGCAGCACTACGACGAAGCGATGTCCGAGAACTTTTTCAGGGATCTCGGCATCGCCGCACCGGATGTGAATCTTGGCGTCGGCTCCGACACCCACGCTGTTCAGACAGCGCGCATCATGGAACGGATGGAGCCGGTTCTGATCACAGAGCACCCAGACTGGCTGGTCGTGTACGGTGATGTCAATTCAACCATGGCCGCCGCGATCGTGGCGTCGAAGCTCGGAATTCGCGTTGCGCACGTCGAAGCGGGCCTGCGCAGCTTCGATCGCACCATGCCGGAAGAGCTCAATCGGCTGGTCACCGACCGGCTGGCGAATCTGTTGCTGACTCCGTCGCGCGACGCCGATGCGCAGCTGCGCGCCGAAGGCGAGCCGGACGAAGAGATCGAGTTCGTTGGCAACGTCATGATCGACAGTCTCTTCTTCGCATTGCCGGCGGCCCGCGCAACAGGATTCCGCGAGAGCATCGGAGTCAACGGGTCAGCGGTGGTGGTGACCCTTCACCGGCCGTCGAACGTCGACGACCCGGTGAGAATTCGCACCCTCGCAGCGGTGCTGAGCGAAATTGCCAAGGACCGCGAGGTTGTCTTCCCTGCCCATCCCCGGACGCGTCGGCGTCTCGAAGATGCTGGACTAAAGATTGATCGCGTCCAAATGCTCGAGCCGGTGGGGTACCTCCAGATGCTGGACCTGGTCGAGCATGCATTTGCCGTCGTCACTGACTCGGGTGGGCTACAGGAAGAGACCACCGCACTCGGCATTCCGTGCCTCACCGTTCGACCCAACACCGAGCGACCGATCACGATCACCGAAGGCACGAACCGACTGGTACCGAATCCCGAGGACCTCGTCGCACTTTTGCGCGAAGTGGTACGGCCCGCGACCCCGCCGCGCCCTGAGGGCTGGGATGGGCGCGCGGGCGAGCGCATCATCGCCGCTCTGGGCCGGCGCGCTTAGGGTCAGCTCGCGACTGTTGCTGACGCGCTCGTCGACGTCTCGACAGTCGGATTACGCCAGAGAGCGATGAAGGCTTTGACCCGCGCGCGGTGGAACATCAGGAGACACGCGGAATAAGCAATCGCGCCGGCGACGATCTCCGCTCCGAGAGTGATTCCCTGAATCACGTGTCCCTGGATCAATTGACGGGTGGAAATCACCGCCGCAGTCATCACCAGACACCCTGACAGAGCCGGCCACAGCGCACGGAAGTATCGAGGGATGCTCAGCTCGAGGCGACGCAGCAGTCTCGTGTAGAGGGGGAAATACACCGCGAGAGGGTGGGCGATCGTCCAGGCAAGCGCGATTCCGATCGTTCCCCAGCGGCTGCCGATGTAGAAGGCCGTCGGCAGTACCACTGCCGCAACTCCGCCGAGATACATAAGGTATCGCGTGTCGCCGGTCACCGTGAGCGCCTGAGAAGCGGTGGGCGTAATGACGCGGATGGTCGAGTAAATCGCGAGCACCTGCAGCGGCGCGATCATGAAGATCCAGCGACTGCCGAAAACCACGGGCACGAGGTCTTGCGCGACGAGCGCGATTCCGATCGTCAGCGGGAAAGCAAATACCGCCAGTCCCTCATTGACCGTCAGGAAATACCGACGCAAGGCCGGGATGTCGTGCTGAATCGCGGCGAAGATCGGCGGTGTCACCGAATTCATCAGCGCGCTGATCTTGTCCACCGGCATGCTCGCCAAAGTCCACGCGTAGCTGTACGCGCCGAGCGCAACGGTGCCGAGCCGCTTTCCCGCGACAATGAAGTCCGAGTTCTGGTAGGTGAACCAGAACAACCGCCCGACCAGAACGTTTCGCGTAAACGGGAGGAGCGGGCGAAGCGTCTTCCAATGGGGCCAGCGCATCATGTAAGGACGCGCCCACACCGTTCCTATAGTTCCCACGGAGGCGCCGATCAGTGCGCCGAAGACCAGCGACCAGTATCGGAATCCGAGGACAGCGAGGACAATCGTGGCCACGGCCTGGGCCACGCCTTGTGCCGCGTCGATTGCGGCGAGGCGACGGAAGCGTAAGTCGCGCTGGAGGAGAGCGCCCGGTACGACTCGAAAACCGACGACGACGAGACTGAACCCCAGCCCGACGATCACTAACGGCAGGGCAGGCGTCTTGTAGAACCAGCTCACCGGCCACGCCGCAAGACACGTCACCCCAAAGCTCACCACGCCCAACCCGACCGCGGCTCCGTTGAGCTGGCCGGTTTGCTCGCGGGTGATTTCGCGCACCGTAACGACGGTAAGCCCAAGACCCGACTCGCTCAGAAGCGAGAGGACCTCAAGCAATACGGTCGCCATCGTCAACAACCCGTAATCAGCGGGCGTGAGGATTCGGGCGACAATGATCGTCGTGCCCCAGGTGCCCAGCTGCACCAGCCACTTGACGCTTCCCAGCCAGGCGATGCCGCGAGCAAAGGACCTATCGAGCTTGTCGGTTCCGGCTGCCGACGACGGCAACTCCGCGCTCACCGCTCCGGCAACCGGCACTTCGACGACCGGCATATCGAGCACGCCCGAATCGCTCGCGCTCATGAGGCTACCGCCTGCGGAATGTCCAGTCGGGTTGAACCCATCCAGTGATCCTGCCACGCGCAAAATATCACGAGCGCCCAGATGCCGGCTGCGTTCGACGACCGGCCCCGCAGAAATGCATTCCACTCCCGCCGAACGACCGACTGCTGCAATACGTCCCCCCTCGAGGCTGACTCGAGCATGTCACCCGCCCAGCTGCGCAGCGGGCCAGTTAGCCAGTGCGCCAGCGGAACCGAGAATCCCATCTTCTCGCGATCGACGAGAGCGCGAGGCACGTACTTGTACAAGACCTGACGGAGAATCCACTTGCCGCGACCGTCACGAACCTTGTGCCGGCGGTCGAGGCGCCAGGAAAACTCGACGACGCGGTGATCGAGAATCGGCACTCGTGCCTCGAGACCGACGGCCATGCTGGCGCGATCTACCTTGGCGAGTAGGTCGTCGGCCAGATACGATTGCTGGTCCCACAACATCATTTCGTCGATCAATCCCAACCGGTCCGAGCGGATCGTTCGAGGTGAAGCGCTCTCTCTTCCGTCGACCACCAGCGACTGCGGATCCTGCCACGCCGACAGCAAAGACCGATACATCGTCGCGCTCGAACCGCCGCGAAGGAGGTCAGCGACCTTGTACAGGCGCTCGCCGAGCAGCCGCGTACCGGGGCCGACCGGAAACGCTGGACGGAAGAAGTCGCCGACCTGATCCCACGCTCGGGGCGATATGGTCCGAACGCCGGCGGCGGAGAAGCGCCGCAGGAGCATTGGGTAGCGCTGAAACTCCGGGATTACTCGTTCACCGAGCACATAGCGGTTGTAACCACCAAACAACTCGTCGCCGCCGTCGCCCGTGAGGGCGACCGTGACCTGCTGGCGCGCCAGCTGTGACACCAGGAAAGTCGGAATCTGCGATGGATCGGCGAGTGGCTCATCGAACATCGCTGGCAGTCGCGGGATCACCGCCAGAGCATCTCCGCCGGTCAGATTCAGCTCGGTGTGATCCGTGCCGAGGTGCGTGGCCACGGCGCGCGCGTGTTGGGCCTCATCGAATTCGCGTCTATCAAAACCAATCGTGAAGGTCTTAACCGGTCGGTCGGCCTGGCGCTGCATGAGCGCCACCACCGTGGATGAATCCACTCCGCCGGACAACAGGGCGCCGAGGGGCACATCGGCCTGCATCCGCAGGCGCACCGCGTCCGTGAGCAGACGCTCCAGCTCAGTAACCGCTTCCGCGTCGTCGCCCGGGAACGGATTGGCGTGTCCGGCGACAGCAACCTTCTCGGCGGACCAGTATTCCAGCGACGCCGGCAAGCGCGCAGCGGGATCTGCGATGGTGAGAATGTGTCCCGGCTGCAGCTTGGTAACGTGTTTGTAAATGCTGCGCGGAGCGGGAACGTACAGATAGCGCAAATACGATGTCAGCGCGCCCGTATCCAGCGTAGCATCGAAATCCGGACCGGCGACCAGTGCCTTGAGCTCAGATCCGAAGCTCACGACGCCGCGATGGTGATACACGAAGAGAGGCTTGATCCCCAGCCGGTCGCGAATCAGAGAAAGCTCGCGCGTGCGCGCGTCCCATACCGCGATCGCAAACATCCCCACGAAGCGGCGAACGCTGTATTCGATCCCCCATTCCTCAAAGGACGCAAGGATCACTTCGCTGTCGGAATGACCGCGAAAATGGTAGCCCTTTGCGGCCAGCTCGCGGGCCAGCTCCCGATGGTTGTAGACCTCGCCGTTGAACACCATCGTGAAGCGTCCACCCGCGGAGCGCATCGGCTGATGCCCTTCGACGGACAGGTCGACGATAGACAAGCGTCGGAAAGCGAGAGCGATGCCGGCGCTGTCATCGACCCAGACACCACTGTCATCAGGCCCGCGATGAGTCAGCGTATCGGCCATCCGGCCCGCGATCGAGCGCATGCCGTCAGCGCTCCATCCGCCGCGTCCGAAAAATCCGGTCAGCCCACACATGCTACGCGCTCACGACTGTGGGTGGGCGAGCGGAGCCGGGGCCGGACTGCGTGAGCTTCGGCGCCAGGTCGTATCGTTCAGCGTCAGTACGGTCGATACGAACACGAAGAACCGCCAGACGGCGTACGTCGGCAGCATCACGAACGCGAGCAAAGTGCGTCCGGGCTGGGGGTGACGCGCAATGGCAACCACCGTCGTCAGGACGATCCCCGCGAGCGAAAGTGCCGCCGCAGCCGCAATCAGGCGGCCGCCCACGCCACCCACGCCGATCAGTGCTAGAGCGACGATGCCGAGCGCGATCATGAGGTTCAGCACCGGACTCGTGAGCCCGAGCTCGATGAAGATGTCGAGCTTCTGTCGCAGGCCAATGTTGGGGCTGCGCAGGATCTTCCCCGCCATCTCGCGCAGAATCTGAATTCTCCCGCCGAGCCAGCGTCGACGCTGGGTCGCGCCTTCACCGAGTGAGCGGGATTCCTGCGAATAGATGTTTGCATGCCTCGCGAGCCGGATAGGTGTTCCGGCCTCGGTGTAGATCGCGTAAAGCGCCGAATCCTCCGCGATCGAGTAGGAGCGCCAGCCGTCGCGCAGCAGCAGGTTCGTCCCGATTCCCATCCCGTTTCCGATCGGGAAATTGAGACCCGCCGCTTCCTTGAGCGGGAAGGTGACTTCGAAACGACAGCGGCCGAGCAATCCGCCGAGGCGGGTAAGCCAGCTCTCGAACTCGTTGACAACGAGGTTGTTCGGCTGGAACACGATGTCGTTGAGCGGCGCGAGCCGTGCGAGGCCCAGCGCGAAGTCGCGTGCAACGACACTGTCAGCATCCACGACGACGCAGGCGTCCCACTTCGTGAGATCGACCGCCGTCAGTGCCCACGCGATCGCGCGCGGCTTTCCCGGAAACTGTGCATCAACCCTCTCCATGCATTCTACGCCGAGCTCTCTTACTAGTCTGGCGGTAGCGTCCGAGCAGTTGTCGGCGACGACCACAATGCGGCGCGCATCTGCGGGGTAGTCCATCGCAAGCAGCGACCGAACACAGTCCTGGATCATGAGCTCTTCGTCGTGCGCGGGGACGACAAAGAGAATCCTTGGACGCACGGCCGGCATCGGCTGCGCGGGCTGGCGGCGACGCAGCAGCAGACAGAGTGCTTCCGAAAGCATCGGCAGCCACAACAGAACCGTGCAGAACACGAGCACCAGGCCAAGGCCGATTCTCAGCATTCGGTAGAACCAATCGCTTTGTTCTCGGGAAGCCGGGCCGAGAGATGACTATGCATACCTGTGGTGTTTTCGAAATGGGTCGCGAACAAGGACGTTGATCGGCGTGATCGGGCGTCGACGCGACGCGACCCGGAGTGCAAGTGCGGCGCCTTGCGGCACACGCGGTAAAGCGCTCTGAAGATCGCGGCTAACTCTTTATCGCTCAAGCAGTTACCCACGCCTAACCGCGACGGCCCAGCGGCCGGGTTGGTGGCACGGCAATCGGTGTGTTGCACCGTCGCAACAGGCGAGTGGGTGCGACGGCCGAAATGCGAGATCGCAGCCCGAGACTGCCGTCCGGCAAGGGTCGCCGTCATTTCGGGAGCCATCCCGCCGCGCGGTACTTGATCGTGCCCGCCAGCTCGTAGATCCAGTCCCCGAACACGTGCAGCCGGTCTTCGGGCCATGGCGCCGGGTCGCGGCCTCCGGGCAATCTGGAAAGGGCCGGCACGCACGTCACCGAGAACCCGACTGCCTCGAACGCCGCACACGCGCGACGCGTATGCATTGGCGCCGCTACCACCGCGATGTCCCGCATGTTTCTCGGCAACAGCACGCGTGCCGATTCGACCGCTTCGTCCCGCGTTGACCCGGTAGGTGCTGTGCGGAGCCAGCGGGTGGTGTCCGCGGCCATCGCGATCAGAAGCAATTGATCGCCGCGACTCGATACACTTCCCGATGGGAACTCGCGTTCGACGGTGGTCGTGACGAGCGTGAGCGCCCTGCCAGCGCGGACGAGCGCAATTGCCGAAAGCAGATTGTCGATGGCACCACCGGTCATCGCGCCGTCGGGATTGACGCCGCCACTCAGCGCAACGACGGCGGACAGCGGTCGATTCGGGAGCGTGTCGGCCCGGACCCAGCGGTGGGCAACAATCGTTGAAATCGGCGAAAGAGCAACGAGCAAAACCGTCGCGGCGCCGAATCCGAGTAACGCTGTCAAAAGCGGACGCAGCCGCGTTGCGCCGGCGATCGCGCCAGCGATGGCGAACAGGAGGACACCCCAGGTGTCGGCGACAAATCCAGCGACGAGCAGAAATGAAAAGAGGATGCACCAGAGTGCGGTGCCGGTTGCAGCTCCGATGGCCACACTGACCAGCAACCCCCTGCGCGATCGCTCCGCGTTGGCCGAAGTCGGCGCTTGCGGTGCCCTCACATCATCCAGCTGACGAAGAGCTCCGAGCGGCTGCCTTTGCCACCGTCTGGCGTACTGCGTGGGCGCGATCGCGCATCGTCGCCGGCAGTGCGCAGCTAGCAAGCAGCAGCGATCGCTTGTCGAGCGCTGGCTGGAGCAGAATGCTTCTCGACAACTGGCCCGCGGCGATCAACGGATGTCCGGCGTCGAGCTCCGCTTCGCCGAGCCAGGCAAACGATTCGGAGAAACGTCGTCTGACTAGATACGAGGGCAAGCCAGACGATCTCGACCCGCGCGGTAGCCAGGTCTGGATCGCCCTCAGATTGTTGCGAGCGATCTCCAGCATCATCGCCGGGGCAGTCAGCTGGTCAGCGACACCAACCCGATACAATGTCGACGGCGCATCGACGAACACCACCGGACCTACTGAGGTGAGGCGGATGTAGAACTCGTAGTCCTCGCCCGCCCTCTCGTAGGATTCGTCGAATCCGCCCGTCCGCTGACACCACGAGCGGCGAAAAAGAACCGTCGATGTGTGAATCAGATTGCCGAGCAAAATGGCCGACGACAAATCACCGTGAAGCACCGGGGCCGACGCGAGGGGGGCAGGCACAGCATCGCTCAACTCGCGGAGCGTAGCGCTACGTGCGAGGACGCTGGTGATGTCGATGTCGTGGTATACCGAGTACATCCGGCGCAGGTAGCGCTCCGCAACGATTGTGTCGGCACCATCGATCGCGTCCATGTCTGTCCAGACGAGACCCGCCTCACGTTGCCGGCGCAGCGCCGCAACCTGAGCCTCGACCTTCCAGGGGTGCCAGGCATCGTCCGAGTCGAGAAACGCGATGAATTCGCCACGGGCGTGGCGCATCCCGAAATTCCTTGCGGCCGACACGCCGGCGTTGGCCTGGCGCACGTAACGAACCCGCGGCCCGAAGGACTCGATCACCGAGCGCGTGTCGTCGGTTGATCCGTCGTCGGCCACGACAACTTCCAGGTTTGGATATGTCTGAGCGAGCGCGCTGCGCACGGCTTTGCCGACGATGTGCCGTCGGTTGTGGGTGGGGATGACGACGCTCACGAGGCCATCCTGTGGGCGCTGGAGAAATGCAATCGCAGATGACGCCCGTACGCGGTTTACCTCGCCCGGGTGGGCGAACTCGGTTCTGTTTCGATCGTCGTGATGTCTCGCCCATCTCGATTTGACGAAGCTCACTGCGAGGACGCCGCCGCTCGCCCACAGGCCGAGGACGAGCAGCGTTACGCGGCTGATGAAGTGGTGAACAGGCATCAGGCGAAGGACGCGATCCCCGCCTGGACGAAATTCGCCAGCTCGGGGAGGAACGAATCGTCGAGCAGGGCGAGTGCGATGCCGGCGATCGGGCGAGCGAGCGAGCTCCGAAGGGCCCGCTTCAGCGCGCGCAATACGGCCGTTGCGGTTGGCGGGAACAGGCTGATCATCAGCAGGAGAAGCGTCGAAGGTTGTCTGCTGTCAAGCTGCAAGCTGCGCCACAAATGCCGCGCCGCCGCTCGCGAGTCGCCCGCGTTCAGCTCCTCCGCACCAAGCCACGCGTGCGATGTAGCAAGACTCTTCTGAATGACCGGCTGTGGGAGCGTCGATGGGCGCCTGTCCAGCCAGTGCGTGACTACCTTGAGATTGCCCCTCGCCTCATGGAGTCGGTTGCAGGTGCTGAGTTGCGACGGGTGCACCCGGTAGAGGGTGGTCGGCGCGTCGAGAAACGCGACGGGGCCCAGCGCGCAAATCCTGAAATAAAAATGATAGTCCTCCGCCCCGTGACCGGTGACCTCCACCTCGAACGGTCCTGACTCCCGCAGCCGCTGTCGCCTTACGACCGCGGTCGACGGATGAACGAGGTTCCCGCTGAACATTTCGTGGAACACATCGAAGACGTAAAACGGGCATGTCGCCATCGAGGCCGGGGCCGCATCGATGAGCTCACGGAGGCATCCGGCGGCGGAGTGCCTGGCCTCGAGCTGCACGATGGAGTACGCCGAGTAGTACTCACGCAGGTGCCGCTCGGCGACGACGCGGCCGACTACTTCGAACGTGCTCATGTCAGACCAGACGAGCCCGACGGACGCGTACCTGGAAAAGATCTCGATTTGCGCGCTCAGCTTCCACGGATGCCAGAGGTCGTCTGAATCCAGAAAAGCGATGAATTCGCCGCGCGCTTCATCGAGTCCTGCGTTGCGGGCCGACGAGAGCCCTCCGTTCGCCTTGTAGAAGTAGCGAATGCGGGGATCGGTGTACCGCGTGACGACCTCGCGAGTCTCGTCGGTCGAGCCATCGTCAACGATGATTATCTCGAGCAGCTGGTACGACTGAGCCAGGACGCTCTCGATGGTCTCGCCGACGATGTCCGCTCTGTTATAGCAAGGGACGATCACACTGACGAGACCGGACACGCCGGCTCCGGCCATGAAATGCGAGGTTGCCAAGGTGGGCACCAGGTTCAGGTTGGCGGAGTGAGTGAGGACATGTCAGTAATGCCTGCTTCCCATCCAGATATTCCACTGGCTGGGGTCGTTGAGCACTTGTGCGTGCGGATTGTCGGGGCGTGAAAGAGCCGAGACGAAAGTGTTCGCTTCGACTGCGTCCACCGATTCCCGATCCAGGAACCCGGCACGCATGAATTCTCCTGCCAGAGCGGACTGTGGTAGTGTAGGAACCAGAACGGTCTCCGCGCCTCGAATCCTGCTCGCGACGAGAGCAATTGCCGATGGAGGGTCGATGGAAGCGGGATTTGTCTGACAGTCCCAGACTTTCACACGGGCCGTGGGCTCGGTGACAACAAAGCCTTCCAGCGTTGCCTTGCCGGGCGCGAACAGCCCGAACAGAGTCCGCTCCGCACCCGGCTCCTTCAGATAGCGCTCGACGATGAATTCGCTGCTTTCACACGCAACCAGTCGTGTTGGCGCCGACCAGTGAGAGCGGTCCAGAGTCAGAAACTCCGAGGCGCTCACCGTTCTCACGTCGAGATGCGATCTCACCTTGCGTACGCCGGTCGTGAGCTGTCTGCGCGCGGCGAATCCCAGATTTACCAGGGGCCCGACCGCCGCAAACGCGCGATGGCGTCTGCGCAGAACCGCGCCCGCATTCCGCACGTCGGCGTAGGTGTGCATCGCGCCGAGTTGGGCGAAACCGAGTCGAGCGAGCATCGCGTTCGCCGGCTCATTTCCGAATCCGAGAAAGAGATCGAACTCTCCATTCTGGATCAGAGACCGGAAAAACATTACCAGGCGGACGCCGATGATGTTCTGCTTCCAGGCGGGATTGACGAACAGATTGCCGGGGACGCACCCGGCGATCCTTGCATCGCCGATTCGGAACTCACGCCGATAGACGCCGACATGGCCGACGATTTCACCCGTCGAGCGGAGGCGGGCAATGTATCCGAGCGGCGGACCTTCGGAGAGCGCGCGATGGCGCCAGTCCCAGATGGCCTCGTAATCGGCGCGCGTCTCACCTGGCCACCGGCGATGCCTGAAGAAGAAGTCGATAACTTCGTCGCGGACCTCGAGAGGATCGACGCGCTGGAATTCAAACGTCATCAGGCCGGGTGCGGTAGCGAATTGGCGGCGGGGGCCAGTTCTGTCTGCTGCGCCGACGCGCCGCGAAGCAGCTGATCCATTTTGACCGCCAGCGCCTCGTACGAGATCGGCGTCGTGGCCTCGATCTTCATCGGGATGCGGCCGTTGGTAAGATCTGCAAGCAGGCTCTCGATCGCGTCGACGTCGTGACCCTCAGCCGTAAACGCTCCAATGCGACGCGCTTCGCGCGCCGCCGCGCTGTCTTTCTCCGCAATCACGAGCGTGGGGATGCCGAGCCCGACAGACTCGTACAGCTTCGCGGGGACGCACATCGGCTGATCCTGCGCCAGGACCAGAGCGAGGTGCGACCGGCTGAGGAGCTGGAGCGCGGCATCGCGTGGCAGCACCCCGAGGACCCTCACCGACTCGGCGAGGCCGGCGGCTTCGATCTGTGAGTGCATGCGCTCGCGGTGCGGCGACTCCAGCGGGCCTGCAACGTTGAGGGTCAGCGGTCCACTTGTACGGCCGCTCCGGTCGGCAACTGCACGCATTGCGCTGAACACCGACGATAGATCGCGGCCTGCATATAAAGTCCCCACGTACGCGATGGAACCCGGTATGACCGCCGAGAGGTCGCGCGGTGGGAGCAGCTCCGTGTCGACGCCGTTGGGGAAGTGCAAAACGTTGAGATCCGGCTGCTCCGCGCGCAGCTGCGCCGCGAACTCGTTGGTGTTGACGAGAACTCTGGACGCGCGCGGAAAGACCATGCGCTCCAGTTTGTGGAGCACGTATCGCTCTGCCCGCACAAAGCGGTCGGCGACCGAGTTCATCTCGTGGGTCGCGGACCACGGGTCGCGCATGTCGATCCAGAAATCAGTACCCCGGCCGAGTGTGGCGACGAGAGCCGCGAAATGAGCCGAATGCGGCGGTCCGCTGCTTATGACGCAGTCGAATTCACCCGTCTGCATCAGCGACAACGCGGCGCCGGCAGCCCGAACGATCCAGCCCCTTCCCTGGTCCGGCAGTCCCGCGGCGCTGCCTGCAATTCGACGCGCGAGGATCAACGCACGAGTGATTGGGCCAGGCCGGCGCGGCGGCGCATCTGATACCGACGCCGCGGCCGAGGCCGTGGCTTCGGTGCGCGCGGCGTTTCTCGCCCTGTACCATTCATTGAGGGTTCGGCGACGCGGCCTGAAATGACGGTGGACGCCGGCCGGCATCTGATAGCCCTTGGGTGCAGAGGCAGTAACGACGTGGACTTCCCAACCGTCGCGAGCGAGATACTTCGAGAGGCCAGCCCAGCGCTGTCCTCCAATAGAACCGTCCGGCGGGTAATGAAAGCTGATCACGAGCAAGCGTCGCTTCATTGCGTTTCGGTCTCTCATGCGCTCGCCACCCGGCTGCCGCGGTTGCGGCCCGCGAGGGCGCTCTGATATAGGCTCTCGTACCGGTCAGCCATCACCTGGACCGTGAACTCCCGGTAGGCGCGCTCCTGCGCCTTCGCTCCGAGGGCGGCGCGTCGCGCCGGGTCCTCGATCAGCAGACGCAACGCAGCAGCGAGCGGTGGAGTCTCTCCCGGCGGTACGAGTAGTCCATCCTGTCCGTCGACAAGCGCTTCCGGTATGCCAGCGATCCGCGAGGCGATGATCGCCTTTCCGGCGACCATTGCCTCGAGAACCGCCATCGGCAGCCCCTCCCACAGGGAGGGCATGACGAAAATGTCCGACAGCGCGAGAAGATCGGAGACGTCGTTTCTGCTCAGCGTTATGTGGACACGATCTGCCAACCCGTGGTCGGCAATGAATTGGCGAAGCGAGTCGTGCTCTTCGCCACCCGCACCACCAGCGATAATCAACCTCCACGGCTTTGCCAGCGACTCGCCGTCCAGTTTGGCGAGCGCTTCCAGCAGGAACCGGTGTCCCTTGTGCCGCTCGAGAACTCCGACCGCGACTATGACGCACTCTCCGTCGCGCACACCGAACTCCGCGCGCACGCCAGCTGCGTCTCCCTCGACGATGGGCACCCCGTTGGGCACCACAGTGAAAAGCGAGGGATCGACACCCAGCTCGGTGGCAAATTGGGTTTGCGTCGCGCGCGAGACCATCACGCTGTGATCCGAGGCACGCATTGCCCAGCGTAACGCGATGCGCCGGCGCAGCGCTTTGCACACCGTCAGACCGCCGTGCATAGTGATCAAATGGGGCAGCCCGAGAATTCTGGCCGCGGCAACGCCGTACACTCCCATCGTGAATTCATGGCTGTGGACGGCATCGATGCGGTGCTCGCGGAACAATTGCACCAGGCCTTTCACGCAGCCCGCATCGATTGCGCTCTTCAGACGATAGACTTCCGGTACGAAGCCTCCACGTCGGAACAGATCGCCGAGCCAGCCCACCCCGTTCTCGGGTCCGACCGGAACGATGGTGTGACCGCGGCGGCGTAGCTCGTCGGACAGCCGGAAGACCATCATCTCCGCGCCACCCGGCTCGTCAGACTCGAGCATCATCGCGATGCGAAGACGCGGCAGCGCCGTCGGCCGGAGCGGCGGCGCGATCTGTCCGCTCGAGCGAGCTGAAAGTTTCGCGATCAAGACAGTAGTCCGCCAAGGACGTGGATCCGCAGGCGCTCGACGCTGAGACCGGCGGGAATGTTGAGTCGCGGACGGGCGAAGGCAGGCGTCCGCGCCGGATTATGCCACCCGCCCGAAATGAGGACGGCACCCTTGTACGAAGACGCCGCAACCGCCTGCTGCGCTGCCACGGAATCGAGCCCGTATGGATATGCCAACCAATCGATAGCGCGAGCACCAAACTCGGCCTTGAGCGTCAGGCGCGAGCGACCGACCTCCGACATCACTTCCTGGATGTCGAGTCGGGAGAGATTTCGGTGAGTGAGTGAGTGTGACCCAAGCGTGATTCCCGGCTTGCGGACGGCCGCCCTCAGATCCTCGCGGGTGGCCGACCGCGCGTATTCGGGCAGGTCCTCGGTCTTGGGAAGCGCCGCGGCCGCCGCCCACGAGCGCACCTTTTCGTCGGACCCCGCCAGCGAGGACAGCGCAAAGGTCCTCAATCCCGGATCCATCTCGCCACGCTCGGCCGAAAGCGCGTCCCACCAGAACACGTGCCCGCCCAGTCGTCCGGGCGCCACGAAAATCGTCGCCGGTAGCGACCGCTTTACAAGCTCGTCGACGCCCTGTCGAACCGCGCCGAGATACGCATCGTCGATCGTGATGGCGACCCGCGGCCTGCCATCACCGTCCTCATCAAGCTTGCTGAGCGGTGCTACATCGGCTATCTCGGAGAGAAGATCCAGGTGCGCGGCAAACTCGCGCTGCGCAATGAACAGCGATCGCTCGCCCGCGACGCGCTCGCCGTCGGGTATGACGCCGTGGTACGCGAGGATCAGGCGCTTTCCGCGCACTCTCTGGCGCGTGAAGGATCCGACCCACGCCGACGACAGCGCGCGCTCGATCGGTCTCTTGAGCAGAGTGCGCATCGGCTACGCGGGTCCTCCGAGCGGCGTGGCGCCAGTAACGCGCTGCTGGCTGCGTTTCACCCGCCAGCCCGTCAGCCGGCCACGCGGCGACGCAGCCGTAGCGACGGAGGTGGTGTAGCCATCCTCCGCAAGCTGAGCCTGTACGACCGCGTAAAGCCCGGTGGTGAGACCCGCCATCAGATAGATGGGGTCGGCGAACGCGAACGTTACGAAGAAGGAGGTGACGGCAAACCCACACATTGCGATTGGGAAAAAAGTCGTCGACGCGTACAGAAAGCGACGTTGGTTGGAGCTACGTCGCCAGGCGGCTGGAAGTCTGCGCCGCAGTCGCAGTGGACCGATGAGCAGCGCGAAAAGAAGTGACGGCCAGGCAATGAGTCCCGGTACGCCGAGCTCCGCGGCAGCCTGAATGAACGAGTTGTGGGGCGCGATGCATTTTACGCCAATGGCAGGATCCACGATCTTCGGCGAGATGCTGCATTCAGCCTTGGCGAAATTCCAGATTCCGATTCCGAAAATCGGCCGGTCGGCCATGTAGCCGAGCCCACGCTTGATCAGTGCCGTTCGCCCGTCGACGCTGGAATAGTTGTAGTCGGACTTGGGTGCCAGGATGGTCCCCATCTGCTTCCAGTATCCAGGTGGCGCCGCAAAGGCGAGCGCTATCATTGCCACGATCAGAACGGAGGTCCGCTTGGCGACTGAAACGCCGTTCACTAGTACGAGCCCAGCAAGTGCGACGGCGACCAGTCCGAGAAATCCGCCACGTGATCCCGAACGGGCCATTGCTGCCGAGATGAGAAGCAGATTCGCGCCGAGCAGCCAGCGCTTTATTCCGCGATCGACGATCATCAGCAGCAAGGTGAGCGGCAATCCGATCATCAGCAGCACGCCGAGGTCGTTCGAGTCGTAAGTGTACAGCTCGGCGAGACGTGAGTAGTCGCCGAATGATGGCTCGAGCTTGAAGACGAAGACCGCGAAGAAGCTCAGAATCCCCGCGCTCAGCACGAACGACCAAACCATCGTGTACAGATCACGTACGTTGCGGATCGCGAGCGCGATCAGAAACGCGAATGCGAGAGTCTTGCTGAAATTGTTCAGGATGAACAATGCAGAGTTGCCGAGCGAGATTCCAAACGGCGCAGAAAGACAGCCGAGCACCGCGACGAGGGCAACCAGCCGCATCGGCCCCGATTGAAGCACGTTGGTCGTTGCCAGAGACCGCGGATGGAGAAAGGCATAGCCAACCGTTCCGACGCTGAGCAAAAGAACCGGACGAAGCGCCGAGAGTATCGGGTAGTGCAGGTGGACGCGACTGATGGTCACGATCATCAGGAGGAACAACAGCACCCGCAGCGGATCTTTTACGAACGTGAGACCCGCGCCGCGATTCACCGCCGAGACGCGCGCGGTGCCCGCCAGGCGCCGCCCCGACGCCTGCATCTGATCACGCACCGCTACCGTAGCGGTAGCACGCATACTGGGACGGACTCGCAAGCGATGGTACCAGGGGGTGCGATGTCAGCTCGCGAGCACGGCGCGCTTCTCACCGATGAAGCGCGCAATCCCCGCCAACGAGCCGAAGTTCGTTTCGCTGATCTCGTCTTCCCGGGCCTGAACACCGAACTCCGTCTCGATGAACATGATCATCTCGACGATGGACATCGAGTCCATAACACCTTTCTCGAGAAGAAGATCGTCGTCGGCCAGCTTGAAGTCCGAGTGCATGTACAGGAAGTTGTCCTGAATGAAGCCGCGGACCCGCGCGATGATTTCGGAATCTTGCGTCTGCATATCCTAGATGGGTGACAGGGTTGGTTGGGAAAAGACTGCTGTACTGTCGTCGAGCAGTACTGATGCTCCGCGAATCGGCAGAGGATTGACGGAAACTGCCTGCTGGATGAAGCGCTCGTGCCAGAGCTGAGTCGACAGGACCCCGACCAGCGCCTGATTCTCGCGGAAGCCGGTCGCCAAGCCAGCGTTACAGCGGCGTATGAGCCCCTGCACGGCCTTCGGCGAGAAGATTCCGACGCGTTGAAGCGCATCGGCGCCGAGTTGATCCGCGATCCAGGAGGGAGCCTGCGGGCCGAAAAAGCTCGGGGCATCGGGCGCGCGATACGGCTGCTTGGTCCGCGCCTTGATGCGGGGCGGCAGAATCCGCGCGGCCCAACGGCGAAGCACTTCTTTCTCGCGCAGGCCACGGATCCGGGAGCCGGACGGAAGCGCCGACGCGAACTCATAGAGGCGGTGGTCCAGGAATGGGAACCGCCCCTCCACTCCGTGAGCCATCGACATGCGATCGCCCTGCGAGCTGAGTAGATAGGGAGCCAGCAGCGTCGTCATCTCGAGGTAGGCGGCCTTGTTCAGCGACGACCATCCGAAGAAACGCGCCGGCAGCGATGCACGCAGTTCAGCCAACACGTCGATCCGGCCGAGCGCTGCTCTGAATTCAGAAGAGTAGAAGTCCTTCACCCGGCCGCTGAGCAGGAACCTCGGCATGTGCGAGAAGAGCGGCTCGTTCGGATTTCCCGCATCCAGGAAAAAGCGGCGCCAGAATTCACCACCGCGACCTTGGGCGATGAGATCGGGATAGAGCCGGTCGAGCAGCCTCTGACGCCACGCGGAGCCCGGCCGCCGGAGACAGAACTCGCGGACCTTCGTCTCTTTGAACAAGTCGTAGCCAAGGAACAGCTCGTCGGCGCCCTCGCCGGTCAGAACGACCTTGATCCCCGATTCCCTGGTCAGCTTCGCGAGGTGGTACATCGGAACAGGGGCGGTACGAAGGACCGGTGTCTCGGTGTGCCACAGCACGTCGGGAAAGGTTTCTGCGATGCTGTTCTGTCCGATTCTCGTGATGGCGTGAAGGCTGCCGACATCGTCGGCCACTTCGCGCTGGAATTCGCTCTCATCGAATCGTGGATCCTCGAACGAGATCGAGAAACTGCGCAGCTGGTGCGGCGATGCGCTCGCCGCGAGCGATGCGGTGATCGAAGAATCCAGACCGCCGCTCAGATACGCGCCGACCGGAACATCGGCGCGAAGACGCATTCCGACACTCCGCAGCATCAGCTCGTCGAGGCGTTCGATGACATCTGCCGGTTCTTCGGTGGCCTCCGGATAGTCGAGCTCGTAATAGCGGTGCAGCCACAGCGCGCCATCCTTCCAGATGCCGTAGGATCCCGGCTCCAGCGAAGCGATGCCCGCGAACGGCGTGCGCGGAGCCCGCGCCGCCCAGAACGTGAACACCTCATCGACACCGCGCGGATCGACGCTCGCCGTCACCTCGCCGCTGGCGAGAATGGCCTTGATCTCGGAGCCGAAAAAGAAAGCGCCATGCGGCTGGGCGTAAAACAGAGGACGCACGCCGAACCGATCGCGGGCAATGAAGACCGTCTCATTGGTTCGGTCGTAGATCGCGAAGGCGAACTGACCGTTCAGCCGCTGCAGGAGATTGACACCCCACTGCTCGTAGCCGTGAACGAGCACTTCGGTATCGGAGCGCGTCCTGAACACATGCCCGTACTGCTCCAGCTCGCGTCTCAGCTCCGGATGGTTGTAGATCTCTCCGTTGTAGGTGATGACGATTTGCCCATCCTCGTTCGTCATCGGCTGCGATCCGCCGTCGATGTCCACGATGCTCAGACGGACGTGCGCGAGTCCGACTCGCTGGCCCAGATAAAATCCATACCCGTCGGGCCCGCGATGCCGGATCGCAGCAGCCATCCGGCCCAGCGACTCCAGGTCGCTCGCGCCCGGTGTCCGGCGCGCAATACCCGCGATTCCGCACATTAGACTTTTGCCGCCTGCAGCGAGAGGTCGACCGGCTCGACGAGCTGGGGTCCGAGGTGGAGGTATCGGGTAGTCTTGCGCTTCTGATCGATGTCGGCGTAGGCCCGCGTCATTTGCTCGACCGACAGGCCGGTTTCTTCCGCGGCCTCCTCGGCCGACAGGCCCTGGTTCCGCGCATGCAGCACCACGTCCAGGAGGTGGGTGGGCATGCTGTAAAAGAATTCTTCCTGCGACTGCGGAAGCGAGAACGTGTCCGTGGTCGGCGGGCGCGATGTAATCGACGGTGGGACGCCGAGGTATTCAGCGAGCTGATAGACCTGGCTCTTGTACAGGTGAGCGATCGGCTTCGCATCGGCGAGCCCATCGCCGCCCTTCACGAAGAAGCCCTGGTCATATTCGAGACGATTCGGCGTGCCGAGCACCGCGTAGTGCAGGCGGTTGGCGTGATAGTACTCGAGCATCGCGCGAGCACGCTGTTTGAAATTCGAAGCCGCAACGATCTGACGATATTCCGACGCGGGCAGTCGCACCTTGCGCATCTCTCCGCGCGGCGGCTGCACCACCAGGTAGGTGACGTTGATGCGATCGCTTTCAAGCCGATCCCCCGCCATGACCAGCTTGCAGCCCCAATCGTCGCCGAACTCGGGAACCACTCGACGGATCGCTTCGTTGCGACGCTGATAGCAGCGCGCGCCATCGAGCACCGGCGCGATATCCTCGACAATGCCCTCGATGCCGAGCTCGGCAGCGTAGGACTGCGCCAGCGTCAGGCTTTCCGGGTCGCTCTCCCGCTCCGGGAGAAACAACCCGAGAACATGTTTGGCGCCCACCGCACGCACTGCCAACGCGGCGCAAACCGAGCTGTCGACTCCCCCGCTCATGCCGACGACGAAACCGCGGCGCTTGAGTGTCTCGCCGAGCTGCCGGCGAAGTGCGTTCGTGATTCGCGTGGTTTCTGCGGCCGGATCGATATCGAGTGATGTCGCTGTGATGGGCATGCGCTGCGTAAGTTGCGGATTGGAAGGTTTTCGGCTCATGTCGAGTCGCGGCGGCAATGTGCAAGCTTGGCACCGATGCCGTAGAGCTTTCGCGGCCAGGTAAGGCGGGAGTTAACTCTGTGCTGTGTAACGACTTGGGTTCTCGTCGCGGAATCCTACCGATGGCACGCCGGACCGGAGGTGTGGCACCCCCGCAACACGGCCAAGGTCAGGTCGTTGGCGTCAGACTACGGTTGCGACCAGCACCCGAACCACGCCCTTCGCGTCTGTCACACACCGCACTTCTGAATAGGCTGGATTCCGCCGCGCGCGCTCGGCGATGAAGGCGCCATTTCCGGCTCCGACTTCGAAGCAGAGGCATCCGCCAGGGCGGATAAACCTCGGCGCGTCGGCAAGAAGTCGAGAGATCACCGTGAACCCGAACGCACCGCCGTCGAAAGCGAGCCGCGGCTCGTGACGGGAGATCTCGGCCGCCATCGCCGGCACTTTGGACGACGCGATGTAGGGAGGGTTGCACGTTACCACGGAAGCCTGTCGCGCCAGCGCCGGACTCTCCAGTGCGACAAAGAGATCGCTGGCGATGAAGCTTACACGCGCAGTGAATTCGAAGCGCTCGGCGTTGAGTCGCGCAAGGGCGAGTGCGTCAGCCGAGATGTCTGCGCCGATCACAGTTACGCGCGGATCGCTCGCGAGCAGCGCTAGTGCGACATTGCCGCAGCCAGTACAGACATCGATCGCGAGCGCATCGTCCTTTCCGAGGAGCGCGGTTTGTAGGAGGTCAATCGCAGTCGATGCAAGAAGCTCCGTCTCGCGGCGAGGGATCAGCGCGCCCGGCCCGGAGATCATCTCCAGTCCCGCGAAATTCTGCCGACCGGTCAAATGCGCCAGCGGCTTGCCCGACGCCCGCAACTCGACGAGCTGTCGAAAGCGTGACGCGCCCTCACCATTGAGGTTCGGCAGCGCGACATCGACGCAGCGAATTGGAGACCGTGGATCGCCGGCTGCAGCGAACCACAGCGCCCTGATTGTCGATTCGGGAGTCTCCTCAGGTTTATCGGGCATCGCGGACCAGACACTCTCGAGATTCTCGAGAGCCTCGCGATACAGCAGAGCCTCGGCCCCCTCAACCTGTAGCATTGGTCTCCTCGACCTCGGCCTGCGCGGCGCGGACGTCGAACTTCCCGCTCGACGTTCTCGGTAATGCGGCGCGGGGCACGAAGCGGCCCGGTTGGAGATAAGTGGGGAGCTCGGCCCGACAAAACCGGTGCAGCGCCTCGACCGATCCGGACTCAGTAAGCACCACATACGCGACGATCGAATCGCCACGAATCTTGTCGGGTACCGTACCCACGACAGCTTCAGTTACCTGACCCGATGCGTAGATGACGTCCGCGATCTCATCGGGGCTCACCCGATAGCCGAGCGACTTGATCAGACCATCACGCCGGCCAACGTAGTACAAAAGCCCATTCGCATCGCGACGTACGAGGTCGCCAGAGAAGACTACTCGCTCGGAGTCAGGCTGACCTTTGGCGCGCAGTGGGTTGGGGCGAAACACTCGCGCGGTCGTTTCCGGATCGTTCCAGTAGCCGGCCGAGACCGTCGAGCCTCTCTGCACCAGCTCTCCGACTTCGCCCGGCTCGCACGGTGACAGATCCTCTCTCACGACCATGATCTCGCTGCCCGGAATCGCGATGCCGATCGAGTCGGGATGGGCGTCGACAAGATCGGGAGGGAGATACGTGGCGCGGAAAGCCTCCGTGAGACCATACATGAGGAAGAGTTGGGCATGAGGGTTCGCTGTGCGTAGCTGTCGCACGGCCTCGACCGGCACGCGGCCACCGGTGTTGGTCATTGCACGGAGCGCCGGAAGCGGAGAATCGCGGAACGCTGACGTACCGAGCAGCTGAAGCCAGAGCGGTGGAACGCAAGGCAGGACGGTCACCGCCGCCGCGCGGAGGGTCGCAACTATCTGTTGCGGCAACGGCGAGCGTTCGACGATCAGCTGAGCGCCCGATCCGACCGCGCAGAGCAGCTGGTTGAAACCGTAGTCAAAGCTGAACGGAAGGAGGCTCGCGATTCGATCGCGAGATGTGATCCGCACGTAGCTGGTTACCGCGCGCACGCCGCTCCAAAGATTGGAATGCATCAGCGTGACGCCCTTGGGGAGCCCCGTGGACCCCGAAGTGTAGATGATCTGCGCGAGATCGGGTCCGACGCGACGCACCGGATCGAAGGTCGCATCTCCCTGCATCGTCGCGACGTCGTGGATCGTCGCCGTCGTTACGATCGATCTTGGCTGGCGGCCCAGCATTGCCGCGCTCGATACGCACGCCGCGCTTCCGCTGTGCGTCAGAATGTGCTCGACCTGTCGGGGACGAAGAGTTTCGTTGATGTTGATCGCTACGGCACCGCATGCAGTCGCGCCGAAAAACGCCGCAGCGGCGTCGGCGCCTCTCTCGAGGAGTATCCCAACGCGGTCGCCGGGGACTACGCCGCTCGCGCGCAGTGCGTTGGCGATCCGGGCCGCCCTCGATTGAAGGTCGGCGTATGTGACTTCGAGCTCCCTCTCGGCGATCGCTGTCGCTTCGGGGTACTTCTCCGCGGTCGCCCAGAGGAGGTGCGCGATATTCATGCTGTCGGCGGGCCACTGCGGAACCGCAGTCGGCGCGGCGGGGGCATACGGCTGGAAACGCTTGGCAGTTGTCTGGATCATGTTTGAGTCTGCGGCACAGGTGCGAGGCCCGCCGCTCGGGTTGCAGGGTTCGTTGCGGAAACTGGTCGCTCCGCCACATCTGCGGCGGTGTGCTCGCGCCAGTGATGGATCAGCGTCGAGGCGCATCGATCCAACCGGTCGAAGGTGGCCTCAAACACGTCACTCGATTTTTGCCACGGGTCGGTAATGGTTCGGGAGTACGTGGCGACCGGATCCAGATCGCCGGCGACAATGAGTCTTCCCCGAGGAATGCCGGCGTAGGCGTTGAGGTACCGCGCCTGCCGTTCATCCATTACAACCACCGCATCCGCGCTTCGGGCGCGATGCGCTTCCACGGTCTGCGATCTGAAATCCGAGAGGTCGATGCCTCGGCGTGCTGCAGTCGCGAGCGCAGCCGCCGGCACAGTCCGATCGAAACCCACCAAGCCGGCTGACGCGATCCGAATGCCGGGCAGAGAGCGCTTCAGCAGCGCCTCGAAGTACGGACTGCGGCAGACATTGCCCGTGCAGACGACGAGGATCCGTCTCGGAGTGCCCATCGAGGCGAGGCGCCGTCGGACGGCCGCGTGCCGGCGCCGGTGCCGCAGGCGATCCGCCAATCCAAATAACGACGTTAGTGTCGATGCCATTCAGGATGCCTGGAGTGCGGCCACGGGATCGCGCACAGAGTTTGGAACCGTCGTGAGCGCGTCGACAACGTGGTCGACGTCGGGAGCGTGCATGTAAGAGTGGGTCGGTACGGTCAACAGCCGATCGCGTAGCTCGAGAGACCCGAGCCCGGCACGCTCGCCCGCGACGAGCAGCGGCTGGAGCTCGGCGTGTTGATCGAGCGTCATCGGGTAACCTCGCGCGATCCCAAGCGATCGCCCGCTGCGCACGCTCCCCCTCCCCCTCCCCCTCCGATCGAGAAGGGCGAGACGCAGATAGCCAGGCTCACTCTGCGCGATGGCCCGAATCGGAGCGATATTCGTCGAACGCAGCGACCACAGAATCTGCGCGGCGTGTGCACGTCGAACCCGCAGCTCATAGTCATCGAGCGCGATCGCGCCTATCACCAGCGTGGCAGCGGCGCGGGAAATCCCACGCGGTGGGCGCGGTGGCCGGAAGACCATCTCGCCAAGCCGGAGTGCCGGAATCGACGCCGGAAGTCGATAAAGCGCGGGGCGGCCCAGCGTCCACTGCGCAGCAAGCTTCGTCACGTCTGATAACCCGCTCGATCCGCCCGGCAGATTCGTGCCTGCCTCGATGATTGCGTCGGAAGATCTCTTTCCGCGGACGAGCAGCGCGCCTCCCGAGCCGCCGGTCAGACCTTTGCCACGCCCGAAACTGAGGATGGTCACATCACCGAAGCTGCCGAGCTTCTGGCCAAAGATCGAGCCGCCCGCGCCTTGTGCTGCATCTTCAATCAGCGGCAGACCGTGCTCATCGGCGATCCGTCGGGCACCAGCGACGTCCGCAGCGTAACCGAACAGGTGAGCGACGACGATGGCGTCAACGCCGCGCGCGACTGTTTTGCGAAGTGAATCGAGATCGGGACTGAGGGTGATCGGATCGACGTCGTAGAGCCGCACCCGCACGCCAGACCCAAGAGCGGCACTCGTAAGATCGATGCAGGCATACGCCGGGAGGGCGACCGCACCTCCCTTCGGTATCACCGAGCGCAGAGCGAGCACCAGCGCCGAGGTGCCGGTGTCGGTCAGAATGGCATCCGTCGCTGCATACCTTGTAGAGAGCGCGGCCGCCAATCGCCGGCGCTCGTCGGTTCGCAGCGCAACTGCCGCAGCGAGCCCCGCAGCCAGTGATGCAGGTTGCACTGGCGAGTGTACCGGCGGGATCCAGCGCCAGGTCACGGAATGTACCGGACGATCATTGGTCCAACGGCGGTCGCCAGCGCCGCCGGCAGCTTGCGCCAGACGCGCGGTCCAAAGCGGAACTTCCCATCAGTCGGAGAAGGTGTAGTCGTCGCTCCCTTTGGCGCGAAGCCATACCACCACAACGGCTCATCGCGCGCGCCCCACTGGAGCTTGAAACGATGGGTTCCCGAGCCAGGAGTGCAGCGACCGAAATTGAATCGCTTGACGCCCTGTGCTATCGCCCTCTCCATGCACGCCCAATAGAGCAACATGTTCGGCGCCTCGCGGTTGTATGCGCGCAGCGACGACGCCCACGTCATTTCGAATTCCTCGCCGAAGTGAAAGCCGCATCCAGCCGCTACCGGCTTCCCACCGAGGTACGCACAGCAGAACACGCAGTCTTCCGGAAACTGCTCGGCGAGCTCGCGGAACAGAGTCAGCGGCTGCGTCGGAGTCCCGAGATCTCGCATATGTCGAGCGAAGACACCAAAAAACGCCGCCACCTGATCCGGACCGAATCGCACCGTCACCCCTTCTTTCTGCGGGCGCCGGATCTGACTTCTCAGCTTCGCGTCGAATCGCTTGAATTGCGCGTCAGGGCTCGAAGCCAGATCGAGGACTACAGTCACCTTACGATGCGACGCCGGCATTGAGAGTGGCAGCGGGATCCGGCTCCGCAGCTCGACGAGCTTTACGTTGTCGCGCTGTGCGATTGCGACCGCCTCATCGCTGACCGCGCGCACTCCCGCATACGTGCCGAGCGGCCCTCCATAGTTGAGGAACGGCATAGACACGAGGTAATGCCCGAATACAAGGCTGCGAACTCTTACGAGTGGAAGCGCACCTACGAGCGATCCGTCCCAATCTCGCGCTACGAGGTAGATGCACTGGTGCCCGAACACGCGCTCGATGAGGGTGCGCCATCTCAGCTTATGGAAGTGGGTGAACCCTTCCTGCCTCGAAACGAAGCCGTCCCATTCTTCTTCGGTGCCGCCGAATCGTTCGACCTCGAGGTTCACGCGACACCCACTGTGTGAAGAGTCTGACCCGTTCCCACAAAGCGTGACAGCGCCGAGCAAATCGGTGCGAATCGAAATTCAGTAAGAAGAGTCTCGAGCTTGCCCATCGTGGTCTCGAGCCCGCGGTAGTGCCGCAGATACGTAATCGGCGACACCGGAAGTCTAGGCTGGTCCGCATCGACTTCCCACGGGTGGATGTAGAAGGTCGCGCTCTCACCACGTTGGCCGGCTTCGCGAAACGCGCGGCGAATGACACCGAGCGGGAGCTGTCTCAGATAGCCGCCGCCCGCAGCTGGTACCGGGAAGCGAAAAAAGTTCGTCGTTGCGAGCGGAAATTCGGCGAGCGACCCTGCAGGTCGTCGCATCAGATACGGAGCGCGCGGCGCCGATGCGTAACCATAACCGGGCCGACGAATCGGGAAGAGGCTCGAATCGTACGAGTACCCTTCCTCGACAAGTACATCGAACGCCCATTCCAGGCCCGGTACTATAGAGAAGCTCGGCGCGCGATACCCGTTCACGACATCGCCGGTCAAATCCTCGAGCGCGCTTTTGGAGGAGCGGACTTCCTCGCGGAAAGCATCCGGAGTTAGATGAGTGACCCGCCGGTGACTGAAGCCATGCGAAGCGACTTCGTGTCCGGCGCGTACGATCGATCGAACTACTTCGGGCCGATGTTTGGCCAGCCAACCGAGCACGAAGAACGTTCCGCGGACGCCATGGCGATTGAGACTCTCAAGGATCGCGTCCGTACTTTGTCCGACACGACTTGGCTGGAGCAGCCAGTCGTCGCGAGACACCACGGACTCCAGCGCCTGCACCTGGAAGTGCTCTTCGACATCGACCGTAAAGAAATGTGTCGCTGGTGATTTTTCTGGTGACATGCGAGAATGAGATCGTCGGCGGAATACGGGCCTCGGGTTCGCACTTCAAATGCCCGCGCGCGCCGGGTGTCGTTTGATCGCGGCATTGGCCCCTATCTCATTCGCGCATATGACGATAGCTGGGTCGGGCCCTCACTTTTCGCGACTCGAGCTCCCGACGCGGCAGAAGGAGCGTGTTGCCTCCATGCCACAATCGGGACGTCAGCGTCACAGTCATGTGGCATCGCCCCTACACCTCCGCCTCTCATGCCGCGCTTTCCACCAACGGCTTTGGCGGCGCCTGCCTGCTAAAACGTGTATCCGTAACGGCTTAAGCGGACAGCTATCGATCGACTGCACGCGGCGTTTTTGTGACTGCGCCCGGCACTTTTGCTGCAACCCCGCCGTCCGTTCTCGCACCGCGGCTGTGGAGACGCAGGCGAGTGAAGAGATCGAATCCTTGGTGGAAGCTGTCCTTCTGGTCGGAGTTGGGTATGTCGGTCGTGCGTACGCTGTCGGAGAAAAATCCCCGTTTCGGATCCATCGACGCGGTTCGCGGCGCCGCCATCCTGTTTGTATTTCTTGCGCACTTTACCGCGGGCTACGCATGGCCCGCGACGTCACAGACCGTGGCGGGCAACCTTCGCACGGTGAGCATGATCGCCTCGCCAACTTTCGTGTTGGTGAGCGGAATGGTTGCAGGCTTTCTCGCTCTCACCAATCCGAGCGGATTTGGCGAGCTGACGGTGAAGCTGTTCGATCGTGGATTGTTCCTCCTGCTTTTCGGTCACCTCTTCCTAACCTTGACGCTTGCTGCAGGAGCGGCTGGTTTTTCCCACGCCTATCGCACCAGCTTCATCACCGACGCGATCGCGGTCGCCATCCTGATCGGGCCTTCAATGGTCACCGCCATCTCAGCCCCGCGACGCCTCGCATTGGCCGTCAGCATTTTTGTAGTTGACTGGTGGTTGATCTCTCATTGGCACCCGATCGGCACGACGGCGAACTCGAAGCTGTATATCGTCGGAATGACGAGCCCGACCGGTGAGCTGAGTGGTATCCCCGTATTCCCGGTCGCACCGTGGTTCGCGGTCTACCTGGCCGGCACAGTCGTGGGCGAAAAAGTCGGACGGATGTACGTCGCTGGTCGCGAGTGGCAATCGCATCTGGTTGTCGCTCTGGTCGGCGCCGCATCGGTATTCGCCGCTACCGTCGCGCACCTTTTCGTGCGCGCCTTCCGCAACGCCAACCCGTCCGCGCCGCTTGGCGTAAACGATCTCAGCCTTGTCTCCATATACGGAAAGTTTCCCCCCGGCGCCGTATACCTGGGATTTTTCGGCGGCGCGGGATTGCTCATGCTCGCCAGCATCTTTGAGCTCGATCGCCGGAACAAGCTGCCATTGTTGTTCAACCAGCTCAGGAAGCTTGGGCGGTCGTCGCTCTTCCTCTTCACCATTCAGTATTCGCTGTATCGCGCGATACTCCCGCACCTCGGTTTATCCAATACCGCTCTCTGGCCCGTGTTCTTTCTGACATCCGTCGTGTTTCTCGCCGCGCTGGCGACGGTATGGGATCGTCACTCCGCCAACCGCTTCCTGACTGTCGGTATCACCGCAGAATGGCGCAGACAGCGTCAGCTTTCTGCCTCGGTGACGAATCACTCGTTCCTCCGCACGCCGGCTGCCGCCGGCCACCATCCGGCAGGTCGCTGACGATGACAGAGAGGGCAACCGCGAACCCACCAGTCAAGAAACCGGGCTACGGCTCGTCGCGCGTCGCATCGATCGACTCGGCGCGTGGTGCGGCGATGCTCTTCGTCTGTCTCGCGCACTTCGCCAATGCCTATCAGTTCGTTTCGGGCGCCGACGCTTCCGGGATGTACCTGGTGCTGATCGGTATGGTTGCGTCTCCGACCTTCGTGATCGTCAGCGGATTCGTCGCCGGGTTCCTGTCCATAACCCGCAGCTCCACCTTCGGACAGCTGCGACAGAAGCTCATCGATCGTGGATTCTTTTTGCTCATCGTCGGTCACACCATTCTCGCGATCTCCCACGTATTCGCGGGCGCCGGCTTCGTCGCCGGATTCAAAATCGGCTACGTAACCGATGTTGTCGGTTTCGCGGTCGTGCTTGGACCCTGGCTGGTTGATTCGGTGCGTCCGAAGCCGCGAGTACTGCTGGCGCTCGGAGTGTTTGTTCTGAGCTGGCTCGCGGTATTCCAGTGGCACCCCACCGGTTTCGGCGCAACCGCAAAGCAATACCTGATCGGCATTCCAAATCTCTCCGACGCCACCCGCGGCGACTTCCCGCTCCTGCCCTGGTTTGCCGTCTATCTCCTCGGCACAGTGCTCGGCCAGACGCTGGGTAGGTATTACGCCGAGAATCGCCACCAGGCCGGCCATCTCGTGCTCGCCTCTATCGGCGCGGTGAGCTTCGCAGCGGGTACCGTCGCGAAGCTCGCGCTGCATCTCTTCAGAAGCGCGGCTCCTGCGTTCGAGCAAGCGCACCCGTTGCTCGTCTTTTCCGTATCCACCTACCAGAAATTCCCACCCGGGCCGGTGTACGTGATTTTCTTCGGCGGAGCGGGAATGGTCATGGTCGCCGCGATACTAGAGGCCGGCCGGCGGGGAATGATGCCATTCCTGCTCGGCCGGCTGCGCCAGATCGGTCTTGCTTCCCTCTTCATTTACGTGCTCCAGTATTACGTCTACGTCGTGGTGCTTCGCGCGCTTCGTCTGCCTTACAGTCCGTTTTGGCCGCTGCTCTTTCTGTTCACGATATTCCTCCTCGAGCGGGCCGCCGCTGTGTGGAACTCCGCGGAGGGCAACCGCTACCTCACAGTCGGTCTTGCAGCGTTGCTCAGGTGGATCAAGCGCAGAAGGGAGCTGGCACTGACGAAACAGATCGCGCTGGACGCACCGTTTCGTAAACCAGTTTCGACGCTGTGAGCTCGAACGCGCTGGCTACGGACATTAGGCCCAGTGTCCAGGTGACGCGCGTCACCGATGCTGAGGCCGACTCCGTCGCGGAATTCATGCGGCGGGTGTGGGGTAGCACGGTCACTGGCGAAAGGATTCGCCGCTCACTGCGCGAAGGAGCCCGCACCAATCCGGCGGTGGGTGGAGAGCCCATCCCGTCAGTGGTTTACCGTCGCGATGATGAGGCGCTGGGCTATCTCGGCTCGATTCCGGTCCGCTTCTGGAATGGCCGATCCGAGGTTACCGCGCACTGGCTCAAGGGTTTCATGGTGCTTCCCGAGCACCAGAACGGTCCGATTGGGTTTGGACTCCTGCGCGAGATGTTGCGACACGTGGACATCGCCGGCACGATGACAGTCGCGCAGCCGGCCCGCCGATTGTTCCAGGCGGTCGGATTCACCGACTGCGGCGCGCTCCCCAACTACATCGCAGTTTTGCGTGGCGCTCGGATTGCGCAGACCGTTGACGTTGGTGCGCTCGGCGACGCCGTCCCTTCGGTTGTCCGCCGTGGAGTCATCCTCGCCCGTAAGACGGGAGTTGCTTCGGTCGGAGGAGCCTGCGCTGGAATCGCCCGGCGCTCGTTGAATGCGCTGCGCGCGCTGTCGCTTACTGCTTCGGTCGATCTTTCCGGCAGCCTGCCATCGCAGGATGCACTCGATCGTTTGTGGCTCCGCGCTCGGCAGCGTGTTGCCGCGGGCGCCGTTCGCGATGGACGCTATTTTCATTGGCGCTACGACGCGCGGCGAGGCGGCACCTACGAGGTTGCCGTGGTGCGAGAGCGCGGCGCGAGCGGGCGACTTGTCGGGGTGGCGGTCGTGCGCCGTTCCGGAGACTCGACGGATCCAAGGCTTAAGGGCCTGCGATTGGCGACGCTGGCTGACATCCTCTTCGATCCGCGGGACGAGCGGGCGGGAATCGCGGCACTCAAGGGAGCGGAGCGGCTCGCCCGGCGGATGGGCGCCGACGCTTTGCTCTGCACCACCGCGCATCCCGCGATTACACGCTTGCTGGCGCGCCGCTTCTATGTGAAAACCTCGGGCGGCGTCCATATGATGGTGCGCGAGCCCCGAGCCGAGCGGCGTCTTTCTACTCGCGTTGAAGACTGGTGGCTGATGCGCGGCGACGCGAACTCTGACGACGCTTTCTAGAATGAACGCCAATCGACGGTGGGATTTCCCCAACGGAAAGAAGTTCGCGTTCACGATTATCGACGACACCGACGTCGGAACCGTAGATAATCTCAAACCCGTTTACGACCTGCTCCATCAGCTCGGTCTCCGCACCACCAAGACGGTCTGGCCCGTGGCGTGTCCGGAAGGCAGTCCGGATTTCGAATCGTCCCAAACGCTCGCCGACGACGCCTACCGCGCGTTCGCGATCGAGCTCCAGAAGCGTGGCTTCGAGCTCACCTGGCATGGCGCAACGATGGAAGCGAGTGAGCGTCCGCGCACCGTCACCGCCCTGGAGCGATTCAGACAGATTTTCGGCGACTACCCGCGCATTCACCTGAACCACGCCCTCAACCGGGAGAACGTCTACTGGGGCGTCAATCGTCTCGATTCCGCGCTCCTTCGAAACGCGGTACGAAGATTGGCGCACTGGGACCCCGACTATTTCGTCGGCGAGCGCGAAGGCTCCGCGTACTGGTGGGGTGATCTGTGCGCCAGACACGTGATGTACGGCCGGAATCTGACCACCAACAAGCTCAACACCGCGCAGTTCAATCCATCGATGCCGTATCACGACCCACAACGGCCACTCGTGCCGTGGTGGTTCTCCTCATCGGACGCCGAGTCGGTCGAGGAGTTCAACGAGCTGCTGGATCCCGCTCATCAGGCGCAGCTGGAACGCGACGGCGGCTTCTGCATCATCGCAACTCACTTTGGCAAGGACTTCGCGCGCGACGGTAAAGTGAACCCGATCACTCGCGCTCGCCTCGAGGAGCTGGCCTCGCGTCCCGGCTGGTTCCCGCCGGCAGGGGAGCTTCTCGACTGGCTGCGGCAAAAGCGAACGGCGACTTCCGCGCAGGCAACACTACCCCGCTACGAATGGAGTCGCATGCAGTGGCAGTTCGTGTGGGATCTGGGCGTGCGCAAGATAAAGCAGCGCAGACACGCTTCCTACGGCACGTCGTGGTCCCGGTTCGACCCACCGGGGTTCACTGAAATCAGTTCCTCAGAATCCTTTTTACCAGTATGAACATTCAAACCTCAGACCGACTTCAGGACATATTTCGCGCCGTGTTCGAGCTCAAGCCCGACCACGATGTGACGACCCTCGACCGAACCAATAGTCCGCGCTGGGATTCTCTCGATCACGTCTCGCTGGTGGCCGCCATTGAAAGCGAATTCGGCGTCAGCCTCGACGCCGCCGACCAGCTTAGAATGGCGGGATATGCGGCGACGGCGCAGCTACTCGAGGAGAAGGGCTTGTGACCGCTGACGCCGGATTGTTGTCATGAACTTTCTCGAGGCGCACAAGACTCTGACCGCCTTCGGGGGCGGGCCCCGGCTGGATTTCCTGCTCGCTACCTCCGCAGCTGTCGACAAGCTCGACGTATTTCTGCGCGCGGCTGCGGCAAAAAAGGGTCGGGCGGCCCACGTTCGAACGCTCCCGTTCAACACGCTGGGTCAGGCCCTGTTGTCGGCAGCGACCCCGGGCGAGCAGGAAGTCATTTTCCTGTTCCCGTGGGACTTCGTGCCCGAGGCTGACTGGCGCTCTGGAGTACCTTCACGTGGCGCCGACGTCACTACGGTGCGCGATCGCGCACGCGTACTCGCCGAGCGGCTGCGGATGCGTCCGAGCGCGCGCTTCTTCTATGTGCCAGCGCCGCTGCCGCCACTCTTCGCAGATTCGGCGTCAAACGATGATCTGCGGCTCTGGCTGACCGACGTCGCCGCGTCTCTGGGTGCGCGGATGCTGGCGCCTGAAGTCTTCTCGCTCGGAAGCTACCTGTCGACCGGCACTCCATTCGCCGGAAGTCGCCTCGGCGAAATCGCCACGGCTGCCGTCGACTGCGTCCTTCAGGATTCGCGGGAGACTGCCAAAGTTCTGGTCACCGATCTCGACAACGTTCTATGGCACGGTGTGATCGGAGAAGACGGCATCGAGGGTATCCGCTTCGGCTCAGAGGGAGTTGGCTACAAACATTTTCTCTATCAGACGCTTCTCGCCAAGCTGAAACGCGAGGGCACACTGCTGGCGGCGGTGACCAGAAACGACCCGGAGCTTGCGCACGCGCCGTTCAAGACCGGCACGATGCCGCTCGCGATCGATGATTTCGTAGTAATCGTTGCCAGCTACAAAGCAAAGTCTTCGCAGATTAAGGAGATCGCGGCACGGCTCAACCTCGGCCTAGATTCCTTCGTCTTCATCGATGACAATCCGCTCGAGATCGAAGAGGTTTCGACGGCCCTTCCGCAGGTGCGCGCGATCACGTTTCCCGCGACGGACGACGCGCTCCCGCAATTCTTCGACAAGGTTTCCAGGAGCTTCAGCAGGCAGGTCTTGACCGTCGAGGACGCCGAACGAACCGCGCTTTACCGTCGCCGCCTGGAGGGGATGGTGCCCGATGCCGCCGAGGGCGCGGACCTGACCGGATTCCTGCGCGGCCTCGAGATGTCGATGGTCATCCACGACCGCTCGCAGGGAGACCGTGCCAGAGCGGTGCAACTGATCAACAAGACGAATCAGTTCAACCTTAACGGACGCCGCATCACCGACGACGAAGTCGCAGCGATTCTCGCCAACGGCGGCAGACTTTACGCCGCAACGCTCAACGATCGCACCGGCTCGCATGGTGAAGTGCTGGCGTGCCTGATTGACGGTGAGGGGGTAATTAGGTCGCTGGTTATGTCCTGCCGAGTCTTCCAGCGCAGGCTGGAGCACGGTTTTCTCGCGTGGCTTGTCGGGGAAGATCGCCCGCCGGTAGCCCTGGAGTTCGTGCCGACACCCCGAAACGAGCCGATCCAGCTTTTTCTCGACGACCCGAGCTTCGTGCGTGGTGACGAGGGAGGCCATGTCGGCATCGACGCCGCGGGGTTTGCGTCCGATCACGCCGACGACCTTGCGCTCTTTGCGCTCAAAGCCCCGAACGTGCTGGTCCCGTAGGCCTCAGAGAAAACAGACGGCGGTCTCCGTAGTCTCCCCAAGTTTTCTCTGTGGGTCATTTACCACAAAATGGGGCAATACCGCGACAAGGACCCGAACCCCCCGTTTCCTCCAATCACTAACCTGCTGTCATTGCGCGACTTATGATCGGGCTACGCAATGCCAGGCGGGGAATGGAAGATGCTTCTCGCCTCGCCGAACGTTTGCCGCGAATTGCGGCGCGCGTGATCGGGTAGACGTGCTCCCGCGCACGGCTGCTCCGAAATCGGCCCGGCGGGTAACTCTTCCACTGCGAGCTCGTGATCTCCGCACCGTATCGTCGGCTTCGAGAGCACCTTACTGCCACCCCTAGAGTATGGGTGGTCACCGGCGTTGCCGGCTTCATCGGCTCAAATCTCCTCCAGGAGCTGATCGCCCTCGGACAGATCGTGGTTGGCGTCGATAATTTCTCGACCGGACATCGCAGCAACCTGGACGACGCCCTCGGGGGAGTCGCGGATCCGAGTCGCTTCCGCATGGTCGAGGGCGACATTCGGGACCTCGAGACCTGCCGCACCGCCTGCGAAGGCGCTGACTACGTTCTCCACCACGCCGCACTCGGATCGGTGCCGTGGTCCATGGACGATCCGCTGCGGACGAATTCGGTGAATGTCGATGGCTTCGTCAATATGCTCGTCGCGGCCAAGGATGCAGGGGTGAAGCGCTTCGTCTATGCTTCGTCGTCAGCCGTGTACGGTGACACGCCGGACTTCCCGCAAGTCGAGACGCGACTCGGCAGACCCCTTTCGCCTTACGCCGCCAGCAAGTCGATCAACGAGACCTACGCGCTGGCGTTTCAAATGAGCTATGGCCTGCAGTCGGTGGGCCTCCGATACTTCAATGTCTTCGGCCGCCGCCAGGATCCCGCCGGAGCGTACGCGGCGGTGATTCCCAGGTGGATCGCCAGCCTTCTGCGCGGAGAGCCTTGCCGCATTTTTGGCGACGGCGAAACAACTCGCGATTTCTGTTACATCGCCAACGTCGTCCAGGCGAATCTGCTGGCTGCGACTACTGACACCCCCGATGCGACCGGCGAGGCGTACAATGTTGCGTGCGCAACGTCAGTCACCCTCAATCAGTTATTCGCAATGATGCGCGACCGTCTCGCGATCAACGACCGCCGGTTCGCGACCGTCGTTCCCCAGTACGACGCGTTCCGCCCGGGCGACGTACGCTTTTCCGGAGCCTCGATACAGAAAGCACAGCGTATGCTCGGATACTCACCGTCGCACGACGTAGCCGACGGCCTTACGGAGGCGCTCAGCTGGTACGTTCAGAAATCGCACGCAACCGCTCCGCGCAGCACTCCGGCGCAGACGCGTCATGCAGCCAAATCGACAATCATCTCACACCATACGGGAGCCACGCATCGCGTGGCAACGCCATGACCGGCATCAAACCGCGGACGAGGGTGGCTTTGATCGGCTGTAGCGACGAGTGGCTCTGTCGATCGCTCGAGAGCGTGTTCTCGGAGAGAGGATACAAGGTGACGCGCACGGGGTCCGGCAAACAGGCCCTCAAGCTCGCGCGGCATGGTGACTACGATGTCCTGATGCTCGACGAGCGACTTAGCGAGCTGACCGGCGTTGAAGTGTGCGTGGCTCTGCGCGACGATCCTTTGTTCGACCACGCAGTCCCGATCGTGATCGTGTCGTCGTCGCACTCAACTTTGCCTGGGCGAACGGCCGCCTATGCCGCTGGAGCGTGGGAGTACTGCCACCTTCCGCTCGACGTCGACGGCCTTTTCCTCAAGCTTGGCACCTTCCTCCGCGCGCGGGAGGAGCTGGCCGCGTCGCAGGCCAAATCGCTGATGGATCCGGCGAGCGGACTCTACACAACCTACGGGTTGCACCACCTCGCAGAACAGCTCGAGGCGCGTGCGGTGCGAAAGCACGAACCCTTTGCATGTCTCGCCTTCTCCCCACAAGCCGACGGCACGCGCCCCAAAGCCGACGAAAGCGCCTTCGCCGAAGTAGCCCACGTCGTTCGTGAGCAGGCCAGACGTTCGGACATAGTCGCCAAGACTGGCGACTCCCAGTTGTCCATCCTCGCTCCGGACACCGATGCGGCGGGAGCGCGACTCCTGGTTGCCCGCCTGCAGCGAGAATTGGATGCCGCGTCAAGGAGTACCACCACTGGCGGCTCATTCAAGCTGCGGGCTGGCTACTGTGCGGTCCCTGATCTCGCCGCGGCTGACATCGACCTGACAGAACTCGTTCATCGCGCGGAGAGCGCGCTGGCTAAGGTACCCACTGATGGTCAAGGCGATAGCATCATGGGTTTCGACGAGCTACCAACCGCCTGAGGATCGCGTCACCCAGACTTACACGCGTCCGAACTTCGATTGCCGACACTTGGAAACGTCCGTCTACATGTAAGGCTTGAGCCTTACGTGTAAGCCGCTATTGACCTTATGCGTTCCACCCACCAATATGGGCGTCCGCGAGCGGGTCAATCGTGTGACGGAGAGTGGATGGCGCGGATGGACCCAACTGCATTAAGAACTGCTTCGGCGTCGGATAAGTTCAGCGACTACGTGCCCTTCGCACCGCCACTGAAGCCAACCACAACTTCAGCGATCGAAAACGTACCCACTCGGCCGCCCGCCGTGCGCTCAGGTCCCGCCGCTTCGCTATTGCGAGCTCTCGAGCTCGCTGCCGATCGCACATCAACGAGCATCGCGCACGGAACCAAGCAGACACGCCTTGAAGTACGCGAACGCCTCAATGAGGTAATTGCGTGGCTCGCGCAGAGTCTTGACAGCTCGGGCGATAACTCCGCGCCGGTCCCGCCGGTCATCGCTCGCGAATACGTGTCGACTCTGAGAGCCAACTTCCTGACCGAGCTTGTAAACGGCCAGGATCTGAACGCGAACGAAGTCGTTCGCACTTTGCTCAGGCTCGACGAAGCGGAAGAAGCGTGGCGGCGCACCGATCGCGGAAAGTTCATCGCCCGACTTACTGGCGCCGACTGCGCGGACGCCGTCGTCGCCATCGCTCACGACATTCGCTCGCCTCTCGGCTCGATCCTTCTTCTGGTAGATGCTCTGCGTCGCGCCGAACGAGCGACGCCCAACCCAATCCGCGACAGACAGCTCGGCCTCATTTACGGAGCGGCGTTCGGCCTCAGCACCACGGTCTCCAATCTCATCTCCGCGGCTCGCGGCGACGGTCTCGTCCAGGGCCAGCCGATGCCCTTCTCGATCAGCGAAACGATGCACGCGGTTAGCTCGATCGTGCAGCCGATGTGCGAAGAAAAGGGTATCCCGCTGGGGATCGAGTTCCCTGATAATGACGCGCGGATAGGCCACCAATCGGCGATTCAGCAGGCACTGCTCAATCTCACTTCGAACGGCCTCAGATACACCGACGCCGGCTCGGTTGCGATGGGCGCATCGGAGATCTCGGCAGACCACGTCGAGTTCTGGGTGGAGGACACCGGCCCCGGCATTCCCGACGAAGTTCTCGAGCGGCTCTGCTATGGCTTCCCACCTGAGGGAGTGAAGCTTCGCTTCTCGAGCGCCGGCCTCGGGCTCGCCATCGTGCGCACGCTGGTCGAAGCGATGGGCAGCACCCTCCAGGTCGACAGCGACACCGACGGCACGAGATTCTCGTTCGTGCTCGCCCTGCCGATAATTCGCTAACCCCTTTCTTTACAACAAGTTAACGACTAGGGTACCACCCGCAGCCCGGGCCCACGCCGCGGGTTCCGTAACCCGACTGACCCTCGGTCGTCTGCAGAATAGACCCTGCTCTCTCGCACGCTACCTCCGGGGCGCATGCGAGTCGGCACCTCCGAAAACCGGCAAACCCACCGAAAGGTGGCGACGCAAAGCTACGGGCTAAAGCGCGATGTGCGCCAAGCCAGTCGAGCTACCGAAGAGGAGGCTGGATGCAAGTGTCCGTTGAACGCCCTCCGCTCGCGTTAATTGCGTGCAGCGATGACTGGATGAGCAGGGCCCTGGAAAGCGTCTTCCAGCAGCACGGTTACGTTTCCGCCCACACCCGCTCAGGCGCACAGACCCTCGAGCTCGCGCGTCTCTCGAATCACGATCTGCTCGTAGTCGACGAATCGCTGATCGACATCGGCGCAGTAGAGATCTGCCGGAGGATCCGCGACGGCTCGCAGTTCGATCACTCGGTACCGGTGATCATCACTTCCCCAACTCCCGCGAATCCGCGTGCCCGCCTCGCCGCATTCGCAGCCGGAGCCTGGGAGTACTGCAACCACCCCGTCGATCTCGAGCCCGTCTTCGTTAAGCTTCAGACTTTTTTGCGCGCCCGCACCGAGCTCGCGCACGCGCGCGCGCAGGATTTCGTGGATCCGACCACAGGACTCTACACGACGTTCGGTCTCCGCCAGCTCGCCGGCAAGCTCGGCGCGCGCGCTCTGCGGAGACATGAGCCATTCGCGTGCGTGGCGTTCGCGCCGCAGGTGCACGACCGCGAGGTTGGCTCGAGCATGTTGTGGAAGGAGAGCCCAACCGGCTTCGCGGACGTAGCTCACGTATTCCGGGAGCAGAGCCGGCAGTCGGACGTCGTCGGCCTCGTCGGTGATTCGAGACTGGCTATCCTCGCGCCCGACACGGACGCCGAAGGAGCGCGGCTACTCGTTGCCCGGCTGCAGCGAGAGCTGGATCGTGCGACCCAGAACAAAACGATTGCCGGCCAGGTCCGGCTGCGCGCGGGCTTCTCGGCAGTGACCGATCTCGCAGAATCGAACGTCAACGTCGCCGAGCTGGTGCACCGCGCCGAGAGCGCGCTCGATCACGCACCGCTTCAGGGCGAAGGTGGGGCGCTGGTGAGCTTCGACGACCTGCCAATTTTTTAGACGGCGACCAGACCGCAAAGAAAAAAGCCGGCTCGCATTCGAGCCGGCTTTTTTGTGAATGGAGCGTACAGGGATCGAACCTGCGACCTCCTGGTTGCAAACCAGGCGCTCTCCCAGCTGAGCTAACGCCCCGGAGCTCCAAATATATATGCATCGACCACAACAAACGGGAAAGATCACTTGAGATCCATGAATAACATGTTCTGGGTTGTGGGTAGCACAGTTGTCGGTTCCCGATAAGCTGCGCTGCCGACATCTCGCGCGCCGATGGCGGAACGGCTACGGTTCCGGGGGTCTGCCAACAGGTCGGCAGCGTAGTTCACTGGGAACAGGCAACCGTGCTACCAGCAACCCACAACCCGCTGTCCCCGAATTCCACGAACATCCGTAGACGTAGACTCGTTGCCGCGGCAGCGCGCGATGTTATTCGTGAGCCGGCAACGGCTCCATCGTGTGCGGATTCACGGGCACCTGTACCTCGTCACGGTACGGCGACGTCATCAACAGTACGCGCATCCGCGGAAACGCGTCCATGAACGCGAGGTAGCAGAATCCCCACAGCCCAAGCATTCCGGCCGTAACGCCGAGCTCCCAGATCCCGAGCGGAATGTGCGCGACCGCACCATAGATCGACGGGTAGATCTCGATGTAACGATGAATCCACAGGCCCACGACAGTGGATGCAGCGAACAGGAGCATTGTCGGCAGGTACACTTTCGCTGCGCGGGAGAGCAGCCCGAAAAACGGCAGAACGAACATGAGCGTGACACCGATCAACGTCGGCACGAGCCAGCCCTCGATCAGCCGCAGGCGCATCCAGTGCGTCTCCTCACCCATGTTCCCATACCAGATAACGAGATACTGGCCGAAAGTGAGGTAGCCCCAGAACGCGGTGAAGGCGAAGCAAAGCTTGCCGAGGTCGTGGAAATGCTTGTCCTGAATCAGGTCATAGCGTCCGAGAAAGCGTCGCCACGCCATTACGACGAGAGTCCAGCTGGCAATCGCGCCTACCCAGGCTCCCATGAAAAACCACCAGCCGTACATGGTGCTCTGGAAGTGTGGATCCATCGACATCGACAGGTCCCACGACAAAAGGATCCATCCGAACGCAAACGCGAATGCAAGAAAGACCGCGATCCGGCCCTGGATAGAGTGCGTGGAGTGCAGCTCACGGCGCTCATCGCGGAATCCGCGGCGCATCCGCTCGCGTAAGCCGCGCGCCCATTTCGCACCGCCCTCAGGCAGGATTCCGACGTCGAGTCGCACCGACAAATAGGTGAACCAGCAGCTGAGCACCGTGATCAGCAGAAAAACGATCGTTACTCGACTCAGGAAAAACGCCGGCGCCAGCCAGATTCGCTTCTCCGGAATCTCCGACGGAGTGTTCGACCACCAGAAAATGTGGTGCCTTCCGAGGAAGATGATCAGCAGCAGCAGCACCATGGCCACCGGCAGAAACGCGGCGTAGCCCTCCAGGAAACGGATCACTGGCCGCGACCAGCGAGCGGTAGTGATGCGCTGGGCCGCGACGAACATCGCTGCCGCCGACGAGATTGACGCGAAGTACAGCCAGTTCACCAGAAGCGCCTGCCAGACACGATCCGGATTGATGAACAAGCCGATGATGAACACGACGAGGCCGATCGCGGCGAGCAAGATGGCGATCGTCTTCAGCAGCGACGGAATCGGCCGATCGATGCCGACCAGTACCTCTTCGCGGCTCAGGGGATGTGGCTCGTGTGTGCTCATCTCAACGTCCCCGAGCGAATGCTATCGGTTCTGGCGCGCGCGGAATCCGGCCGGCTTCGCGCCGCGGTGTCAGTGGAAGGCGCCGGCGGTGCGAGTGAGGGAGCTGTCACCGGATTTGCTGGAGTAGTCGGGGCGGCGCCGGTAAGCTCGCCGCGCGGATTGAAGTAGGGCGCCGGCCGTGTCGGTCCCATCTCCGTCGCACCTGGTACCTTGTCGCCGGTGACTCCCGGCGCCGCGAGCGGCCCGATCGGGACGGTTTTGCCGTTCACGCCCTGCAGCGCGCGTACGTAGTTCACGACATCCCACCGATCCATCTCTTCGATGCGGTTATACGGCGGCATCAGGCCGCGCCCGTTCCGAATCATTCCGAAGATGTAGCCGTCCGTTCGCGCCTTGGTGATGTCCATCGTCAGGTTGATGCCCGGCATTCCGAACTTGGTGGCCGGCCCGTCACCCATCGCGCGATCGCCATGACATACGGCACAGTTGATCTGGAAATATTTTCTGCCATTGGCGAGCGAAGAGTCCGTCGGCGGCGTCGGATTGCGCAGCGACGCCATCGAGTCGATGGTTGCGGGGAATGCTCCGTACGACACCTGAAATCCGGCGACCGCGGTTCCACCGGTCGGCACAGACATCTGGGGATTCGCCCTCGACGGAGCCAGCGTATCCTTGACCGGCTCCCAGGTCGAGATAGTCGGCTGTCGCTTGAAATCGGTGAACCACTCACACGCCGTGAGCAGCAGCGGGAGCGCGAGCGCGAGAAAGCGCACCCTAGCGCTCACGACGTACCTCCACTGCTCCGTGCTCGCGCAGCAGGTCCTCGGCCTCCGGCGCCTTGTCGGCCGGACACTCGACCCAGACGCCGTATTCGCCGTGACTGAAGCGCGGATCGTATCCGACCATCATCGTCAGTCGCGGGATTCCGGCATAAACGAAGAGTCCGGCGACTGTCGAGAGCGCGCCGATCAGGACCATGACTTCGAAGCCGAAAATCGTGTAGGGCACCCACGAAGCGATCGGTTTGCCGCCGACGACGAGCGGCCAGTAGTCGGAGCACCAGATCGCGATCCAGTACCCGAACGTCACCCCGGCCAAACCGCCAACGAGGGTGAACTTCCGAACGGGGCTGGGTCCGCGCTCGAGCGCATGCTCCAGCTCGTGGCGCGGCGTTGGCGTGAACACGTGAATGTCGCCGAACCGCGTTTTTTTGAGCGCGTCGATCGCACCTACCGCCGCGTCGAGCTCCCTGAAGGCGCCAAGCACTCCTCGCATCAGTCGTGCTCTCCAGGCGTGTCCGCCTCGAAATCGAAATGCTCGCCGGACGGCGTGATCCCGTGCGGATGACGCATCTTGAGCCGCGGGGGAACGATCTCCTTGATCTCGGTGATCGCAATCACCGGCAGCTGCTTGATGAACAGCAGGAACCACATCGAGAACCAGCCGAAGCTGCCCGCGAGAATGGCGTACTCGACCCAGGTCGCGCGGTAGCTGGTCCATTGCCACGGCTCGAATTCGTGGGAGAGCGACGGCACGATGATGACGAAGCGCTCGAACCACATCCCGATGTTGATGGTGAACGACACGATGAACAGCCACGCCGTGCTACGCCGCAGCTTCTGAACGAACAGCGACAGCGGGAGCACCACGTTGCAGGTGTAGAGAATCGCCGACGCCCACCACCACTGGCCCCAGATGCGATTGGCGAAGAACGCTTTTTCCGCCTCGTTCCCGCTGAACCACGCCACGAACCACTCGTTCATGTAAGCGCAGCTGACGCAGAGCGAGGTGAAGAGCGCCAGCTTCGCCGCCGCATCGAGGTGATTGATGGTCACGTAATGCTTGAGTCCGAACCACTTCCGCAGGGGGATGATGATCGTGAAGACCATCCCGATTCCCGAGAAGATCGCACCGGCGACGAAGTACGGAGGGAAAATCGTCGTGTGCCATCCGGGCGTGAGCGCCATCGCGAAGTCGAACGACACCACCGAGTGCACCGACAGCACGAGCGGCGTCGAGAACGCGGCGAGAAATAGATAGGCCCGCGCGAAGTGCCTCCACTCGCGATCCGTGTTCCGCCAGCCGAGGGACAACATCGTGTAGATGCGCTTCCGCATCGGGCTGATATTCTCGCGATCGCGCAGCACGGCGATGTCCGGAATCAATCCGACGTAAAGGAACGTCGCCGACACCGTGAGGTAGGTCAGGATCGCGAACACGTCCCAGACCAGCGGACTCTTGAACTGCGGCCAGATGTAGCGCCAGTTCGGATACGGAATCAGGTAGAAGAACTTCCACGGCCGCCCGAGGTGCAGAATCGGAAAGAGACCGGCGGTCATGACCGCGAACACGGTCATTGCTTCCGCGGCGCGATAGATCGATGTCCGGAATCCGGCGCGGAACAAGTACAGGATCGCGGAGATCAGCGTACCTGCGTGTCCGATACCGACCCAGAACACGAAGGTGACGATGTACACCGCCCACATGATGGGCGGATTGAGTCCGGTAACGCCCAGCCCGGTGTAGATCTGATACATCCACGCCGAAGCACCGATGATCAGGAAGAAGATGGCAACGCCGAGTCCGATCGCCCACTTAACGGTTGGACGAAGGGTGCCGATTATTTCCCGATCGACTTGTTCGTAATCGCGTACCGCCGGAAGCTGAAGATCCGCCGCGGGGATGTTGGGACGACGTGGCTCGTCGCGCGTTGTGACCGGCCGGGCAACAGTAGCCATGGTCAGGCCCCTCCCGCCGGCGCGGCCGGATGGTTCACCTTCTTCAGATAGACAACCGCGGTATAGGTGTTGAGCTCCTCGAAAACGTGATAGCCGCGCTCGTCCTTCACGAGCTGGCTGACGGTCCAGTTCTCGTCGGCGACATCACCAAACACAATCGCGCGTGACGGACATCCGGCCGCGCACGCGGTCGTAAATTCATCGGGTTTCAGTGCGCGCTTCTCCAGCGCCGCGCGATTCTCGGCTTCGCGAATGCGCTGCACGCAGAAGCTGCACTTCTCCATGACACCCTTGCCGCGGACAGTCACATCCGGGTTCAGCTGCCAGTTCAACGGCTCCGGGAACGCGTACTGCGGACGCGCGGGCTCGCCATATCCGAACCAGTTGAAGTAACGGACCTTGTAGGGACAGTTGTTGGAGCAGTAACGCGTCCCGACGCAACGGTTATAGACCTGCACATTGAGCCCATCGGGCGCGTGGTAGGTTGCGTAAACCGGACAGACCGGCTCGCACGGCGCATTGCCGCAATGCTGGCACATCATCGGGATGAAGCGCGTGTCGAAATCCGCGCTGCCATCTTCACCGCCCTCGAAGTAGCGCTCGATCCGGATCCACGCCATCTCGCGACCCCGCGTGATATTGGCGCCAAACTCGGTGCGATCGGGCGCTGCCGTGCCCACCTGCCAATCCGCGCCTACGGTTGGGATGTTGTTTTCCGCATAGCACGCGCTGACGCAGGCGGCGCATCCGGTGCAGCGCGCCAGATCGACCGTCATCGCCCAGCGGCGCTTGGACATGCCGCTCCAGTGCTTGGGATCGTACATCCCTTTTTGCGTCGACTGCTCGTTCCCGAGCTCACCTTGCGCGTCACGCGCGACTGGCGAGCGCAAACCGGGCAGGAAAGTATGCGTTGCATCGCCCGGCATCGTTTCGCCGTGCTCTTCCCCACCAGCGTTTGGCTCGCCGGCGTGGGATTCGGCGCCGCCGTTCCGCGCCACCTCCGCGGCGTTCGCTACCGCGGGATCGTTACCGGGTCGTCCAGCGCGCAAATCGGCGATCGCAATCGCGCGACCGATGCCGCGTCCAAACTGTCTCGCTGACCCTTCGGTCGTGACAAGGAGGGCGTATCCAGCTGCCTTCGAGACGTTGGCCTTGGTCGAAACGAAAGCAACACCGCCAGCGCGGTCCTCTCCCAGCGGCAGAATCTCCAGAGGATTGGACCCCGACTTTGCGTAACGGCCCGCGCTTGGATGTCCGCGCCCCGTTGCAACCGCAACGGTGTCCTTCTGGGTGCCCAGGTAGCGGAGCACCGGCAAGGTCAGCGTTCCCGCGGAAGTCTGGATGCTGACGTGATCGCCGTCCGCCAAACCCATTCGGTCGGCGGTCGCCGGATGCATCTCAGCGACCGTCTGCCAGCAGATCTTCGTGACCGGATCCGGGATCTCCTGCAGCCACGGCTTGTTGGCACCGCGCCCATCGCCGATGAAAGGATGCGGATAGAGCACGAGGTACATGTTGCCGCTCGACTGCTCGATCGGAGCGGCTGCGCGTACGGCCGGAGCCGGTCGAGCGGTCGCCGATTGTCCGAGCGTTCCGGCGGAAATTCCTCGTGGCAGCGCGGCGGCAAGACTGGCTGCACCACCCGCGAACCGGCCGATCAGCCAACTGCGATAGTCCGCCATCGGGTACCGAGCGGCGGCGCCGGGATCTTTCCTGGCGACCTCGATCAAAACATCCGATGTCGCGCGGGTGTCGAATACGGGATCCATCGTCGGCTGCTGCAGCGAGATTGTCCCCCGCACGGGCTCCACATCCCCCCACTGCTCGAGTGGATGGTGATCCGGCAACACGAGATCAGCGATGCTGGAAGTCTCGTCGGGGTAGCTCGAGAAGCTCACCTTGAACGGAACTTTCGCCATCGCGGCAGCGAAGCCAGCCGCCTTCGGGAGCGTGAACGCCGGGTTGGCGCCACGCACCATGAGAAGCGAGACCCCCCCGGCATTCATTCGCTCGGCGACGGCGCGGACTTCGGCGGCCGAAGCTACCCGATCGAAGCCGAGATACGCCTCTGCCGGCTTGATGGTGACTCCGACATTGCCGCGCGACTGGTTGAGAGCAGCCGCCGCAGTCGCCAGCTCGAAGCCATCGGCACCTCCGCTTCCAGCGAGCACCATGCTCGGACTCGTCGCGGTGAACTCCCGAGCGAAGGCGTCGAGCACCGCTGCGCTGACGCCACTCGATTGCGCCGCGGCCTCGATCGGCAGCTGGCCCTGAAGCATCCGCACGATCGCCATCTCGCTGCCGGGCCGGCAGTCAATCCACTGATCGGCGTTGAGTCCGGTGAGGGAGCGGCGCGGTCCGACGTAAATGAGACGCGGTGCCTTGTCGTGATCTGCGCGCGCGTCGGCCCAATCGAGCTGTTGCGGCACCATCGCGCCCCAATTGTCCAGAAAATCGGCGCCGATCGAGACGATGAGGCGCGCAGCACGAAAATCGAGACGCGGCCACGCCACGCCGTACGCCTGTCGGTTCGCGGCGATGACCGCATGGTCCGCTTCGGCGTCGTAGCTGATGTGCGGCGGCATACCGAAACCGGCGAGCCACGCGTCCAGAAATCCCGGAAAGCTTCCGCTCTCGTGCTGGTTGATGAAGACTGCGTTGCCCGCGCCGCCACGGCTCCTCGTCTCACCGAGCTTCTGGGCGAAGATCTGCAGCGCTTCCTCCCAGGTGACCGCCTGGAGCTGGCCATTTTTCCGCGCCATCGGACCGCGAAAGCGATCAGGGTTGTACAGACCCTGCAACGATGCCTGACCGCGCGCGCAGAGAGCGCCACGGTTCACGGGATGCTCAGGGTTTCCTTCGAGCTTGATGGTGCGACCGTCGCGCGTCTCGGCGATTACGCCGCATCCAGTCGGACACTCGCGGCAGGTTGTCGCGTAGTAGGTGGAGACTCCCGGCACCGTCTGGTCGGGCGAGACGAGATAGGGAATGAGCTTCTCGACCCTCTCCGACGCACAGCCGATCATCGTCGTCGCGGCGGTGCCGACGCCGAGTACCTTCAGAAATTCGCGGCGCTTCACTCCGTTCGGCTGATTCTGCGTGACGGTGCCGGCTGACTCTCGCTCGTCGCTCATTCTATCAGTAGTGGCAGACCGCGCAGTCGTAGCGGGCCTTGAAGGGCGGGTTTGACTGGCCGATGTGACAGTTGATGCACCAGCCCATGTTCAGTGACGACGCCTGATAGACCTGCTTCATGTTCTGGATTTCGCCATGGCATGTCTGGCAGGTGACGCCCGCGTTCACGTGGCGCATGTGCGGGAAGTGCACGTACTCTGGGAGCTTGTGGATGCGAACCCAGGGTACTCCCTCTTTCTTGTTCCAGAAGCCGACCAGCTTCTTGATCTCCGCCTTGTTGCCGTCGGTGGATCCGGCGATGACGGTGTGACACCCCATGCAGGTGCCGACCGCGGGCATTCCCGGGTCGAAGGATTTGTTGGCGGTGTAGTGGCAGTAGAGACAGTTCATCTTCAGCGTATCGACGTGGAGTGTGTGTCGATACGCGACCGGCTGGACGGGACTGTTCCCTTCCGATGAAGAAGCGCCGCTATATGCAGAGAGCATGGTGGCAAGTGCCGCGATGAAAATGAATCCCGGCACTGCAAGCCATCTGCTTCGCAAGTTCATCCGCGAGTATTGAGTGTTGAGTAAAGGCGAGTTAATCGGTCGGCTTTGTGAAGATTTTCACAAGCGATCGACAGGCGGAAAAATGTTCGGACAGCTAGTGTGGCGCAAGTGCGCACTCACTGCTGCAAACCTCCTGCCTTACCCTTAGTGATGCGCTCGATTGTCCGAACGATTTCGATAAAAATCGCGCGCAGCAGCGCAAGCTCCCGTGAATCGGGAGCGGCGCGATAAAAAAGTGTGCGGACGCTGCGCATGATGTGCTCATGATAGCGCGTCTTGAAGAAGTCGATCGCATAGAGACCTCGCTCGGCGTCGGCGAAGAGCTTCTCGTATTCGTCGGACGTGGCGGGCGGCGCATCCTTGCGCGGCGGCGCCAGCGTTCTCGTCGCGTCTGCGGCTGTCAGATGCAGCTCGTACAGGGCGATCAGAACCGCCTGCGCCAGATTGAGCGATGCGTGGTCGGTGGTCGGAATCGTGACGACGAGATGCGCGCGGTCGAGAATCTCGTTTGGGAGCCCCTTGTCCTCCCGGCCGAAGAGGATCGCGACGGGCGCCGATGGCGCGAGCTCGAGTAGCTCGCGGCTCGCCTCGCGGGGAGTGACGATGTCGCGCTTCGCGGCACGCCGTCGCGCGGTGAAGCCGGCCACTCGCACGACTCCATCCATAGCCTGCTCGATGCTGTCACAGTTTCTGATCCTGCCGACGATGTCGCCGGTATCGTGCGCGATTCCTTCGATCCGCCACGGGTCGTACGCCACCGGGTTGACGAGATAGAGATCGGCGCAGCCCATGTTCTTCATCGCCCGCACAGTGGCGGCGATGTTGACAGGATCCTGGGGCTCGTGCAGAACCACGCGCACGTTGGTGAGAATCGACTTGCCGCCGGTAGGCGGCGGTGCGACTCGGTCGCTCTCGGGCGTCATGACGGCGGATGCAAAATGCTGCCCTCCCCTTTCGTCGCGGACCGAATGGAAGAGAGCAGCATCAGGCCGGAGCAACGGGTTCGCCGCGTCCGGGAGCGAATTCTAGACTACTGGCCGGCCGGTGATGAGGCGATAGATGACAACGATCACCGCGATGACGAGCAGAAGATGGATCAGTCCGCCGCCCACATGGACGACGAAGAATCCAAGAATCCAGAGAATAAACAGAATTACCGCGATGGTCCAAAGCATGATGGCATCCTCGCAAGAAGTGAGTTACACCCGACGCGACAGAAAACGTACCCCGCTTTGGCGCACTTACCGCGTTCGCCTCGCGTTATCCTAGGGCACACGATGCAAGATGGCAACCAGCATGCCGTGTTACCGGGGTCACGCGGTGCCGCGAGCTTCCGCCCCAAACAGATCGCTCTGCGCCGCGGCGTCATAGTGCACCCGCCCCTGCGGGTCGATCCGCGCGAACGACGTGAGCCGATGCGGATGAGTCTTGTCATCCATGATGTGTTGCACGTCTGTCCCTCGCGCGACAACCGCATCCGAGATGAGCGAGCGGTGACATCGCCACGGAACCGCCTCTGCGCACATGATCGCGGTGCGCTCGCGTCGCGCGAGGTCGAGCAGGGCGTCCAGCGCTTCGTCGAACTCGCGGGTTTCCATGTAATCTGCGTAGCCGCGAAAGCCCGCGTTTCGCCACAGAGTGTTGTGGGAGTCGCGTCGCACTCTGCGGCGGCCGCCGAGCGCGGGAAAGTGCGTGTATCTCACGCCGTGCTCGGGCAGCGTCTGCTCGAGGCTTTGCCTGTTGAAGTGCGGATAGCGCGCTGATGTGGGAAAGGCGCGCACATCGACGAGATGCGACACGCCTTCCCTTTTCAGGAGACCGAGCAGCTCGTCGAAGGTCCGCGTCGAGTGCCCGATCGTGTAGAGCGCGGAGGGCTGTCCCGCTTCCCGCCTCCCTCTTCCCGCGTCCCGCTTATCTGGGTCCACGCTCCACGAAGCTTCCTCCTTCCACGCGCGGCGTGCCGGATGGAGGTGTAATGCCGGTCGACCCGGTCTGGTGCAGCGCCTGTCGGCCGAGGAGGATTCTCGTCGCCCTCACATCATGGCCCATGTCGATCAGAAGCAGCGCGAGATCGCCGCTGCCCCACAGCAATCCGGCGAGCACCACCAGCCGGCTCATTTCGCCGAGCAGGGTCGGGATCGACGTCGTGCCCTGGGTCACGAGGCCGGTGATGATCTCCGAGACGAGCAGCAGCAGCAGAATGACCGCCATCAGCTTGAACAGCTTCGAGAGATAGCCCAGGCCGACGTACGGCTCGAGATCCGCCAGTCGCACTGGCATCGCGGGATCGCGCTTTGGATTCGCGGGCGTCTGCCTGTGATCTTCGACCGTCGCGGGCGGGCTAGCGGTTGTTGTCGTGTCCATTAGCTGTCTCCTGTTCCAGTCCAGCGAGCGGGATAGCCTCGCGTATCGATGTGGGTGAATGGCCCATGCGCGGACGTGCCGGAATATATGCCGCACCCTCCTATCAGCGAAGGGTGTGCCCGCTCGACGCGATTGACCGCGTCACAAACAACTTTGGCATCTGCAATATTCACGCGCCCGTCATGATTGAGGTCGTCCATCCGCCCGTCGCCATCGTTGTCGATGAAGATGTCGTTGGCATCGCCATACATATGGCGGCTCAGAGCGGCGCGACCCCGCGGATCACCGCCGCCGGCGTTGTACTGTGGCGTGCGAAAACCGCTCATGACGCGCACACCGTCGGGATTAATGCCGTGCTCCTTCAGGTCCTGCAGCACGAGCTCGTCCTTGTCGATCAACTTCATGTCGATGACGATGTACTTCGGCCAGACGTTCTGCTGATCGTGCGGAAAGAAATCTTTCAGGCGAAAATGATCGGATAGCTGGGTGTTCTGGTTCTGTTGGGTTACCTCGATGAATCCCGACGGCGGATCGTAGCTCACGCCCGGTTGGCCCTTACGAGCGGCGGGCCAGTTACCGATGTAATAGAGACCGAGTCGCCCGCCCTTCTTCTCGGTCGCGGGCCGCATGGTGATCACGCTGAACCCGGCAAGCGGCTTAATGGCGCTGCCGATCTTGAGCGCGAGGCTCCAGATGCCGGGGCGTTTGGGCGCGGTCAGAGTCGCTGTCGATTCCGATGCGGCACCCGAAGAAAAAGTCGCGACGGCGCCCGCCGGCAGCGTATCGCCGAGTATCGGAGTGATCGGCGTTCCGGGCTGCTGGATCCGGACGCGCAGCTTGCCGCTCTCACCGCGGGCGGGCCTGGTGAGGGCGGCAAGCGCGGCATCGGTGAGATACGCGACCGACGGCGCATCGCCCTCCGTAAGTGCGCGCGCGATGTTCGCCGTTGCCGGCGTTACTCCTGTCGTGCCGGCCGCGCGCGCACGCGCGATCGACCACGACCATCCGGTGGCGAAGAGCACGAGCAGCGCAACCGACAGCGCGTTGAACGCCTGCTCAGCTTTGCTCGGCGACCGCCGAAATCCCCGCGGCCGACGCTCCGGAAAGGCGAGCATCCACTCTCCCGTAGTTGCATTGCGCGGCGGTGGCGCTGAACTTGAACGTCTCTCTTCCATCCTACCTCACCGAGACTCGATCGACGTGCTCACTGATCTTCTTCACCGGCTCTCCAATCTGCCGGATCTGGTCCAGTGGGCAGGTCTGTTCGGCATTGCGGCGATCATTTTCTCGGAGACCGGCCTCCTCGTCGGCGTATTTCTTCCCGGCGATTCACTGCTCGTCACCGCCGGCCTGTTTGCGGCGCGCGGATATCTCAACATATACGCACTCGTCCCGGTGCTGACGGCGGCCGCGATCTGCGGCAATTCAGTCGGGTACTTGATCGGTCGCGCCACGGGCCCCCGGATTTTCAGGAGAGAGAACAGCCTCTTCTTCAACAAAAAGCATGCTATTCGCGCTCACGAGTTCTACGAGAAGTATGGACGAAAGACAATCGTCCTAGCCCAATTCATGCCCGTGATCCGCACGTTTGCGCCAGTCATAGCCGGTGTCGCCGGGATGGATTTCCGACAATTCATCACGTTCAACATCCTCGGCGCCGTTCTCTGGATCTGGGGCATGCTGGGCATTGGGTATTTTCTCGGCAGCTATATTCCGGGAGTCGACAAGCACATCGAGATCGTCGTTGCGATCGTGATCTTCATCTCCATCCTGCCCGGATTGATCTCAGGCTATAGAGCGAGACGGGCGAGACGGTACGATAGACCGGCGGTAGGAGCGGGTGATCTCTGATCGCGGCGATCGCTGCGACATGAAAGCGAGAACACAAAGGAGAACAAAATGGCATTCACACTTCCCCCGCTGCCCTACGACTTCGCCGCACTGGAGCCGCACATAGATGCCAAAACGATGGAGATCCATCACGGCAAGCACCATCAGACCTATGTGAACAATCTCAACGCCGCGATCGAGAAGGCTCCGGAGCTCGCCGGCAAGTCACTCGACGATCTCGTTCGCAACGTCAACAAGGCGCCGGAAGCGGTGCGCACCGCCGTGCGCAACAACGGAGGCGGACACTGGAATCACTCGATGTTCTGGCAGATCATGGCGCCGAACGCGGGCGGCGAGCCAGGGGGCAATCTTGGCACCGCCATCAGGAGCTCCTTCGGAGACTTCGCGAAATTCCGTGAACAGTTCAACGCCGCCGCGACGGGCAGGTTCGGATCCGGCTGGGCGTGGCTCGTCAACAACGGCGGGAAGCTCTCCATCACCAGCACGCCGAATCAGGACAACCCTCTGATGGAGGGCCAGAAACCCATCCTCGGCCTCGACGTCTGGGAGCACGCCTACTACCTCAAGTACCAGAACCGGCGGCCCGACTACATCCAGGCGTGGTGGAACGTCGTCAACTGGAAGGAGGTCGAGAAGAGATTCTCGGCGTAGAGATCTTGTCGCCGGCGTCTGGCGCCCCTGGTCCTAAAGGTGGCAGGTGGGAGAGGATGCAGAGAGATGCTCTGGTAGCAGTTCTTCTAGTCGCATTCTCACTTCGTCACGCCACTATGGAATGCGCCGGATAAACTGATACCTGCGCTTCTGACCATGTCCCCCACCTGCCACCTTTGGGACTACAGTGGGCAGTCGATAGCGCCGCGGTCTCAGAATCCGAGGCAGTTAACGAGCGGCCTCCCCTTCCAGGTAGGTGTACCCCTCGAGCCCCGCGATGTAATCGGCGATGAACATGTTGGCCTCCTGGCGCTGGATGCCGGTTGCGTTCGCGACTTTGCGGCGGAAGGTGGCGAGGAGGTCCGATGCGCGGAACTGAACGTAGTCGAGGACTTCGGTGACGGTGTCGCCGTGCACCAGATCGGTAACCTCGTATCCCTTCGTCGCCGACAACCGGATGTGCACCGCGTTGGTGTCACCGAACAGGTTGTGCAGATCGCCGAGAATTTCCTGATACGCGCCCGTCAGAAAAATGCCGATGATGTACGGATCGCCGTCGTTGAACGGGTGCAGCTCGAGGCTCTTGCGCGTCGTGCGGTCACCTATGAAGCACTCGATTTTCCCGTCCGAGTCGCACGTAACGTCCTGAATCGTTCCGCGGCGCGTCGGCTCCTCGTCGAGACGGTGGATCGGCATGATCGGGAAGATCTGGTCGATCGCCCAGCTGTCAGGCAGTGACTGGAACAGCGAGAAGTTGCAGAAGTAGCGGTCTACCATCGTCGCTTCGAGATCGTCGATGATGTCGGAGTACTGGTCGCGATCCTTCTGTGCAATCCGCACTACCGTGGCGATGGTCGAAACGTAGATCTGCTCGGCGATGGCGCGATCGCGGATGGTGAAAACTCCGCTGTTGAACAGCTCCTGAGCGCGCTCCTTGTCGAACGTCGCGTCGTGATAAACCTCTCGGACACGCTTTCTCGATACCCGTGGCTTGGAGAGCGACGCGTAATCCGCCGCCATCTCGTGGAGCAGAGTGTGGTGGTCCTCGGTCAGCTCGGGAACAGCGTTGTCGGCCTGGGCCTCCACATCGATGACGCTCAGTAGCAGAAGTGCGTGGTGCGCGGTCAATGCGCGCCCCGATTCGCTGATGATGTGCGGCATCGGCAGCTCGTGTTGCCGGCACGCTTCGGCGATGGTGTAAATCACATCGTCGGCGTACTCCTGAAGCGTGTAGTTCACGCTGGCCTGGGAGGTCGACCCGCTCCCATCGTAGTCGACGCCCAGCCCGCCGCCGACATCGACGTGGGTGATGTCGACGCCGAGGCCGCGGAGCTCGGCGTAGTAGCGCGATACTTCCTGAAGCCCCGCCTTGATGTAGCGGATGTCCGTGATCTGCGAGCCGAGGTGGAAGTGAATCAGCTTCAGGATGTCGAGCCGATCGAGCGTCCTGAGCTTGTCGACAAGTTTGACGAGCTGCGCGGTGCTCAAGCCGAACTTCGACTTCTCCCCGCCGCTCTTCGCCCAGCGACCCGAGCCCTCCGAGTAGAGCTTGATGCGCACGCCCGCGGTCGGCGTGACGCCGAGCTCGTCCGCCACCTGGAGCAGAACGTCGACCTCGCTCAGCTGCTCGAGAACGATAAAAACCTGATGTCCGAGCTTCTGGCCCATCAGCGCCAGCCGCATGAACTCTTCGTCCTTGTAGCCGTTGCAGACGATCAAATGGTCGGTGTGCTCGGCGAGTCCGAGAACGGCCTGGAGCTCGGGCTTGCTCCCGCATTCGAGACCGACCCCCGCGCGCTTCCCGAATTCAACGATCTCTTCGACGACGTGGCGCTGCTGATTGACCTTGATCGGATAGACCGTGGTGTATCCGCCCTCGTAGCCGTACTCCTCGCGCGCCCTCATGAACTTCTCGTTGAGAGATTCGATTCGGGAGCGCAGGATGTCGGAGAACCGAAGCAGCAGCGGCAGGCCAACTCCCTGCTCCTCGAGATCGTTCGCGAGCTCGAACAAATCGAGCTCGCGATCCGTTTTCTCGCGGTCGGGCCGGACCACGACGTGTCCGGCCTCGTTGATGTCGAAGAAGCCGATCCCCCAGCCTTCGATGTTGTAGAGCGTACGCGCCGACGCAATCGTCCACGGCTCCGGCGCCGACGCCGGCGGCGCGGGATGAGAATTCTTGGGTGCGGGAGGAATGCGGGTACTCGTCATCTCAACATTTTACGGTAAGCAACCTTCGCGTGGTACCGCGCGGTCAGGGATAAAGCGTTTCGACTTGCCACCCGCCACCCACCTTCGTGTACAGGTGTCGCTCATGAAGACGATTGGGGCGGGCTTTCCAGAACTCGATTCTCTCCGGAATCACGCGAAAACCCGACCAGAACTTCGGTCGGGGCACTTTCTTTCCGGCGAATTCTTTCTCGTAGCGCGCAAGACGCTCGTCGAGCGCTGCCGGACTTTCCATGACTTCGCTTTGTCGCGAAGCCCACGCGCCGATCTGGCTTAGCCGCTGGCGCGACGCGAAATACTCGTCGGCCTCGTCGTCCGCCACTTGTGCCACCGTTCCCTCGACGCGGACCTGGATGTCGATTGGAGACCAGTAGAAGCAGAGTGCGGCCTTTGGGTGCGCCAGAAGCTGGCGTCCCTTCCTGCCTTCGTAATTGGTGTAGAAGACGAATCCCCGCTCATCGAACGCCTTGAGCAGAACGATTCGAACCGATGGCTGATCCCGATTCTCGACGGTGGCGAGCGCCATGGCGTTGGGCTCGGGGATAATCGAGCGATCGATCTTTTCCGCCATCGCATAGACCGAGCGGAAACGCTCGATCGGATCCGGTGGAATCAACTAGTACCTCGGCATGGTCGGATCCACTTCGTCGATCCAGCGCAGGATGCCCCCGGAAAGATTTCGAACGGAAGTTACGCCGGCATCGGCAAGCTGCTGCGCCGCATGCATGCTCCGGATCCCGACCTTGCAGTACAAGACGGTTTCACGACGCTTGTCCAGGCTCGGAATTTCGGCAGCGATGCGACCCAGCGGCACGTGGCGGGCGCCGGGAATGTGATTGATTTCCCACTCGTACGGCTCACGGACGTCGATGATCTCCGGCTTCTCCCCTGCGGCGAGGCGACGGGCCAGCTGTGCCGGCTCTATCTCCGCGATGCCGCCTTTCTGCTCCTCCGCGCTGCGCGCGCTCCCGGCGCAGAACTCGTCGTAATCGATCAGCTCAGTTATCTCGCGGGTTCCGCACGCCGGACACTCCGGATCAGGGCGAAGCTGGATCGTCCGGAATGCCATCGTCAAAACATCGATCGTCAGCAGCCGACCGACCAGCGTGTCGCCTACGCCGAGCAGCATCTTGATCGCCTCGGTCGCCTGGATCGTTCCGACGAGCCCGGGTACGACCCCCAGCACGCCGCCTTCCGCGCAGCTGGGCACGAGATCGGGCGGCGGCGGCTCGCGAAACAGGCAGCGATAACACGGCCCGCCAGGCGCGCCGAAGACGGAAGCCTGACCCTCGAACCTGTACACGCTTCCGTACACGTTCGGAATGCCGAGCAGGACCGACGTGTCGTTGACGAGATAACGCGTCGCGAAATTGTCGGTGCCGTCGACGATCAGATCGTAGCCGCGTGCGATCTCGAGAGCGTTTGCCGAGGTGAGGCGCGTCTGATACGGCTCGATGTCAACGTTCGGGTTGATGTCGTAGAGCCGATCGCGGGCGGAGTCGAGCTTGCTGCTGCCTATCGCCGCCGAGCCGTGCAGGATCTGCCGCTGCAGATTCGAGAGATCTACGGCGTCGAAATCGACCAGGCCGATTGTGCCGACGCCCGCGGCCGCCAGGTAGAGCGCCACTGGCGAGCCGAGGCCACCGGCGCCAACGAGCAGCACGCGAGCTGATTTCAGGCGGCTCTGGCCGGATTCCCCGACCTGGGGCAGCATGATGTGGCGGCTGTAGCGCACCAGCTCTTCGCGATTCAGCTCGATCGTGTCAGGCTCCGGTTGACCCTGAAGTTGTGGGTATATTCCTGCGCAGAACAACTGCTCAGTAGGACGCTAACAAGTGTTACTCCGTCCAGCAACGCTTTCTCCGCGATCGTCAAGGGTCTGATGCTTTTTCGACGTTTTTACGATGAGAATCTTGCCCAGGCGAGCTACATGCTTGGCTGCGAAAAGAGCCGCGAGGCGGTGATCGTCGATCCGAACGCGGACATCGGCAAGTATACTCGTGCGGCCGGTGCCGACCGCATGAAGATCGTGCACGTCACCGAGACCCATATCCACGCGGACTTCGTTTCCGGAGCGAGGGCACTAGCTGATTCAGCCGGCGCAACCCTCCATCTCTCCGCGGAAGGCGGGACCGACTGGGGTTACCGCGAGTCCGCACTGGAATCGGCGAGCCCTCTCCGCGACGGATCGACCATCGAGGCAGGCACAGTGCGCTTGCGCGTGCTCCATACGCCGGGTCACACCCCCGAACACCTCACTTTTCTCGTTTCGGATCTCGATCGCGGAGAAGATCCGGTCGGCGCGTTGACCGGAGACTTCGTGTTCGTCGGCGATGTCGGACGACCAGACCTTCTGGAGAAAGCCGCCGGTGCAAAGGGGAGCATGGACACATCGGCGCGGCTGCTCTATCGCTCCCTGCAGCGATTCCGCTCTCTACCGGACTACCTCCAGATCTGGCCCGGCCACGGCGCCGGCTCGGCGTGCGGAAAATCGCTGGGCTCAATGCCGCAATCCACGCTCGGATATGAGAAGCTTTTCAATTGGGCGTTTGGTGAAATGAGCGAGCAGGACTTCGTCACGAGAGTGCTCGAGGACCAGCCCGTTCCACCTCGCTATTTCTCGGTGATGAAGGCTGTGAACCGCGGTGGCGAGGACCAGCCACGCCCCCAACCCGCAAAGCTCCTTGGTTTGTCGGAGCTCGAGGCAGCTCTGCGCGTTCGCGCGACAATCGTGGACACCCGGACCGCGGCGCGATTCGCCGCCGGCCACCTTCCGGGCAGCATCAACATCCCGCTCAACAAGTCGTTCCTGAACTGGAGCGGGGCGTTGATACCATCGAACACCGACTTCTATCTCGTCACCGATCGCGACGCCGACGAAGCAGTGCGCGATCTCCTTGGCGAGCTGTGCAAGATCGGCCTCACCAGAGTGCGTGGCGTCTTCCGCGCCGGGTTGATCGCGGACTGGAAATCGAAGTACGCGGCGCTCGAGACGGGGCGCCAGCTCGAGCCCGGCGAGCTCCAGTCGCTCCGTGCGCAACGCGACGTGCAGGTGATCGACGTGCGAAATCCGGATGAGTGGAGCAAAGGTCACCTGCCGGGCGCGATTCACATCCCGCTGGCGGCGCTGCCGGACCGCATCGACGAGCTCGACAAATCGAAACCCGTGGTTGTCCACTGCCAGGGCGGCGGTCGCGCGGCAATCGCCACGAGCCTGCTGCAGTCGCGCGGGATCACGGATGTCGCGACTATGACGGGCGGCTATGAGCGTTGGATGGCGGAGGGGCTGGAGACCTCCACCGAAAAAACCTCCGTGGCAACGACGCGAAAGGGCTGACCACGCAAAGTTTGCGATGAGTCACCCCATCTTCGTTCCGGGCTCCGGCCGAAGGCCGCGTCCAGACAAACCGGCGAGCTGGAAGGAGCGGATCGAGGCGCTCCGCTACGTGCCGGCACTCTTCCGTCTGATCTGGCAAACTCACCGCGGCTACACCAGCGCGATGGTGCTGCTGCGGATCGTACGCTCCGTAGTGCCGGTCTCGACGTTCTGGGTCGGTAAGCTGATCCTCGATTCGGTGATCGCCGCCAAGGCGGGAACCGCCCCGTTGTCCAAGGTCTGGGAATACCTGCTGCTCGAGCTGCTGATCGTTCTCGTCGGTGAGATTCTCGCCCGAGCGTCGTCACTGATGGAGAGCCTGCTCGGCGATCTTTTTTCCAACACCATGAGCGTGCGGCTGATGGAGCACGCCGCCAGGCTCGACCTCGCGCAGTTCGAGGATCCGGAATTCTACGACCACCTCGAGCGTGCGCGAAGACAGACGGTTGGACGCATTGCGCTCCTCAGCCTGCTGCTGTCGATGTCACAGGACGGCCTTACGCTCCTGACGCTGGCGGGCGCGCTGATCGCCTACAGTCCATGGCTGTTGCTTCTCCTCGCCGTCGCGGTCGTGCCGAGCTTCCTGGGCGAAACGCACTTTGCTTCGCTCGGCTATTCCCTGCTCTTTCGATGGACGCCGGAGCGCCGGCAGCTCGACTATCTCCGCTATGTCGGAGCGAGCGACAAGACCGCCAAGGAAGTCCAGATGTTCGGGCTCGCACCATGGCTGACCCAGCGCTATGCCGACCTGTCGCAGCGATTCTACGAGGAGAACCGCTCGCTCTCCATCCGGCGCAGTGTGGTGAGCGCACTGCTGTCGATTCTCGGGACCGTCGGGTATTACGCAGCGTACATCATCATTCTTCTCAGAGCGGTGCGCGGCGAGATCAGCATCGGCACGCTCACGTTTCTCGCCGCGTCGTTCGGCCGCGGTCGCGACGTCATTCAGAACATCCTGCTGTCCGCAAGCAACGTTTACGAGCAGGCGCTTTACCTCCGCGACCTGTTCGTATTTCTGGAGATGCGGCCAACGATCGAATCGGCGCCGAACGCGCGGCCAGTGCCGCGGCCAATCGAGTCGGGATTCGTGTTCGAGGATGTCGGGTTCCGCTATCCGGGAAGTGAGCGCTGGGCAGTGCGCAACGTGGATCTCATTCTTCGGCCTGGCGAGCGGGTGGCGCTGGTCGGTGAGAATGGCGCTGGAAAGACGACCATCACCAAACTTCTGGCGCGACTATACGATCCGAGTGAAGGCCGGATCACCCTCGACGGCGTCGATCTTCGGGAGTACGACCTCGGAAGCCTGCGCCGCGCCATCGGCGTGATCTTCCAGGATTTCGTTCGCTACGACATGCGATTCGATGAGAATATCGGCGTCGGCGAAATCGATTCCGTACGCGCGGAGCTGGAGAAAGCCAACGGCACCCCGCCGGCGATCACCGCCGCCGCTGAAAATTCGCTCGCGGCTTCGCTGCTGCCGCGATTCGCGAAAGGCTATCAACAGATGCTCGGCAGACGATTCGAGGAGGGCGTCGATCTGTCGGGTGGTGAGTGGCAGAAGATCGCCCTCGCACGCGCCTACATTCGCGACGCGCAGGTGCTGATCCTCGACGAGCCCACCGCGGCCCTCGATGCGCGCGCGGAATACGAGGTTTTCCTCCGCTTCTCGGAGCTGGTCGCCGGCCGGATGGCGGTGCTGATCTCGCACCGCTTCTCCACCGTGCGCATGGCCGACCGCATTGTCGTCCTGCGCCACGGGAGGGTCGAAGAACAGGGCTCGCACGAGGAGCTTCTGGCGAAGGGCGGGCTGTACGAGGAGCTGTTCACGATGCAGGCAGCGGGGTACCGGTAACTAACATCTCGGAGTAAAGACTCGGCCTCGGCGCTGGCACCCCTAGTCGTAAAGGTGGCAGGTGGGAGAGGTGCGCAGAGATGCACTGCTGGCAGTTCTTCTACTCGCATTCTCGCTCTGTCACGCCGCTATAGAATTCGCCGGATAAACTGCGACCCGTGCCTCTGACCACGTCTCCGACCTGCCACCTTTACGACTACAGTGGCCAGTCGATAGCGCCGAGGTCTCAGAATCCGAGGCCTACTTGGGGATCGGGATGTCGTTCCACCGCGCCTGGTCAAACGTGCCGGGCGGAAAGTCCTCGTTGATGCGGACATCGGCGTACTGCTCGCGCCAGAACGGGCGGCCATTACGCAGCACCAGGAATTCGGTGGGGACGTCGAAGCCCTCGATCTCCTTGTAGTTCAGCACCCTGGTGTCGCTCACCATCGTCCGATCTCCCACCTTCTGAGACTGAATGAGGCGCACGAGACGGAGATTGTCGCGATCGACCCAGTACTGGTTGGATAGACTGTCGCCCTCTTTGGCACCAACGACATACACCGGCTGACCCTCCCACTCGTCGTTGCGGATGATGTCGTCATCGATATGGAGCGAATCGAGGCCGCGCATGATGGTGGCAACCGGAGCGGCATAGACATCGGCGGTAAGCAGAAGCAGCGGATTCACCGAGGGGCGGAAATCGACCCTGATTCCATTGTCGAACGAGGCGACCCGATCGCCCACCTGGACCAGTCCGCTACGGCGCGACTCCGGGAGAAAGGCGATGCGGAGCTTGCCGGGAATCTCGATGTGCTCGTACCACTGGGACTTCGTTTCCTCACCAGTAGTTCGATACTGGGTGTTGTTTTGCAGGAAGCTCATGCTCTTCAGGTACTTGCCGTCGTACCGATCATGCATCGCCTTGATGAGACTCGCGCTGCTGGTGACCATGATGCCCGCGCCAGGCTTTCGCGCAGTCGAGGTCTTCGTGGTGGTGGTGGAAGGCGTCGGCTCAGTCGCGGCGCCGGACTGGAAGTACGAGCAGCCAGTCACCGCGACCGCGGCAAGGAGAAGTCGTGAGCGTATCATCTAGTCCCCGAGTTCGTTGCGATACAGAATGCCATTGAACAGAAGCTTGAAGGTTCCGTGAGGCTGCGACCGAAAATACGGGTCGGGCCCGTAGAGGACGAGCCTCCCCTTGCCGACCGGTGCCTCGAGCACCTCTGTTACACCGTTCAGGTATCTTTGGCCCCACGCCCAACCGCTCCGCAGCGGGGTGGATCCGTCGATCCAGACGATGCGCTTTACACCGCGCGATTCAGCGGCCGGTAGCAGCCGAAACGCCGGCGCGTTGTCGTAGTAAAAGTCGGTGACCGGTCGCATTCCCTGCGCAAGCTCGGTGGTCGTATCGACCCTCATGCTCAGAATCGAGCCCGGGACATAGAACCGCGTGCGGGGAAGCGCCCGACCCGCACTGTCGACCAGGGCATTGGCGATCGGGAGCTGGAGGTGAGTGCCGAGCTCGGTCGCCGACCCGATGGCGAGGATCGTCCCACCGGCGTCGAGAAACGCCTGCAGCTGCGGAACGGTCTTCCCGACGGTGAGATTGCCGAGCCGGTCGCGATACTCCGCCGGAACATCGTCGGGGTCGATTCGCTGAGCGGCACGCGAGTTCGGACGCACGAAGTTCGCGCCGTCGGGCAGAATCAGAACGTCGTACTTGGCGATCAGGTTTCCCGCGTCGAGGGTTTGCGGATACACCACCTCGTACGGAAACTCGAACTGCTCGAGAACGAATCGCGCCCAGCCTGAAGTGATGGAGCCGCCGTACTGATCCCAGAGCGCGATCCGGGCCGGACGAACTCGCTGTAGCGCCGCAGGAGCGACATCGGTCTGAAACGCGTCGAAGCTCAAACCCTTCTCGGCAGCGAGCCGGCTGAGCACTGCAAGCGTGCCGGGTTTGGCGACGACGTAAAATGTCCCGGCGTCGTAGGTGCGGCCGTTGATGTTGAGCGGTGATCGCAGAGTGAAAACATCCTCGCCATGCGCGAGCAACCGGTTGACGGCAGCGAACGCATCGTTCACCGAGTGACTGAACGCGTAGCCCGAAGCAGCTGGTCCAACGCGCGGCTTCGGGACCTTCGCGAATCCGCTGACTGCCGAGAACGGTCCGTCGAATCCATCGAGAATGCGATCGAATACGACGCCCATCTGATACGCCAGTGTCCAACCCGCGTTGTCATACGGTGGGGTCGGCGGCCCGCCGGGATACGGAATGTCGTTGGGATGATCCTGGGGCTCGAACATGTCGAGGATGTGCGGCCTGAACGCCTGGGCGGTTCTCACCACGTACGAGCCGGCCGGATAAGACTTGCCATTTACGGTGAACGACGCCGCGGCGCGCTCGACCCGGATTCCCGTCTTGATCAGCGCGTTCACGAATTTCGTCGCGGTGAGGAAATCGGGTTGATCCGAGGGGATGATGTAACCGCGCGGATCCCGATCGGCGGGGTTCCGCATGATGTTGTTGTACGCGGCCATCTCGGCAGGAGTCGTCACCCGCGGTCCCGCTCGCCGGGCTGTATCCTCCGGCACCGCTGCCTCGAGCGCCGCCACCTTTCGCGGCGTGACCGTCCAGCTATCCGTGCTCCCTCGGTCGATCGAGTTGCGGCCCATCTGGTAGATGTTGTACAGCAGCGTCTCGCGGTACCGCGACGCGACATCGAGCACCGCGCGGTTCGCGGTCAGCTCGTAGGCAATCGATTGCGCGAAGTGCCACTTCTGCGGCTGGATCGGCATCGGGAGATCGCCCTTCGGCAGCAGCTTCGCGGGTACCAGCGGAATCTCTGTCGGCGTTGGATTACCGATCGCCTCAGTGAGCAGGCCGATCATGTTGTGGAAGTACACCGTCGTGCGCAGCCCGCCGTTCCACCAGGTCGAGTAGTTCGACCCGCTGCGCATTGTCGCGCCCGCCTTGCCCTCGGCGACGAATCGCGAATGCATCGCGGCGCCGACGAGATCCAGCTCCATCGGCACCAGTGGATCGAAATTGTAGTTGAATGGATCCCGGAACGGCGGCGCGAAAATGACCGTACCTATTGGCCCCGTCTGGTGATGGTTGTACATGATCTGCGGGTACCAGGCGCGGAAAAGAATGCTGTCCATCGCCTGGGATTCGGGCTGCGATGCCATGTAGGCATCGCGATTGTTGTCGTGTCCGGCGTACTTCTGATAAAGTCGCGGGATACGAGATGTCGTTCTTCTCAGTGTGTCCGACTCGCGCATGTACCAGTTGGCGACGAGCTCCTGCCCGTCTGGATTGGCCGGGACGAGCAGGATGATGTCGTCGCGCAGAAATCGCATCGTCTCCGGATCCGTCCGGCTCACCAGCTCGTAGCACGTCTCGATCAGCTGCTGCGACCCGAGTACTTCGGTCGCATGGAGGCCGCCGTCGATCCAGACCACCGCCTTGCCTTCGGCGGCGAGCGAATGCGCCTTTGCATCGGTGAGGTTTTCCGCGAGCGCGAGACGGCGAGAGATGTCCTGGTAGTGCGCGAGTCGGCGCTGGTTCTCGGGCGACGTTACGATCGCCATCCACATTGGCCGGCCTTCCGCCGTGGTGCCGATGCGAACCATTCGCATGCGGTCGGACTCGCGATCGAGCCGCCGCCAGTAGTCGATCATCTGGGTGTAGTTGACGAGAAAGTAGTCGTCGCCGATGTCGTGACCGAATGCCTGTCGCGGTGACGTGACGCGGGGAGCCGACGCGCCGCGCCGCTGTGCAGAGCCCGCGGCCGGGATCAGGAGCAGGAGGATGAGAAGAAGACGCAGTACCGGGCTTCGCATCGATTGGCAGGGTGCGGATGGGCGTGGCGAGGTGCGCTCGTTGTCGTGAGCGGCAAGCCGAAATTTAATTGTCGACGCTCGCCGTCGCTGCGGTCCGCTGCGATCCAGCGGCGATGACCACGCCCGTCAACACAATTGCGCCGCCGATGAGCGTCGCCACCGACGGAATCTGGCGGATTGCGGGAATCAGCGCGCCGAGGATCGTCGCTCCGATCGGCTCGCCGAGCACGGTGAGATTCACGACGTACGCGGGAAGAAACTTGAGCGCCCAATTCATGCCGGTGTGACCGAGCAACATCGGTCCGAGCGCGAGGCCCGCGAAGATCGCGATCTCCCGTGGTGGCTGCGGCGTCAACGCGGCACCCCGGGAACGCGCGATGAACCACAGGGTGACGAACGCCGACGTATAGACGATCCCGACGTAGGACCACACACCGAGAGATTTTCTAAGACTTCGGCCGATGCTGTAGTAAATCGCCGCCGTGAGCGCGCCCGACATCGCGAGCAAATTGCCGAGCAGCGGCGCATTGCCGCGCGGTGCGAGCCCGCCCCTGAGATCGGGCGCGGCGATGATTGTCGCACCAAGGATCGCGAGCGCAATGCCGGCGACCTGGCGTCGAGTGGGAGCTTCGCGAAGCGCAACTGCGGAGATCACCGCGACGATCGCAGGCTGCATTCCAACCAGCGTGACGGATGCGGCGATCGTAGTAAGATGGATCGACGCGTTCCACGCCCAGAAATGGAGAGCGAGACAAATCCCTCCGAAAACCGCGAGCCCAAAGTGCGCGCGGGTGAGCCGACGCCAGTCGCGCCACTCCCCCGTCACGACGAGGAAGCCAGCCACCAGGATGAGGGAAAATCCGAGGCGCCAGACGGCGATGGTGACGGCGTCGGCGGTCGACAACCGCACCAGCGGCCCGGCGAAGGAGATACCGAGTAGCGCGAGGACGAGGACCCAGTAGGGTTTCGCGGACATAGACAAAAAAAGAGCCGGTGCATCGAAGCACCGGCTCTTTTCTGAGAAGAACCTTACTCGCCCTTCTTGGTTTTGACCAGACGCATCTCCGCCGCGGCGCGATCAGCGTGCTTGAGCACCGTGTCGTCGTAGCGGTGACAGTTGGGCGTGTTGCGGCCGCGCACGCAGCCGTTGTAGCGGAGGAGCGCCACACGGGTGTTCGGCGCACTGCGCATCGCTTCCTTCAGGATCTGCACGCCGTGGCAGATGTTGCTCTCGATGTTGAACAGGTCGGACGAGCCGCAGCCCCATTTACCACTGTGGAGAGGCATGACCTGCATCAGCCCGCGCGCGCCAACCGAGCTGCGGGCGTGCGGATCGAGGGTCGCGTCTTCGGTAAGAAGCACGCCGACGAGCAGCGCGGGATCGATCTTCTCCTTTTCCGCCTGGTCGACGAGGGCGTCGGCAATGCGGAACGCGAGAGCACGATCGTGGGTGTACTGGTTCAGTACCTCACCGATACGGAAGGCCTGCTCGGTCGGCTGCGAAGCGTCGACGACGGCCGCGGGCAGTCTCAGCAGCTTCCCCGGGTTCGCATAGAGGGGGTGCTGCTGCGATATCGTCCACACAGCTCCGCCCACGAGCAGCGCACCCAATGCGAAGGCATGGGTGACGGCGCTCATAGCCGACTTCATTGGCGAGGTCAGCTTCGGCGGCGGCGCGCTTAACGGCTTGAGTGACTTCTTCACAGGTTCTCCTCGAATTAGTGAAGCCCGGTGACCTCTAAATGAGCGGAACAAGCACTCTCCCTTTCTCATCCCGGTACGCCCGGCCCAACCGATCCGCAAAACCGTGCAACACTTCCATATCCCGCTCACGTACGCGGTACTGCGCTGCCGTCGTCGGGAGCCTGTATGTAGCGATGCTCTCGGTCGCCGGCTTCTTCACCTGCATCCTGCCCTTCACCAGCTCCGCTCCCCTGGGCTTGGCAAAGTCCCACATTCGTCTGCCGATCTGCGAGTTCGTCAACGGACATTCGGGATAGCGTGCCCGGATGTACCGAATGAAGTACTCGTTGTCGATCAGCTTCTCGTGCCCAACCTCTGCCCGCACCTCAGCGGCATCGATCGCCGGCCGCTGTCCGGGCGGAGTCTGCCAGCGCTTAAGATCTTCGGCCTCGAGTGAGACCTGGATCTTGGCGCCCAGAACGGCGGCAACCTGTCGCAAAAGCTCGAGCGAGACGTTGTACTCTTCGTCATGCTCGATATTGCGAATGGTTGACGGCGAAACTGGTCTTGGCAGCCTTGCCGCAACGTCTTCACGACGGAGACCTCTGAGCTTTCTGATTCGCTCGAGTTCCCGCCCTATCCATTCAGCCATTTCGATCTATTGTGATAATGCCACTGCCGAGATACGTATAACGCTACCTGTATTGACGCATTCGGTCAATGAAAAGTTTTGCCCCCCGGAAGCGAGTCCAGCCGGAAAAAACATCAGCAAAGTGACGCGTGCCAACGCAAATCGCTTTCCTGCAAAGGGTTGCGATCTCGGTAATTAGCTTCGCTTGTGGGTCGGATGTTTACGGAGCGGTTCCGGCGGCTTACTCCGACATCCCAAAACTGAGCATCTGCGTCGCAGCCTGCTCCGCGAACTTCAGGACCTTCCCCGAGTAGGTGTGGCAATTCGGTGTGTTGGTTCCTCTCACGCAGCCGTTATAGCGCTGGAGCGCAGTCGCCACGCTCGGCGACCGCTTGATCAAATCCGCCAGGATGCTCACGCCGTGGCAGATGTTGGAATCGATCGCGAAGAGGTCGGCGGACGTACAGCCTTTCCACTTACCGGCGTGGAAGGGCATCACCTGCATCAGCCCCCGCGCTCCGACGAAGCTTTTTGCCTTCGGATCAAGCTTGGCATCCTCCGTGAGAACGACCCCGACCAGTAGCGCGGGATCGATGTGCTTCTTCCCTCCTTCGACCACGATCGCCTGGGCGATGCGTCGCGCGAGAACGGTGTCGTTGGTGTATTTGCGGAGAGAATACGCCACCTTCTTGATCTCGAGCTGCGCAGCCGAGTCATCAGGCGCTACGTAGGCTTCGGTGCCGGGCTGCGCGGCGGTGACGACCGCGGCGGGAAGGTGAAGGAGGGCGCCTGGCGGGATGAACTTCGGATGGGATTGATGAATCGTCCAGATGGTCCCGGCGGTGAGAAGGAGCACCGCGCCGATACCCTGGAGAGCGTTCCTGAGAATTCTTTTCCAGCCCGGGGCCGGAGGTCGCAGCGGCCGCCTCACCGGTACGTTGATGAAGGGATCCTCGGCCCCTGACCGGCGCTTTTCGAATTCGAGGTCGGCCATGCCCCCTCGGGTTGCACCTCATATGCCACACCGGGTATGGAGATTGCCCTCCCGCCGGTGCCCAACTCCGACTACACTGACTTGAAATGAAAGAGTCCGAAGGACTTTATCGCTCCTTTCGCTTTCTGAAGAAAGCGCTTCTCGGGCTCCTGATCGTCGTCGTCGCGCTGCTGTTGTTCGGCTACTTCTTCTTCATGCGCCACGTTGATGCGCCGAAAGCCTGGGCCGCCGCCGATCGAGAGCTCCAGGGCGGCATGCTTCAGTACGACGAGAAAGTCGAGCAGAAAACCCGGGTGTTCGTCCGCCGCCCCACCGACTACTACCGAAGCGCGAATGGGATCCTGTACGCCACCAATCACCGGCTGATTTTCATCGGCGTTGCGCCGGGCAGCAAGCTAGAGAACGAAGACGCTCCGCCCGTGATCGTCTCCCAGGAATTCAAGAACGACACCCTGCTCGACCTGCGCCCGCGCCGCCTGTACTTTCTCACGGCGCACGGAGTTGTCGTCACGCACCCGGGCTCGCCGCGCGGAGAATTCGCCGCCGTACACGGTCAGGAAGCCGAGCTCGATTCGCTCGTCGACTACGTCAACGGCATCCACGCCGCGCAGCGGCGCGCCGCCGCCGAGGAGCGCCGCCTCCGCGCCGCGGTCGCCGCGCTGATCAACGAGCCACTCTATTACACGGTAAAGCGAGGGGATGCGCTTTTCAGCATCGCGCGGAAGTTCGAGACCACTCCGGAGCAGCTCAAGCAATGGAATCAGCTCCAGGGCGATCTGGTTAAAATCGGACAGAGACTGCTCGTCAAGCCAGCCAAGAAACCGGCGAGCCAACCGACGAAGCAATAGCTGTAACCAGCGTCTCCGCCGTCACGTAGTTAGCATCTACCGCGGCCGCGTCAGGCTAGATTGCGTGGACCGCCCGCCACCATCAGGAGTAGCGCATGGACGATCTGAAGCAGACTCTCGACAAGCTGCGTGAAGAGCTTACCAACGCCGGCAAGCGGCTCGCCGAGCTGGCGCAGAAGGCAGAGGCCGAGCTGCCGGAAGCAGGCAAGAGAATCAACGAGGAGTATCTGCGACTGCAGGCGATGCTCGACGCCGCCGTCGACAAGCTGCGGCACAAATAGCCGCACGGCGCGCGGCTCTGGGACGATCAAGGCGGGGAATCGATTTGGGCGCGCAATGGCATCCACAAAACAGAAGCACGGAGCCTTAAGCTTTGTCAGCTTGCTGCTCGCAGCGCCTATGGTCGGAGTGCCGTCGCGTTCCGGGTAAGCCGTTGATCAGGGCATGTAACAATGAGCTTTTGCTGCCAGGCGCAAGCTGACCAAGCTTACAGCTCCGCGCTTCTGTTCTGTGGATGCCGGTGAGTGCCGAGATCGCTTCCCCGCCTTGACACCGCCAAGCTAGACGAGGTGGGGTCGAGCCTCGTGCCCGGCGCGGTACGCCGAGAGAATCTGGATGTCGCCCACCGTCGGCGGCGCGATGGAGTACACTATCCCCAGCCGCCAGCTCTCGTGCGCGAGATGGTAGCGCCGATAGATGATGTACGGCGCATCCTGAATTGCCTTGTGAATCGCGTTGTCTTCGATCTCAGCGAGCGGCTTGTCGGGTAGACAGATCTCGGGCGGCGGCTCCTCGCCGAACTCGAGTCTCATTACTTCCGCGCGCGACGTGATCAGCCAGCATTCCATTCGGAGATCGGCGAAGGTGGTGAAGGCGAGACGCTTCGCGGGAAGCAAAATCTGAGCGCAAAGGAGGCCGAGGGCTAGACGCTTCGACTAGCCGCTCGGCCTCCTTCGTTCCGCTGGCCAGCTACTTTGCTTTTTTCGCCAGCTCCGGTGTCTTGAACAGCGCCGCGTACTGGCCGTAGCCTTCCGCCTCGAGCTGGGATGCGGGAATGAATCTCAGCGACGCCGAGTTCATACAGTAGCGAAGGCCGGTCGGACGGGGGCCGTCGTTGAACACGTGGCCGAGGTGCGAGTCGGCGTGCGCGGATCTGACCTCGGTACGCTCGTAACCCAGCAGCCGGTCGCTCTTGGTGTGGATGTTCGCGGCCTCGAGCGGTTTGGTGAAGCTTGGCCAACCGGTGCCGGAATCGAACTTGTCGAGCGAGCTGAACAGAGGCTCGCCCGAAACTACGTCGACGTAGATGCCGGGCTCGTGATTGTCCCAGTACTGATTCCGGAAGGGGGTCTCGGTCGCTTCGTGCTGGGTGACTTCGTACTGCAGCGGGGTGAGCTTCTTTTTCAGCTCGGAGTCGTTGGGCTTCACGTAGGTTCGGTGTGCCGCGGCAGGCTGGACCGCAACTGAAGGTTTGGACTGCGCGTGAAGGATGTTCACGCAAAGGAGACTGGCGACGACAGCGGCCGCGAGCGTCTCGGCGAACGAAAATTCAGGAACTCGGGCTACTCTATTGTAGTGCATGCTGGCTCCGGCGGCGGATTGATTTCTGTCTACACATCATACGCCACAAACTCCGCGACGGTCCAGCGCGACAGGGTCCCTACGAACCGGTTGCCAGGGTGCTTCGTCCGCGGGTCGCCGCGCGGCGGGCTGGGGCTGAGCGGGACATTGCAGGATGCAAGCGATTTGCAAATTGCAGAGATTTTCAGGGCCCTCGGGCGCCCGGCCACTTCTGTAAGTCATTGGTGCGCCGGAACTTGCGATTCGGCCGGGGTTCGGTTCAGCGGTTGCCCTATGAGGGGTTGCCTGATGTCAGGCAGTGCGTCTTTTGACATGCTGAAGGCCCTAAGAAAGCCGGCGGCGATTTCCCAACGTTTCAGGAGAGTCTTAAATGAGCAACAAAAAGGGTTTTACCCTCATTGAGCTTCTGATCGTGGTCGTCATCATCGGCATTCTTGCCGCGATCGCGATTCCGAAGTTCGCGAACACGAAGGAGAAGGCCTACCTTGCTGCGATGAAGTCTGACCTTCGCAACATGGCGACCTACGAAGAGCAGTACGCTGCCGACAACGGTGGTGCTTACTTCTCGGGAACCGCGACCGCTGCGGCTCCTCTCCAGGGCTTCAGCCCCTCGCAGAACGTCACGGTTGTCGTGACCGCAGTTGGTGGCCCGCCGCCGTCGTGGAGCGCGACCGCTACGCACACGCAGACTGCGAAGACCTGCGACATGACCAACGGTGTGATCACCTGCACCTGATTACAGGCTTCATTGGCATGAGAGAAACGGAGCGTCTTTCGACGCTCCGTTTTTCTTTTTCTCGGCTTCTCGGACCTGAGCGCTGCGGCTGGCCACCACATGAACGGAAGCGGGCAGCTGCAAGCGTGACAGCTTCTACGCTGAGAGCTCTCGGGAGGCATCGCGTCTCGTCGTCCCAGTCCGCAGTTGGAATGGCGAATGGATGCGGACGTGTATTGCTGTTGGCGTAGCGGCTGTAAAGCTTGCCGCTGCCCGCTTCAGTACTGTTAGATGTAGAGGAAGCCAGATGTAGAGGAGCAG
>CAMLDY010000004.1 GCA_946478895.1 uncultured Gemmatimonadota bacterium
GCTTGAAAAGGGTCGCGAGCTGGGTGAGCAGCGTCCCCGCGGCGACCGCCAGAGCGAGCCACGGCCCGAGCCGCTGCGGTATGGATCGATTTTGTTGCCGGCGTTTTGGCATGGAATCGAAGAACCTCGTATAGGCAGCCCCTATCCATCTGATGGAGGATGTTGACACCTCATCCCAAGAGATGCACTCCCGACTGTTACATCCGGCCGCGCATAAGAAGGGGTGAAGTAGGACCACCGTGGAAACCATCAGACGCACACTGGCGGCAACGCCTTTCCCGGCCCCGCTTTCCGGGAGTACTTTCAGGTTGTCATTCCGGCAAGCAACGGTTATTGGTGCGCATGATGGCTTGTCCACTCGCTGTCTGCATTTTCGCGGTTAGCATCGTAGCGAACAGTCTCGCCGGCGCGCAGGGCACGGTCCTTCATGCGACCATCGCCGATGCGAGAACGGGCAACTACATCCTCGACGCCGAGGTGACCGTCGACCCGCTGGGCGCGAAGGGCATCACCGACTACTTCGGGGACGCGCGTTTCTCGGGTCTACGGAAGGGTCGTTATAGCGTCCATGCGCGGCGCATTGGCTTTACGCCGGTGTCGACCGAGTTTCAGGCGTCCGGGAGAGACAGCCTGGAAGTGACAATGTTCATGGCGCCCACCGCGCAGGAGCTCGCGACGGTGACGGTGAATGCGGATGCGGTGTCGCCGTTTCTGAGGGAGTTCGAGGCGCGACGACGGCTGGGCAAGGGCCAGTACATCACGGATTCAGTTCTACGGGCGTCGCTCGGCATTCCGCTCGAGGATATCCTTGCTGCCCGACTTCGGGGCGTAATGGTTGCCCGTCTGGCCGATGGTTCATTCGTTCCGTTCAGCGGTCGGGGCGACAATACAATCGGGAAGCGTTGCGACATCAGCGTCTACTGGAACGGGATCCGGATCACAAGTCCGTCCAACGAAATCGCAATCGATATACCGGCTGCGTTCATTGGCGGCATCGAGTTTTACAATCCAGGATCGATTCCCGTCGAATATCAGGATCCGGGTAGCGGCTGCGGCGTGCTCCTGTTGTGGCCGAGACCGTGAAGAAACGAAACGGAATTTCTTGACAGCCTCCTGACCGATCCTCACATTCGCCCGACCTCTCCGGCGGAGCACAAATGGGACGGAATTTCCACCGCTGTTCGACTCTGACGTCCACCTCCTCGATATGAAGCGCCGCGACTTCCTCGCAGCCTCGGCGACCGCGGGCGCGGCGGCCTTGACCGGATTCGCTCCGTCGGCGCTCAACGCACTGCCGAAATCTTTGGGTGGGAGGCTCAAGCTCTCGGTCTCACGCTGGCCGTACGGAAAGTTCAGCCTCGACCAGCTGTGTCAGATGTGCCGTGAGCTCGACATGGACGGCATCGACCTGCTCGAGCCGGAAGACTGGGGTGTCCCGCTCCGCTACGGTCTGGTGTGCGCGATGGGCTACGCCACTGTCCCACATCCGGAGAATCGTCTCATCGACGGCTTCAACCGCGTAGAGAATCACTCGTGGCTGATCCCGGCGTACCAGAAGGCGATTCCGCTCGCCGCAGCATCCAAGGTTCCCAACGTCATCTGCTTCTCGGGCACCCGCAAAGGCCAGAGCGACGATGAAGGTCGCGACATTTGCGCGCGCGGCCTGGCTCCTTTGATTCCGTTGGCGGAAAAACACGGCGTGACGCTGTGCATGGAGCTGCTCAACTCCAAGGTCGATCATCCTGACTACCAGTGCGATCACACCGCGTGGGGTGTCGCGCTCGCAAAGCAGGTAAACTCGCCGCGGTTCCAGTTGCTTTACGACATCTACCACATGCAGATCATGGAAGGCGATGTGATCCGCACCGTAACCGACAACATCAAATACATCGCCCACTTCCACACCGGCGGGGTGCCGGGTCGCCACGAGATCGACGACACCCAGGAGCTGAACTACCACCGGGTGATGCAGGCGATTGCCGACGCGGGATTTCCGGGGTTCGTGGCGCAGGAGTTCGTTCCCACCAAAGATCCGAGGCAATCGCTGGCAGAGGCGGTGCGGATCTGCACGGTTTAACAACTGCAAAAGAAGACGACCGGCGGGCGGCTTTGGGCGGGCCGGCTCGAGGCCGGGAGCTCGTTTCCGAAATATCAAGGAAGACTACCAGCTGGGGGCTTCGGGCGGAGCGGCTGGCGGCACCGAGCATGGGTTGGATGAAAGGCAACGCTTCGGATGGAGTGCTGTTATCAAAAGAAAGTGCTCGGAGCCGCGAGCCGCTCCGCTCACCGCCATTAGCTGGTAGTCTTCCGTGGCCTGTAGGAGACGAGCCCCCGGCCGCCGGCCGGCCCGCCCAAAGCCGCGCGCCGGTAGTATTCTTTGATGTCCGTTTGCGTTGACACAGGGTAATTGCTTACCTAGGTTCATTTAGAGAGCGAAATCACCAAACGCCCGATGAACCTCACCGCCCACCTGCTCAACACGATTTTCGGCCCCGCGATGAACTGCGGGGACGGGATGCGTGGCGCGCGACCGCGAAGAGGTTGACCATACCTGCTGACTGCCAAAACAATCGCCCCCGCGTTCCGACTGGATGCGGGGGCGTTTCGTTTTTGATCGCCGGGACTGGCGCGCCCGACAATCAAACACCGAGAGCGCCAATGGAGGATTAATGAGGAAGTACTACCTGCTGGTGAGCGACTTCGACCAGACCCTGAGCTTCAACGACTCCGGGCTGGTGCTCGCCGAGCTGATGGGGATTCCCGATTTCCAGGATCGCGTCGCGCGGCTGTCGCGACTCAACCTGGTGCAGTCGGGAGCGGAGCTCACGTACCTGCTGCGCCACGATCCGGATTTCCGCCGCGTTCGCGAGGAAGATCTCGTCGAAGTCGGCAAGCACATCCGCCTCAAGCGCAACATCGCGCTGCTCGCGGATTTCCTCAGGAACGGCATCGACGGATTCCGCTTCGACTTCTACGTCGTCTCCGCCGCGCCGTGGCTGGTGGTGCACTCCGCCCTCCAGGGCATCGTTCCACCAGATCACATCATCGGCGGCCACTTCGGCTTCAGCAGAGAGAACGGCGAGGTCGAGTCGATCATCCAGGTGCCGGCCGGCTACGGCAAGGTCGCCGCGGTCGATTCCCTGCGCCTCCGACTCGGCGTGCCTAGCGATCGCATCGTGTACGTCGGCGATGGGAGCTCGGATATCCACGTCATGCTGCACGTCAATCGCGGCGATGGTCTCACCATTGCTGCATCGGAAGCGCGGCACATCGCGCAGATCGCCCGCCGCACCGTCATCAGCGACGACGCGTTGAGCGTGCTGATTCCCGTGCTCGAGGAGATCTGCGGCTACGATCAGAGCCAGATTCGACTCGTCTTCGAGGAGCAGGGACTGCTGATTCAGGAGTGGGACCGCGTGCGCACCGACTGGCTCACCATCCGCGAAGGCTCAACGCTCGCGATCGATCCCGCAGCCTGAGCATGAACGCTCGAGCGACCGCTGAGGCGTACCAGCGCAGCGGTTGCTCCCTCGCGCCGCGTCCCGCGTAGATTCTCCGTTACTTCTCAAACCCAAATCGATGATTCGCTACCTCGGCTACTTCGCCGGCTTCCTGACCGTCGTCTCGTTCCTCCCCCAGGTGATTCGAACGTGGCGAAGTCGGCGAACCGGCGACCTGTCGCTCGGAATGTTCTCGCTGCTCGTTACCGCCAGCACGCTCTGGATCATCTACGGCTTCATCATCGACGACTGGCCGGTGATCATCACCAACCTCGGGATGGTGATTCTCAACGGCTCGATCGGCGTCGCCAAAGTTCGTTACGGATGAAAGCGCGTCAAATCGTCGTCAGCTGGAGCGGCGGGAAGGATAGCGCGCTGTGCCTGCAGGCGTTGCGCGCGGATCCGGGTGTCGAAGTCGTCGGCCTCCTCACGAGTGTCACCCGCGATTACGACCGTGTGAGCATCCACGGCGTGCGACGATCACTTCTCTAGGACGTCAGAGGTTATCGGGAAAATCTTCTCGCCGGATCGGGCTTCCAGCCGCTGTTCCCGCTCTGGGGCGTCGATACCGCCAGCCTCGCCCAACGGTTCGTGCGCGATGGCTTCGCGGCGCGGCTCGTTTGCATCGATACCACTCAGCTCGACGGCTCCTTTGCGCAGCGTTCCTTCGACAGTTCCCTGCTCGCCGATCTGCCGAGCGCCGTAGATCCATACGGCGAGCGTGGTGAGTTCCACACCTTCGTCTCCGGCGGTCCCGGCTATCACTCGCCCGTGAACTATCGGCTCGGCGAGATCGTCATGCGTGACGAGCGCTTCGCCTTTGCGGATCTACTGCCGCGGGAGTCGACGGCAACGAGCTAGATTTCCGTCATGCCCCGGATCGTCTCGTTCCTGCCCGCCGCCACCGAGATCACCTACGCGCTCGGCGCCGGCGCCGATCTCGTCGGCCGCTCGCACGAATGCGATTACCCGCCCGAGGTGAAATCCCTGCCGGTGGTGAGCAAGCCCGCGCTTTCGCTCGACGGCTTGTCGCAGCAGGAGATCGACCGCGCAGTGGCGTCGCGACTCGCGAGCGGGGAGAGTCTGTACCAGGTCGATGAGAAGCTCCTCGACGAGCTGCAGCCCGATCTGGTCCTCACCCAGGATCTCTGCCAGGTGTGCGCGCCGTCCGGGAACGAGCTGAGCCGCGCGCTGCGCGACATGTCGCACCCGCCGGAAGTTCTCTGGCTCACCCCGCGCAACATCGCGGAGATAGAAGAGAACATCCTTGCCATCGGTGAGGCGACTGGCCGCGTTGAGATCGCGCGGCGGCTCGTTGAAACGAATCGCCGGCGCATCGCGGGGGTGCGCAGCGCGGTTCAGGGTCAGACGCGATCGGTTGTATTTCTGGAGTGGACGGAACCCCTCTTCTGCGGCGGACACTGGGTGCCGGAGATGGTCGCGGCGGCGGGCGGTGACGACCCACTAGGCCAGCCTGGCGGTGACTCCCGGCGGATGACGTGGGACGACGTCGCGTCGGCGGAGCCGGAGCTGCTCATCGTCGCGCCCTGCGGGTACGGACTGGCGGACGCCGTCACCGTGGCGAAGCGGCTACCGTCGGTTACCGACGCTCAGGTCTACGCGGTGGATGCGAATGCCTACTTCGCGAGGCCGGGGCCGAGGGTGGCGGAAGGGGTGGAGCTGCTCGGGCATCTCTTCCATCCCGAATTGGTCGAGTGGCAGCACGATCACAGACCGTGGCAGCGGATTAGATAACGGCACCTGCAACGGAACGGGTGCGGGGAACTGCAACGGAACGGGTGCGAGATGTCAGTAGCGTAGTTCGCAGCCTGTTAGTTCACTGCGTCGGGACGTTACTGGCGGGGCTGAAGTACAACCAACTTGTCGTTATTGCGCGCGACTACGATCAGGATTCGGCCGTCAGATTTGAGGGCTCTGATCGCGCGGATCTGGCCATCGATCGCAATGCCGCTGCGTAGCATATCGACGGCGGTGAAGCCGCCCTTGCCGTCGCCGTGGAGCATCAGGCCGTAGCTGGCGTCGGCGCGACCGAGGGCGGGCATCATTCCGTAGAGATTGCCGCCGATGAGAAGATCGGTTTGGCCATCGCGATCGAAATCGCCAGCCACTGTGGCGTAGATCGGGGCGAGCTGGGCCTCGGGCGGTAACGGCTTGATGGTGAAGGTGCCGTCGCCGTTGTCGAGCGCGATCGCGCTGGCGAAGGTATCGGCCTCCCGAACCTTGGCGTCGCGCAGGTCTTCACGTGGGAAAAGATCTTCGATGCGGGTGGAGGCGAAGTCCTTGTAGGTGGGAAACTTCGCCTGCAACGACGGAAACTTTTTCACCAGCTCGTCGCGACTGGCGACGGGGTAACTCGCGCCGTCATGGTACGCGGTGAGAATCTGCTCGACGTTGCCGCCGCCGCTGTGCGAGAAGTCGCCAACGTAAAGTCGTACCGGCTCCCTTGGCGACGCGTGCAGGTAGGAATTGAGTCCGAGATTCCCGAGCACGAGATCGCGCCGGCCGTTGCCGCGGAGATTCACGGCGGTGATGCCGCTCCACCAGCCATTGGTCTCGGCGAAACCCGCTTCACGCGTTCGATCGACGAGCTTCCCGTCCTCCTGGTGAAACGCGCGCACCGGCATCCACTCGCCGACGACGATCAGATCGAGCTTGCCGTCGTGATCGTAGTCGAGCCAGGTCGCGCCTGTCACCATGCCGGCGTCGAGGAGCTGAGGCGCGATGTCCTGGGTGACTTCGACGAAGCGGCCACTGCCATCGTTCTGGAGCAGATGGCTGTGCGGGATCAGCCCGTAAGTGTGCGCCTGGACCCTGCCGCCGAGGAAAACGTCGGGCCTGCCGTCGCCGTTGAAATCGCCGACTGCGACCGCCGATGCGTTCTCGAAGATGTCTGGTAGCGCATCGCGCCGGCGCTGGAAGTTGCCGTGACCATCGTTCAGGTAGACGCGCGGACGCAATGCGTCCTGCGATCCGACGAATTCGTTGCCGCCGCTGGCAACGAACAGATCGGGGAAGCCATCGCCGTTGACGTCCAGAAACTCGGCGCCCGTATCCTCGGCGACGCTGTCTGCGGTGAAGGCAGGCTGTGCCGTTGCACTGAAGGTTCCGTCGCGCTGCTGAATGAACAGCTTTCCGGCCTGCCTTCTGGCGCCGCCGACGTAGAAATCATCGAGACCGTCGCCGTTGACGTCGGCGACGGCGAGTGGCGGACCTTCGGTTGACACGAGTCGGGGGATCAGCGGCTCGCGATAGTAGTCGAAGAAGGTGTCCTCGACGTGCCTGAAATCGACCTTGCTTTGCGCCGTGACTTCGGTGAACCACGGCGACGTCGTATCTCGCGACGCGGGTCGCCGGGTGGCTGCGGCTGATGCATCCGCCTCTGACAAAGTGAGAACCCGATCAACTGCCACGGCCGTCATGCGCTGCACCCGCCGGCTGGGCCAGGTGACGGTGAGAGTGTCGACGACGCTCGCGCCGCCGAGGCCGAAGTGCAGCCGCGGATCCACGGACGACAGAAACCCGCGCGTCGGCTGTTGCTCGAGCACCTGGGCCACGCCGCCAGCTTTGATCTCGACCCGCGTGCCGACGCCGCCCGTGTTCAATCCCGCGCCGTGGAGGATGACCGTCAGATAGTGGAAGGCAGCAGCGCCGCCGCCAAGGTTCCGGTAAATCGAAGCGGGGGCGCCGATGTTGTTCACCACCAGGTCGAGGTGACCCGTGTTGTTGAGATCGACATACACCGCGCCGTTCGAGAATCCATTCTGCGTCAGCCCCCAGGCTGCGGCGACATTGGTGAAGCGTAGATCGCCGTCGTTGTGAAACGCGTAATTCGCGAGCGGGACCTGCGGCATCTTCTGGAGTAGCGCCAGGTTTGCGGCTGTAATGGTGTCACCGAGCGACCGCTGCACCGCTTCGTTGCCGACGTAAGCGATGTAATCCATGTCGTTCGGCCGGCGGTAGACGCCGTTGGTGATGAAGACATCCTTTCGCCCATCGTTGTCGAGATCGGCGAACAGCGGCGCCCAGCTCCAGTCAGTGGCGGCGATTCCGGCGAGAAAACCAATCTCGCTGAACCGGCCAAGCCCGCGATTCAGCTGGAGCGCGTTGCGCGCGTACTGCGGATGGTATCCCGCCGTCGACCGCAGGTTGAACAGCTCCCAGCTCTCGGCGGTTAAAGTAGTTCGCAGGATATCCTCGCGCTCGGGGAGCATGTCGAGCGAAAGAATGTCGGTGCGGCCGTCGTTGTTGAAGTCAGCGGCATCGACTCCCATCGAGAAGCGGCTGGTGTGCCCGGTCGCTTTGGTGATCGATTCGGTGAAGGTCCCGTTGCAGTTGTTGATGTACAGGTAGTCGTTGCCCTGAAAGTCGTTGGCGACGTAAATGTCGGGACAGCCGTCGTCGTTGAAATCACTGCTTACAACGCCGAGACCGTAGCCATCGACGCCATCGTGAATGCCAGCGGACGCGGTGACATCGGTGAAGTGTTTTCCATCGTTGCGAAACAAACGATCGCCCAGAGCTGAACCACTGCTGCGCGCTGCCAGCGTCGCGCTTCCCGCTGCCGGCCTACCTCCAATCACATCCCCCGTCCCCCGTCCCCCATCCCGCTCCTTATGCGTCGAGTGATCCAACAGATACATGTCCAGATCGCCGTCGTCGTCGTAATCGAAGAACAGAGCCTGGGTTGAGAAGCCGCGGTGCTCGAGACCGTACTCGGCGGTGCGGTCGGTGAAGGTTCCGTCGCCGTTGTTGATGTAGAGGACGTTGCGGCCGTGCATGTCGAGATAGTCGACGCCGCAGACGTAGATGTCGATTTTGCCGTCGCCGTTGACGTCGGCCATGGTGACGCCGGTTTTCCAACCCACCGAGTCGGCGACACCGGCGCGCGCGGTGATGTCCTCGAACTGGTAGTTGCCTTTGTTGCGATAGAGCTTGTTGGCGCCGAGGTTGGACGTGAAGTACAGGTCCATCAAGCCATCGCCATCGACATCGCCGACGGCGACGCCACCGCCGTCGTAGTAATACAGGTAGTTCAAAATGTTGAAGTCAGGGCGCTCGGGGAGATTGTTGGCAAACGAGATCCCCGTCGCCTCGGGCTTGAGCAGCTCGAAGAGCGGCGGCACCGCGGGCGCGCGCTCACACGCCGACAGCCCGACGGTGCCTACCAGCGCGACGCGCGCCGCGCGCCACAGGCAATACGCCACGCGCTACCCGCTTACTGCTTCCCCCTCCCGCTATTTCGCCGGTGTAAACCGAATCGCCTGGCCGCCGCCGGCGGCAAGCGCGATGCTGAGGTTGGTGCGCGAATCGACGGTCTTCTTAGAGATCGTTATCGCGAGCGGGTTGTCGTACCAGCTGGCGCCCGGACCGTCGGCGTAGATCTCCGCGGTGTACTTCCGTCCCGGCGTCAGGAAGTTGAGGGGCACATTGAAGGTCCGCGCCTCCTCATCGGTGATCGCTCCAAGGAACCAGTCATCCGAGTTCTTCGCCTTGCGGGCGGTGATGACGTAGTCGCCGATCCGGCCGTCGATGGTCTTGCTCGTCTCCCAATCGACCGCGACGTCGCGAATGAACTGGAACGCGGGCTTGCCGACGTAGTTCTCCGGCAGATCGGCCGCCATCTGGAGCGGCGAATAGATCACCACGTACAGCGCGAGCTGTTTGGCGAGAGTGGTGCGCGGGTGTGATTCCCACTGGTGGCGCGGCCGGCCGGTGCCGCGCTCGATCAGGAGATCGAAGATTCCGGGGGTGAAATCCATCGGCCCGGCAAGCAATCTCGTGAAGTAAAGATTGGTCTCGTGCTCGGGCGGATTCCCGCCTTCGCCGCCCCAGGCGTTGTACTCCTGACCGCGCGCGCCTTCCCTGCTCATCATGTTCGGCCAGGTGCGCCGCTCACCCGTGTCGTGGATCGGCTCGTGGACGTCGAGCATGATGTGGTACTTGGCAGCAGTCTCGATCGCCTTTCGATAGTGGCGCACCATGAACTGGGAATGGTGCGAGTTGCCTTCCGGGGTCGTGTCGGTCACGTAGCCCGACTTGATCGCGTCGAGGCCGAGCGAGTGATACATCGCGTAGGCGGCGTCCATCTGTCGCTCGTAATTCACGATCCCACCCGACGTCTCGTTGTGCACGATCAGGTGCACTCCCTTCGACTCGGCGTAGCGCGCCAGCTCGGGGAGATTGTAGTCGGGGTACGCCTGGGTGAACGAGAATGCATTGGCGTTCTTGATCCAGTCACCGTCCCAGCCGACGTTCCATCCCTCGACGAGAACTCCGCCCAGTCCGTTGGCGGCGGCGAAATCGATGTAGCGCTTCGTATTCTCCGTCGTCGCGCCGTGCTTGGGACCTGAGCTCCACGTCATGGTATTGATGTGCATCCCCCACCAGATGCCGACGTACTTCATCGGCTTGATCCAGCTTACGTCGCTGAGCATGCTGGGCGGGTTGAGATTGAGCCCGAGCAGTGACGGCGACAGATCCGCGGCGCGGTCGGCGATCTGAATCGTGCGCCACGGCGTCACGAACGGCGTGTGCCCGCGCACCTTGTCGCCGTTCTGCCACGGCGCGAGCGCGACTTTCATCACTCTGCTCTCGAGTCGCGGGCCCGCCAGGTTCATCCGCGCGTAGTCGACGAGATTTGCTTCATGAACGACCATGAAGGTCCTGCCATCGCGGGTCTGCATGGTGAACGGCGTCTGGATGCTGTCGGTGACGCTGATCGGCGACGACGAGTATAGGATCTCGGAGCGGTCGAGTCGCGGCCGATTGGACGGGATCCACCACGACTTGGCGTCGTCGGCGAAACTGAACTGGGTCAGCTCGTCGGTGATGACGAAGTCCTGGAGACCGGGCTGCGCCGGAAACTCGTAGCGGAAGCCGATGCCGTCGTCGAACGCTCTGACGACGAAATCAAAGTGCCGCTGCGGCGCGGCTGTCTCGGCAACGGACACCGTGAGCTGGTTGTGATGATCGCGCACGCGCGCGACTTCGCCCCACGGCTGGGTCCACGTCTCGTCGTGGGTCGCTCGCTTGACGCCGGTGATTCGGACACCGTCGCGCAGCGTCGGCGCGCCCTTGAACTCAAAGCCGAGCATGGAGGGAAAGAGCAGCGGCCGGCCGTCGCGGGTGACGTCGTAGTAGAGTTTGCCGTCGTTCACGAGGACGGTCACGCGGGTGCGCCCGTTGGGCGACGCGACGGTGGCTGAATCCTGGGCACCGGCCGCCGCGGCGGTGAGCGTCAGTAAAAGAGCGGCAAACGCCATCCCCCGCGTCCAGCTAGGCACGTACATCTTCATCTGATTTCTCCATTGTTGAATCACGGTTGCACCGACTCTGTCCCGCCTCCAGCCTCCAGCCTCCAGCCTCCAGCCTCCCGCTTCCCGCTTCCCGCTTCCCGCTATCGGGCATACGTAATGCAGCTATCTTATTTACAAGTCTCCTGGCCTTGCGCCACCGTCATATGGCGTCATTAACGCCGCGTCTAGCTCTCTCCGTTCTAGTTGTCGGGGCCGCTACAGCCTGCGCCTCCGGTCCCCGTCCCACCGAGGGCGAAGTTTCCACCTTCGGACCAACCCCCGCTCCGCCAGTCGCCGGCAATACCGTTACTGGTGACGAGCTCGATCGTGCGGGCAGTGACCCGATCGAGAAAACTCTCGAAGCCAAAGTACCCGGCATCCTGGTCACCCGCACTCCCGACGGCGGAGTAGCCATCCGCATTCGTGGGAACTCGTCCATCGGCGCCAACACCGAGCCGCTGTACGTGATCGACGGGCTGGAAGTCCATCCCGGCCCCGGCGGGGCGCTCAACGGAATCAATCCGCACGACATTGCATCGATCGAAGTGCTCAAGGATGCCGCCAGCCTCTCGTTCTACGGTGTCCGCGCCGCTAATGGCGTGATTCTGATCAAGACCAAGCGCGTCACCAACTAACGCCCTCCTTTGAAGTCCCGGTCGCGACGCTCGGCGACCCGCCGCGACCGGCCGCTCTGAACACCAGCGGCCGGTCGTTGTTGCGTGAGACGACGTAGATGTCGCCGCCGCGGGTGCGCACCCTTGCAATGTCCCGCGCCTCACCAGGTGCGAAGAAGCCGCTCTCAACCGCACGCAGCGGAGTGAAGTGCCCTTTGCCGTCGCCGCGCAGGTAAGACCCGTATCCGGCCATCATGGTGCCGATGTCCGGCTTTACCCCATCGAAGTTGCCGGCGAGCAGGAGATCAGGCTTGCCGTCGCCGTCAACGTCGTCGCTGAGCATCGCGTAAATGGGCGCGATCTGCGCCTCGAGCGGAAGCGCCAACATGCTGAAGCTGCCGTCACCGTTGTTTCGAATCAGCGACGTCGCGAAGGTGTACGCATTTTTTACGACCGCCGAGTCCAGCTCGTTCTTCGGGAAGACGTCGGCGGTGGTCTCCTTTGCGTAGGCCTCGTAGCTGGGGTACCGAGGAGCGATCGTCGGCACCGAGCGCAGGAGGTCGTCGCGCAGCGCCAGCGGATACGGCTTGCCGTGGTTGTAGTAGGAGATGATCTGCTGCACGAAGCCGTTGTGGGCAAAGTCCTTGACGTACATCGTCACCGGCTCGTCCGGCTTTGCCTGGAACCGTGTGTTGAGGCCGAGATTGCCGACGATGAAATCGACTTTGCCGTCGCCGGTGAAATCTCCCGCGATGATGCGGTTGTACCAGCCGTTGCTCTTCTCCAGTCCGCGAATGGCCGTTTTGACGAGCTTACCGCCGGTGTTGCGGAAGACCGTCACCGGCATCCATTCGCCGACGACGATGAGATCCGCCCTGCCGTCGCCATCAATGTCCTTCCAGACTGCATCGGTGACCATGCCGACGTGGGACAGGCCCGGCGCGACCGCGTCGGTGACGTCGGTGAATCGCCCGCGGCCATCGTTGCGGAGCAGCGCGCTTTGCGGGTCGAGTCCATAGCGCCCGGGGATGCTCCGCCCGCCGACGAAAAGATCGATCGCGCCGTCGCCGTCGAAGTCAGCCGCCGCGACGCGCGAGCCACTGACCAGCAGCGGCGGGACGGCGTTGGTCGCTTTTCTGAACTCGCCCTTGCCGGCATTCAGGTACAGCCGATCGTTGAGCGGTACCGATCCCTCCGAGAACTCCGTCCCGCCGGTCGACACGTACAGATCCGGCCGGCCGTCACCGTTGGCGTCGAAGAAAACGGCGCCGACATCTTCGGCGAGGCTGTCCTGGGCGAACAGCCTCTCGTTGCTCCTGGCGAAGCTGCCGTCGGCGCGCTGGATCAGGAGCGCGCTGGCCTGGCCTTTCGCGCCGCCGATGAAGATGTCGTCGAGTCCATCGCCATTGACGTCGGCGACCGCCAGCGGCGGTCCCTCGGTGGAAAGCATCCGTGGCATCAGTCGCTCGCGATCGAAGTCGACGTAGTCGTTCTCGCGGTGGACGAACGGCAGGCTGACCCGCTGACTGACGTCGGTAACGATCGTCCGCGGCGGAGAGGGGAGTGAGTACGTCGGCTTGGTGGCGGCTGATTGCCTCACCGTCAGACGTTGATTGGCTGCGACATTATTCACTGTCGTGATGCGGCCGTCGGGCCAGGTCACGATGACCGCGCGCACACTGTCCGGGCGGCCGATGCCGAAGGTCAGGACATAGTCCACGCTCGATTCGAAGCCGCGAACCGGCGATTGCTCCTGGTAGAGCGTATCGGTTCCGACGACGACCATGACTCTGGCATCGACTCCGAGCCGGTTGTGGCCCTCGCCCTCCAGCTTCACCTGCAGGTAGTGATTGTCCTTGTGCAACGTTCGCGCGTTGTTGCGGTACACGAATGCCTTGTCGTCGGTGTTGTTGACGACGAGGTCGAGCGCGCCATCGCCGTCGAGATCCGCGTACGCAGCGCCGTTGCCGAAGCTCACCTGATCGAGTCCCCAGCTCGCCGACACATCCTCAAAAGTCAGGTTGCCGTTGTTGCGAAATGCGTAGTGCGGGAGTTTCGTCGCAGTCATCGCATCGGTCAGCGACTTGAAGTCCACCTTTTTGCCCTTCGTCGTTGCTGCAAGAGTGCGATCGTTGCCGAGAAAGGCGATGTAATCCTGCGACGTCACGTCCCTGGCGATGCCGTTGGTGACGTACAGATCCTTGTAGCCATCGAGATCGAGATCCGCGAGCAGCGCGCTCCAGCTCCAGTCGGTGCGCGCCACGCCCGCCAGCTGGCCGATGTCGCTGAAAGTCCCGTTGCCATTATTCAGCTGCAGCATGTTCCGCATCAGCTGGCGGTGGAATCCGTTTTTGATCTTGGTCCGATAGTTTTCCCACCCCTCGAAGCTCGACGTCATGCGCAGCCGATACTCGTCGGCGGGCAGCATGTCGGTGGTGTACACGTCGGGCCAGCCGTCGTTGTTGACGTCGGCGATGTCCAGCCCCATCGAGAATGACGAGAGGTACGGCATCTCGCGGTCGAGCCGCTCGTCGAAAGTCCCGTCGTGGTTGTTGATGTACAGATAATCGCGCTCGAAGAAATCGTTCGAGACGTAGATGTCCGGCCAGCCGTCGCGATTGACGTCGCTGACTGCGATCCCGAGTCCGAACGCTATCTCGCTGCCGAAGATTCCCGCTTTGGCGCTGACGTCGGTGAAGTGGCCGTTGCCATCGTTGTGAAAGAGCTTGTCACCATTCAGCGGATCACGCTCGTTCCGGATGTTGCGCAGGCCGAACCTGTTGGCGGGCCGATACGAATTGTTGACGAGAAAGAGATCGAGATTCCCATCGCGGTCGTAGTCGAGAAACGCGGCCTGAGTCGATGGGCCTTCGTCGGCGACGCCGTAATCCGACGCCTGCTCCTTGAAGGTCGGGATACCCTTGATGTCGAAGCCCTGGTTGATGTAGAGCTCGTTGGCGCGCTTCGCGCCCGTCGCGATGCCGGCGTAGCAGACGTAGATGTCGAGCAGGCCGTCGCCATTCACGTCGCCGAACGCGACACCGGTTGCCCAGGCGCCCTTACCTCCGACGCCTGCAGCCGCGGTGATGTCCTGGAACTCGAACTGGCCCTTGTTCAGGTACAGCCGGTTCCCGTGCTGGTTGGAGGTCAGCATCACCTCGGGCATGCCGTCGCCGTTCAGATCACCGGTCGCCACCCCGCCGCCGTTATAGAAATTGCGGTAGGTGAAGACGTTGAGCTCCTGGGTGTCGGTGATCCGGTTCTCGAAGTCAATGCCGGTGAAGCTCGCCGGGAGGAGCGTGAAGAGATGGCTGTCGACGGGCGGTGCCGCCGTTCTGCCGCTCGAGATTTCCTGCTTTTGCTCGTTGCCGGCACATGCGGCGAGATACAACGCGGGAAGGAGATAGCGGAGCCTCAGCCTCAAGGCCGCATTTTTCAAATATCGACCACCCTTAGCACATCATGGCCTGCCCTCCGGGGAGAGCAGGCCATGATGAGGAAAAAGATTGAGCTGCCGGATCAGTAACCCGGATTCTGCACGAGCAGAGGATTGGTCTCGATCTGCGTCTGCGGGATCGGGAACAGGACCTTGAACGGCGCGTTCGACGTCTTGGCGTACCAGGTACCCGACGTGAACTTGCCAGCGCGAATCAGATCCTGACGGCGCTTGCCCTCCGCCGTGAGCTCGAACAGACGCTCATTCAGGATCGCATCGCGCACCTGCTGCTGGGTGAGACCCGCGGCAAGCGGTTGCGGCGGTGAGAATACGCGGGCGCGGATGATGTTGATGTCCGCGATCGCTGCCGCCGTCTGACCAAGCTCGTTCTCGGCTTCGGCTCTGATCAGATACATCTCGCCGAGCCGGAACCACGCGTAGTCGTTCCCGGCGTCGTGGTTGACGTGATTCGGATCGAAGGGCCACTTGGCGATACGAACACCCTGGCCTTCGGTTGCCGCCGTCACGTCCGGAATGTTGGGATCGAAGAACAGCGGGTTGCCCTGACGGTCGTACGCCTGCTGCCCGGTGGCGAGGTTGACCTGGTTTCCGGCGAGGAAAATCAGCTTCGCGCGCTCGTCGTTGGGGTTGAACGCCGCGTAGGTATCCGCCAGCGTGGAGAAGCCGTTCCACGGAGCTTCGGCGCCGTTGTACTGATTGTAGTGCAGCGCGCGCATCAGGAAGTTGAGGCCGAGGTCGGTGACATTCACGTACTTCACCGCGAAGATGATCTCGGGTGAAGTGTTGTTGTCGGCCGTGAAGTTCTTCTGCCACCCGCAGCCCGGGCGACTGGTGCAACCCACTGAAGCGTCCGTCGCCAGCGAGTAGTGCCCGGACGTGATGACCGCGTTGGCGGCATCGAGGGCGTCCTGCCAGTGTGCCGTGCCCGGCTGCAGACCGGCCGCGGTGACCGTACCGGTGAAGACCTGCGCGTTCAGGTAGAGGCTGGCGAGCATTGCGTCGACGGCGCCCTGGGTAACGCGGCCGTTCATGTCCGCCGGCCACGTCGCCGGCAGATCAGGTCTCGCTTCCTTCAGCTCCTTCTCGATGAACTGGAATACTTCCGCCCTTGTGTTCTGCGCGCGCGGCTCGATCGAGACATCGGTCACAATCGGAACGCCACCGAACAGGTCCATCAGGAGGTAATAGTAGAACGCCCGCAACACCCTTAGCTCCGCCGTGACTGTCGGCTTGCTGGCGAAGTTGGTGTTGGCGATGCCGTTGAGCACGACGTTGGCGCGGGCGACACCCTGGAACAGGTTGGTCCACGCCGAGTTGATGTTGTCGAGTCCGGCAGGGCTGTTCGGTGTAAATGTCTGGCGGTGAATGTCCAGCCATTTGCCGTTGTCGTACCAGTCCTGGCCGCGAGTCGGAACGATCATCTCGTCGGTGCTGATCTCCGAGATGTTGTAGTACTCGTCGTTTGTTGAGCGCAGCTGCGCGTATACCGACGCCAGTCCGCCGATCACTTCGTCTTCGTTGCGATAGAAGTTCTCGGGTGTGATCGCGCTCGACGGAACTTCGGTGAGGTCCGTACATGCGGGCGCGAGCACGCAGAGCGCGACGATGCCCGCTGCGGCAAGTTTGGTTTTCATGAGTCGGGTGTTAGAAAGAGACACGGAGGCCTCCCGTAAATGTGCGGGGACGCGGATAGTGGAGATAGTCTATGCCGCGCGGAGCGATGCCCGGCAGCTGCGAGTGGACTTCGGGATCGTAGCCCGAGTACGGCGTCCACAGCGCGAGGTTGTCGCCCGAGATGTAAACGCGCGACCCTCTGGCGATACCGGTGAAAGCCGGCATGTCGAAGGTGTAGCCGATGGTGATGTTCGCCAGACGGGTGAACGAGCCGTCCTCAATCCAGCGTGAGGAGTAGATCGCCGGCTCGGTGATCGCCGTCGGATCGTTGAGCGCCGACGCCAGGAAGTTCTTGTCCTGGAGCGCGTTGCCCTTCGTCGAGTACACCAGAGCGGTGTTGTTGAACACCTTCTGGCCGGCAACGCGGTTGATCAGCATGCTGAAATCGAAGCTCTTCCAGTTTCCGTTGGTATGGATACCCAGAGTGTACTTCGGATTTGCGTTGCCGAGCACCAGGAAGTCATCGCCGGTGATTCCGGCCGATGTCACGGTGCCGGCCAGCTCGCGGCTGGTCTCGCGGCCGCTGGCGTCACGGGTGACGGTGTAGTGGTTGAAAAGCTGCTGCCCGGCGGAATTCCATCCGGCGAAAACCGGCCCGTAGAACGTGCCGAGCGGCTCGCCCGGCACGATACGCTGGGTGAACTGGTTGGACTGGCCCTGGCCGCTGGCGAGAGCGTCGGGGATGAAAGTGCGCGCGCCAAGATCGACGACCTCGTTGTTGTCGTGCGAGAACGCGAAGCCGGCGTTCCAGGTGAACTGGCTGCGCTGCATTACGAGGCCGTCGAGCGAAAGCTCGATGCCCTTGTTGCGGATCTTGCCAATGTTCTCGAGACGGTCACCGACGACCGCCGGCTGCGGAACCTGCACCGTTAGCAGCAGGTCGTGGGTGTTTTTGACGTAGTACTCGAGGCTTCCGTTCAGGCGGTTGTTCAGGAAGCCGTAATCGAGAGCGACGTTGGTCTGCGCCGTTTCTTCCCACTTGAGGTCGGGATTGGCGTTGCGGATCGGCTGGACACCGGTCACCGGCTGGTCGCCGAATGCGTAACGGGAACCGCCGCTTGCGCCGAGCAGAATGAGCGAGGAGTACGGAGGCACCGCCGGGTTGCCCTGCTTGCCCCATCCGGCGCGCAGTCTCAGCTCGCTGAACGGGCCGGTACGCATGAAGCCTTCCTGGCTGAGACGCCAGGAGGCCGACACGGCCGGGAAGGTCGCCCACTTGTGATTGGCTCCGAACTCCGACGCGCCGTCCTTTCTCAGCACGAAGGTCATGAAGTACTTCTCGGCCAATCCGAGATTCGCTCTGCCGAAGAACGACACGAGCCGGCTGTCGGTGCGAACCGCGTACGGCGGCTCGACGACGTTGCCGCTGCCGAGACTATTGAAAGTGAAGGCGTCGGTGAGGTAGTCGCGGGTCTGGACGCCGAATTCGTTGATCGTGTTGCCGTTGAACTCGTAGCCGCCGACGATGTCGACTTCCTTCGAGTTCGAGAGCGACGGATGGAACGTGAGCAGGGTCTGCAGCTGCTTGGTCGTTTCGTCACGACTGGCGCGCTGCGCCAGGCCGTTGAAGCCGGCACCGACCGCGCTGGCGCGCGGCAGGTAGAAGTTGCGAGCGCCTTCGGTGCGATCGACACCAATGTTGACGCGGGCCGTCAGGCTGGGGAACAGATCGTAGTCAGCCGACATGTTGCCGAGCGTGCGATCAGAGGTGCCCTTATCGAGAACCTGATTCGCCATCGCGACCGGGTTGCGGACCGACTGGGCGCCTGGTGCGATCTCGTAGTAGGTCGTGATTCCAGTCGCAGGGTCTGTAACCGTGATCGGGTGCGTCGGGTTGAAGTTCACCATGTTAATAAAAACACCGCCCTCGAAGCCGGTGTTTTCATTGAATGGCAGATAATCGTTGATGACATGCGCGCCCGTGAGATTGAGTCCCATGCGGAGCTTGCCATCGATGGCCTGGTGGGTGCCGTTCACGCGCGCCTGATAGCGCTTCATGCCGTTGGCGATCACCACGCCGTCCTGATCGAAGAAGTTCAGCGAAGCGCGGTACTGAGTGTTCGCCGAGCCGCCAGCAAATGACAGGTTGTGATTGATGGTCGCCGCGTGACGCATCAGCGCGTCTTCCCAGTTGGTATTCGCGGTGCCTTCACCTGCAAACGCACCAGGCACGTTGGCCTGGATGAAATCGCGGTACTGTTGTCCGCTCAACACGTCGAGCCGACGCGGATTCCACGACGAGCCCGCAGAGAACTCGTACTCCATGCTCGGCCCGCCGGCGCTGCCCTTCTTGGTCTCGATGAGCACGACACCGTTAGCGGCGCGCGCACCATAGATCGCGGTGGCAGCGGCGTCCTTCAGGATGGTGATGTTGGCGATATCCGCCGGGTTGATGAGATTGAGCGGATTCCGCGGGAGCGGCGGATCACCACCGATTCCGAATCCGCCGGGCTCCGTCTGATTGCCGGAGACCGCGACGCCGTCGATGACATAGAGCGGCTCGTTGCTGGCGCTGATCGAAGTACCGCCACGAATCAGAATGTGCGCGCCCGCGCCCGGCTCACCGCTGTTCTGGGTGACCTGGACACCGGTGGCGCGACCTTCGATGAGGTTGGTGACGTTGGTCGGTACGGCGACCTTGGCCTGGTCCGCATCGATCGTCGCCACCGAACCGGTGATGGCAAGGCGTCGCTGCGTTCCATAGCCGGTGGTGACGACTTCCTCGAGGACCGCCGCCTGGCGGCTCATCGAGAAGATCACCGAAACGGATCCACCGTTCGGTACCGTGACGACCTGGACTGGTGCGCCGAATCCAATGTGGCGCGCTCTTACGGTCTGGGAGCCCGAGGGTACGCCGCCGATGGTGAAGGTACCATCAGAAGCCGTAACGGCGCCGCGTCTGGTGCCTTCGACGAAGACGCTGACATCCGGTACAGGCGCCTGAGTCTCGGCATCGAGGACTCGGCCTGTGATGGTGCCTGTGGGTGGGACCGGGTTTTGTGCGCTGATCGGGATCGACCATAGAAGGCCGGCCACCAGCGCCAGAGTGAGACGACGAACAGCTGCCATAACGGAGGTCCTCCACAGGGTGGTGAAGTGGGACTTTCGCCGCTTTCATGCTGCCCGCTCGGGAATAGCCGAACCTCGTCGACTATCCATGTAAGCGGAATCGGCGAGGGTCTCCTGCGGCGAGCTAAACGCGTGGCCACTAAATGCTGTCGTGTTAAGGAATTGTCAAGATTCAACCCAGGCTCAGGGGAAGCCATGGGCTGTCAGGAATCAGACGCATCTTCGCCGGTACGGCGGAGGAGGTCCTGCTTCGCTCGCGGACTTTGCTCGGGCGGAGCCCCTAACTGCGCTCGTTCGCTCTGCTCACTCGCGGGTCTCCTTGTCGCAAAGTCGGGCTCGCTGCGAGGACCTCCTCCGCCTTCCCTCTGGGATCCGCGAGATACCTGACACTTTCGTCGCGCCTTGGGCCGCGCGTTGAATGTTGACCCGCGGTCACGCCGGCGAACTGCGGGGAATCAATCGCCTACACGCGGGAGCGTGCCGAGCGGAGCTCGGCGCGCCCGTGCAAAAGGTTGCGCGATAAGCGGCCCGGGCCGGCGGAGCCAGCGGCCGCGTGAGTACGACCCCGTGCAGGGAGGTGACGGTGTCCTCATAGGGCCATCCGCAGCCAGCGCCGCCAAAGTTGTCATTCCGCGGCGCGGTGACGCGAAGCCGCAAGGCGAGCGGCAGGCGAGGACTCTGGCCCGAAGAGGACACCGTCACCGACCGCCAACCGCGATGCCGAAGCAGCACGCGGCCGGCGGGAGTTAAGTCAAGGCGAAGTCGGGGGCTTCAGTCCGCGGGATTCGAGCAGTGCGTCGACACTCGGATCGCGGCCGCGGAACGCGCGATACATCGCCGCCGCGTCTTCGGTTCCACCGCGGGACAGGACCATGTCGCGGAAGCGCTGGCCGTTCTCGCGAGTGAGACCGCCGTGCTCGCGGAACCACGCGTAAGCATCGTCATCGAGCACTTCGCTCCATGTGTACGCATAGTAGCCGGCGGAATAGCCGCCGTCCCAGATGTGCGAGAAGTACGTGCTGCGATAGCGCGGCGGGATCTCGGGCACCGCAACGTTGAATCGCTGGAGCGACGCGGCCTCGAAGGAATCGACGTCGGACGGAATCGTCCCGGGCGCCAGGGTGTGCCACGCGAAATCGAGCAGCGACGCCTCGAGCAGCTCGGTGAACGCGAAACCCTGATTGAAGGTCTGCGAATTCTTGATCTTCGCCACCAGCGCCGCGGGCATCGGCGCACCGGTCTGATAATGCTTGGCGTAGTTCGCGAACACCGTCGGGTCGAGTGCCCAGTGCTCGTTGAACTGCGACGGGAACTCCACGAAATCGCGCGGCACACTCGTCCCCGACAACGTCGGATACTCGACGTTGGAGAACATCCCGTGCAGCGCGTGACCGAACTCGTGGAACATGGTGGTCACATCGTCATACGTTAGCAGCGCCGGCTGACCGGGCGCGGGTTTCGTAAAATTCGCGACGTTGTAAACCACCGGCTTCGTGCCCATCAGCTTCGATTGATCGACGAACTGATCCATCCACGCGCCGCCCTGCTTGTTGTCTCGCTTGAAGTAGTCAGCGTAGAAAAGCGCCAGCGGCTGACCATTCGCGTCGAACACCTCGAAGGTGCGGACATCCGGATGATAGACCGGAATGTCGTGACGCTCCCTGAAGGTGATGCCATAGAGCTTGTTGGCGGCGAAGAAAACGCCGTTCTGCAGCACGTTGTTAAGCTCGAAGTACGGCATGATCTGCGACTCATCGAGATCGTACTTCGCCTTCCGCACCTGCTCGGCGTAGTACTGCCAGTCCCACGGCTGGAGCTTGAAACCGCCGCCCTGCGAGTCGATCAGCTTCTGCATGTCGGCGGCTTCCTCACGCGCTCGCCCAGTCGCGGCAGGAACCAAATCGGTCAACAGCTTGATGGCGTTCTCGGGAGTCTTCGCGCCCTGGGTCTCCAGCGCGTACGCCGCCCACGTCGGGTAGCCGAGCAGCTTCGCCTTCTCGGCGCGCAGCTCGGCCATCCGCTTGATGGTGTTCTTGGTGTCGTTGCTGTCGCCACGTGAGGTGCGCATGGTAGAGAGCTCGAACAGCTTCTGCCGCACCGCGCGATTGGTGAGCTCGGCCTGGGCCGGCTGCTGGGTGGTGTTCTGGAGCGGGAGCACCCACTTGCCGGTGAGACCGCGATCCTTTGCCGCCTCGGATGCCGTCTTGATCTCGTCGGCGGTCAGGCCGGCGAGGTCGGAGACATTGTCGACGACGAGCGCGCCCGCCTTGGTGCCGGCGAGAAGCTTCCGGGTGAACTCTGACGAAAGCTCCGACAGCTCCTTGTTCAGAGCGCGCATTCGAATCTTGTCCGCCTCGGACAGTCGGGCGCCCGCGCGCACGAAATCGCGATTGTAGCGTTCGACCAGTTCCTTCTGCTCGGGCGTCAGGTCACCTGCATTGCGCCGATCGTAGATGCTTTTCACCCGCTGGTACAGCTGGTCGTTCAGATAGATCGCGTCGTTGTGGGCGGCGAGCCTGGGCGCTTCGACTTCCTGAACGTGCTGCAGGGTGTCGTTGGTATTCGCGCCGTAGACGCCGCTGAACGCCTTAGCGACGCGGGTGAGGAGCGCGCCGCTCCGCTCCATCGCCACGATGGTGTTCTCGAAAGTCGGCGGCGCCGTCTGCTTCGCGATCGCATCGATCTCGGCGAGGTGTTGCCGCATCCCTTCGTCGAACGCGGGCTGGTAGTCCTCGTTGCGAATCAGGTCGAAGCGCGGAGCGTGGTACGGGAGGGTGCTCTCGACGAAGAACGGATTGCCGGAGCTGGGGGTCGAAGTCGCCGGCGCCTGGCCCGTGTTGGTCATAACGGTGGGGGGCGCGCAGGCGAGCGCGGTTGCAGAGATGAGAGTAGACAAAACGAGGCGGTGATTAGGCAGAGTCATTTTCGGAGTAGAAGCGTTACTGAAAACTACCAGCGGGGAGCAGTGAGCGGAGCGGCTGGCGGCACTGAGCATGTATTTGATAACTGCACGCGCGTCCGACGCGCGGCTTTTCATCCAACCATGGCTCGGAGCCGCCCGCTGCTCCGCCGATTGCCGCCAGCTGGTAGTCTTCCTTGATGCCTGTGATACCCGTGTGACTATAAGCTCGTTCAATCACGCTGGAATGGCGCCAGATGCGAGAAAAAAAAACGCCGCGGAGAATCCGCGGCGCTTTTTTGTTAACGATGATCCAATCTACTGGCAGGAATCCACGGCATGGGTATCGAGGTGCAGCAGGCAAGTCATGCTGCCGATCTCGAGCGTGGGAGTGTTGGTACCGTCGAACGTGACGACGACCCGGCGCTTCACTTCCTTGCTGACGCTGCCGGTCGCGCCCTCTAGTGACGCAGTGTAGTCGACGCCGACGACAATGTTGCCGCTGAGCGGAATCTGGCTCGCTGCGTCGGGGCCGGGCATCACGACGTTGTTGACGGTGTCCGCGGCTATGCCCGCCAGACTTCTGATGCCGTCAAAACCGATATGCGTGACGGTGTCAGCGCCACTTCCGAGTCCGTTCCACTTGCGCTGCGGGCTCATGCTGATGAGGCCGCTGACGGTGAGGTCCTGACTCCTGTGGATGCCGGCCGTCCAGAACAGATCGCGCTGGAAGTTTCCATCGATCTGCGCGTGGAAATTCACCGATTCGACCTTGGTCGCGTCGAAGTTCTGCACGGTGTTGCCCTGCGCATCATAGAACGCGAACGATCTGGTGACGGTCATGCCGCCCTCGGTCGTCGCCGCGCAGCTGTAGCGGCCGTCGGCGTAGCTGCAGCTGGCCGAGATGCCGTTGAACGACGGCCTGGCCGAAGCGCCACCTGAGGTGACGACGTTGTAGCTCGGCGATACCATGTTGAAGGATCCCGCGGCGGCAACGTTGTCGGTGAACCCGGTGATCTGCGAAGCGACGGCGTCGCCCGAAGTGGCGGCGATGTCGGCGTCGATGGTCTGGTCATCGAGGGTCGGCGGCGGGCCAGCGAGGTCGGTGCTGCAAGCAACTGCGCCAACCGCCAGAATCATCGCGGCGGCGGACAGCATTGGAGTTCTGAATCTCATAAAAAGGTGCGCTCCTTTGTGTGATGGCGCCGCGAACGGGCGGCTGCTATCAACACGAAGAAAACGGGGAAAAGAAACGGGGTTTTCCGGTGAGGAAGGAGGACCTTTTAGGGGAAAGGCTGAGATGGAGCTTTCGGGGTTCGATCGGGGTCGTCGAACTGGCAAAGGACGGGGCGAGACGTCACGGGTGAACTTCAAAAGAACGGGTGCGAGTTGGTGAGTGGCATAGATGTCGGTGATGAGTTCACGACGTCGGGACGTTTCTAACCGGAGTACGGCACAAGCAGTAGCCTGAACGTGGAATGCAACCGGTGACGTCCCGACGTAGTGAACCGCAAACCGGCCACTACGCTACTGACATCTCGCACCCGTTCATTTGCAGTCTCGTCCGTGGCGCCCCGAACTCCGCGGACCGTCCCACCGGCGATGCCTATTCGTTGGGATCCCGCTCGAACCTCGCGTCCTTCTTCGTCCAGCGATGGATTTGATGGCAGGCGGGACATTCGATCGGGTCCATCTCCTCGATCGGCGAGGCCTCGAATGTCTGCGGATCCATCGCGTAACCCGTGTAAATCATCTTTCCTGTCTGCGGGCACTTGATCAGTATGCGGTTCACACTCCCTCGGACGCTCGGGCGGACGCCTGAGTGGTTGCAAGGAGGGTTCCGCAGGCCCCCGAAGCCGCGGATCAGTTCCTGACGAGTTTCGGCGCCGGCTTGACGGTGATCATCAGCGGCACGAACCAGCCCGCCAGCTGGGTTCGCATCTCCAGTCTTTGCAGCCCCGGCCGCTCGGGCGTGTAGAGGAACTCGCCGTTCTCGCCAGCGCCCATCACAACCCGCGCGCTGGTCGGCCGAGATTCCTCGGCCGGAAGATCAGCACCATCCTTTGCTACCGGAGTCCAGGTGGCCGTCGTCGAATCGTCGCCGAGCCGAAACACCACCACCGCCTGCGGATGGATCTGGATCAGGTGCAGCCGATAGGTCACGCCGGCATCGAGGTCCATTCGTGGCCTGATCGATCCGTTTACCATCCCGATCGACCGGCGCTCGATGTTGCCCGGTCCGCCCCCGCCGACGAGCACGATCTTGTCCACCCTCGAATCGAAGCGATGCGCCGAATCGGTGACGATGATCGCGCCGTACATCCCGGAGTTGGTTTGCACGAGCTCGTTCACGTGTGAGTGGTAAATGAACGTCCCCGCGCGCGGCGGAGTGAACTCGGCGATGAATGAGTCGTTGGGTTGAATCGCCGGTGCAAGCCGGCCCGGAGTTCCACTCCAGCCCGGCACTCCGTCGGGATAGCTTTCGATCTCGAGGCCGTGCCAGTGCACCGACGTCGCAACCTTCAATCTGTTGACTACCGTTATCCGCGCCGGCCTGTCCTTCTCCAGAAACAGCGTAGGACCGGGAAGCGCCACCGAATCGCTGCGCGGATCAGTGCTTTCCTGCAGCACGAAGCCGTAGGCGGGATTCCGGTTGTACCCGTACGGTGAGGTCTGAATGACGAGTCGGAGGCGCTGCGGCTCCTTTGTCGACGCGATGGGCTGCGCGCCGCGCGGCAGAACGTGGATGCCGATGACGAGGCCTCCCATCTCATGCGCACTGCGGTGCATGGCAGCGTGAGTGCTCTCTACTTCTTCGATCGGACGGCGATTCAGAATGTTTTCGAGCGTGCTCGTGCCATCGACGTGCGCCGCCAGATGGCAGTGGAACAGCCAGTTGCCGGGACGGGTAGGCACGAAGCGAATCGCCATCGTGCTGCCGGGCGGCATCAGGTTGGTATTCGCCTGCCTGACCGCGGTCACGGGCAGCACTCTGTCGGCATCCCCGGTCCCCACGCGGTCGAGCTGAAAATAGAATCCGTGCAAATGCATCGGATGCGGCGCGACGCTGGCGTTGATCACGCGCCATGAAACAGTGTCGCCTTCGGTGAACGTGAAGCGCTCCGTATTGGGCCACGCTTTCCCGTTGATGACGACGATCTCGCGCGGATGAGGCGTCCTTCCCGCGGCGCTGTCGGGATCTTCGCTGTAAATCCCGATGACGAAGGTGCGGTCGGCTGCGCGTGCGACCGATTTCGGATCGACGATGATGGCGCCGGACAGCTGCGAATCCTTGGCGACGCGGAACGTGAGCGGCTTGCCGGTCGTCGTGCCCCAATAGAAGTAGGTGCCCGGGGCGCCGGCGAGGAAAGTCACCTCGCGAGTCTGGCCGGCGGGAATGCGCAGACCATCGTCCCCTGCAGCCGGACGGCTGTGCAGCCCGTGGACGACGATGTCCGAATCCGCCAGCGTGTTGTGGACGACCACGTCTATCTCGGTTCCCTCGGTCACGCGGATGAGCGGACCAGGGATCTCGGGTGCGCGCCCGTGCTCGGCGAAAGCCTGCATGACGACGCTCGGACCATTCTCAGCTTCTGGAAACCATTGGCCATTGACTACGTCGAGCCTTAGCTCGAGGCGGCCGTCGCGAAGGACCCCCGCCGGTCGCCGATTGTCGTTGATGACTACACGCGGGGCTGCGTGCTCGGTGCGGTCCGGACTGTAGTCGATCAGCCCCACCGTCGAGAGGAGCACGCTGGCGAGCAGCACAGTGGTCTGACTTTGCATGGACTCACCGCGGTTCGGGTGCGCCCAATATGCCGGGTTTACCCGGAGTGACAAGCCTGGAGTGGTGGTCCACCCACCTGGGCGGAATCAGTGGGTGCAGCGAACCTGCGCTTTTACCGCAATGCTCTGGGGCGTCGCCGACATCTCGTTGGACACGATGAAGTGATAGACGCCCGGCCCCGGCAGCTCATAGTCGAGGGTGTTCTCCGACCCGCGGAAGGTCTCCCACGACGAGTTGACGATCGCGGCCGGGTTGGCGTGCCAGAACACGTACTCATCATCGGTAAGGAGGAAGACCTCGATGTTGCGTCCGAATCCGCCGACGCCCTTGGTCGTTCCGACTAGCTTGCACTTCTGATCGGTATCGGGCAGCTGGAAGGCGTACTGAAGCGCGTCGCGCGGGCCGATGGTGGAGCTCCGCGTATCGGCGAGCTTGATGTTGATCAGCGCCGAAGGTTTGGCGGGAGTTGTCGGCGCGGTCGCTACCGCGTCGGAGACGGTGCCGATCGCGGTCGCCGGCTCGCTCGCCGGCTGATAATCGTATTCGGGGGCTGCGACCGGCTGGGGCCGCGGGGTCTCGTCGGCGAGGGCGGGTAAGGGCGCGCCCTGAACGAGAAACCACACGACGGCGTAGGCGACGATCAGTCCCAGCGCTACGCCGACCCGGGCCTTGGTATCACCCGGGTCGGTGGATGGCGGACCGTTGTGCGAGATGTCCCATCCGCACTGCTTGCACTCCTTCTGATCCGCCTGCATCGGCTCGCCGCAGAAATTGCAGTATTTCTTCACTTCGTCCCCTTCGTATCCCTATCTGAGGACGAGCGACGGCGCGCGCCGATAACGCGCCTGGCTTCAGATCTGTTGCTGCTCCAACCCGGATGTCTGCTCGACCTCGGCGCGGCTGCGCGCGCGGTGGGTCGGCTGCGAGATCTGCTCGACGACAAGCGCGACTTCTTCGCCGGTGACGACCCCGTCGTCGATGCTCGCCGCGCGGGCGATGTCGGCCTGGGAAATAATGCCCAGACACCTTCCGCCGGCGTCGACGATCGGGATGCGGCGGATCTGCAGCTCCGCCATCTTCTGCTCGACGTCGCGGAGGTCGTCATCCTGATTGCACACCGCCGGGGAACCCGTCATGACGTCGGCGAGCCGGGTGTTGGCGTCCTTTCCCGCAGCGACCACGCGCACCGCGAGATCGCGGTCGGTGACGATCCCGACGACGCGCCCCGCGTCATCGACGACGGGCACGACCCCACAATCGCGATCGCGCATCACCCTGGCGGCCTCACGCGCGGTGTTGTCGCGGGTGCAGCATTCGGGCTTCTTCGTCATGATGTCTCGGGCTCTCATGTTTCGGCTCCTTGGGTGAACTGGCTGTTTCGAATTCCGCATGCATTACCGCGAAGTTCGTTCCCGCGCGGGGTAGTGTCACGACCGAGCGACCGATGGCGGTGGTTGCCAGCCTGTTGGTCGCTCGAGGGCTGCTCGATCCCACTTGCCGCGGTCGGCCGCGGCGTCGTAGGTGCTTTGAAAAAAGTCGCGCATAGCCCGCGCCGGATCCGCGGCGGTGCGCACGTGTTCATAGGGCAGAATCCATTCGTGCAGCTGCGTATTGTAGTACGCGCCTTCGGGCCTGATTGGGGCGACGTCGCAGCCGGCCGGTTCGGGGTACGCGTAGGCGTAGAACGCTGGCTCGGCGACTGGTCCGCCAACTGTCCCAGGCCACCAGCCAGCGCTGATGCACTCGTGGGAGTAGCCTTCGCGGGTGACGTAGTCGGGACAGTTGGGAACTCCGCCCGGGTGCGCTGGGGCGGTCCGTCCAGAAAAGCGCGTGCACGCCAGATCGAAGGCACCCCAGAAAAAGTGCGACGGACTCGATTTGCCGATGAAGCTGCCGCGAAAATCCTTCAGCCCGCGATCGGCCTGCGCCATCGCCTGCCAGCACCGGTGCGCGGCATCTGCATCATACGCGCGGTGAATGTTGTCTTCGGTGAAAGGCAGCGTATCACCCATCTCCATCGGCACCGGGTAAAGTCTCGCATCGACGCCGAGCTCGCGAAGCATTGCGGTGTAGTCGGCGTAGAAGTCGGAGACGGAGCGCGGCGCCAGCGGCATGGTTCGGCGGTCGCCGTCGCTGGTTTCGGCGACGAGCTGGTGATCGACGAAATCGAAAGCGACTTCGACGCTGCCGCCCTCGTAGGGCATCGGCGATGTGGTAAGGCCGCGGCTGGTGACGTAGAGCGTTATTTGCCACCAGTGGTTCTGCATCGGCGCGAGCGCGAGCCGCGTCTTGCCCAGCATCTGGGTCCAGCGGTGGAGCGTGGTCTGGGTGTCGGCCCACTGCTCGAGCGGAAGCTCGGGCCACGCCTCACTCACGGGTACGGATAGTGAATCGCGCACACCTTATTCTATGTCGCGTCCACCGCCGGTGTCGAGTAAGATGAACGCGACGCCTCTACAGAACGCTTCAGGCAGGAGTTGCACTTGAAAACGAATCTCCCCGTCCGCCGGCTCGGGACCACCGACATGGAAATCACGCGCACCGGTTTCGGCGCGTGGGCGATCGGAGGCGGCGGCTGGACCTACGGTTGGGGCCCGCAGAACGACGACGAATCAATCGCGGCGATGAATCACGCCCTCGAGCTTGGCATCAACTGGATCGACACAGCCGCGGTGTACGGGCTCGGCCACTCGGAGGAAGTCGTCGGCAGAATGCTGAAGGGGCGTGGCAAAGACGGCCGGCCGTACATCTTCACCAAGTGCGGGATGGTCTGGGACGCCAGGGATCGGATGAAGGACGCGATCCGTTCGCTCGCCCACATCCGGCGCGAATGTGAGGATTCCCTGCGCCGGCTCGGCGTCGAACGGATCGATCTGTACCAGTTCCACTGGCCCGACGACTCGATTCCGGTTGAGGAATCCTGGCGGATCATGGAGCAGCTGGTTGAGCAGGGCAAAGTGCGCGCGATCGGCGTGTCCAACTTCGACGTGTCGCTGCTGCGCCGGATCGACTCGCTACGGCACGTGGATTCCCTGCAGCCTCCGTTCTCGATGATCAGGCGCGACGCGGCGGCAGCGGAGATCCCGTGGTGCAAAGCGCATCGGACGGGCGTGATCGTGTACAGCCCCATGCAGTCGGGGATCCTCACCGAATCGTTCTCGCTCGACAAGGTGAAGCAAATGGCCGAGGACGACTGGCGGAGGCGGTCGGCAAATTTTCAGACGCCGAAAGTCGAGAAGAACCTCAAGCTGCGCGACGCGCTGCGGCCAATTGCTGCCCGCCACGACACGACGGTTTCGGCGGTGGCAGTGGCGTGGACGCTGATGTGGCCGGGCGTGACGGGAGCGATCGTGGGGGCGCGCTCACCGTCGCAGGTGGACGGCTGGATCGGGGCGGCGACGCTCGAGCTGACGGCGCCGGATCTGGACGAGATCGCGAGCGCCATCGATGCGATCGGGGTGGGGGCGGGGCCGACCCGTCCACCCAATCCTTTGCGCGTAGAGCGGACTGCGGTGACCACAAATGAACGGGCACTCTCTTGAGTGCAACGGAACGGGTGCGGATTTAACTGCAACGGAAGGGGTGCTGGCTTAACTGCAACGGAACGGGTGCGAGACGTGAGTAGCATAGATACCAGTGACGGGTTCAAAACGTCGGGACGTTTCTACTCGGGTTACGGCACAGGCAACGCCGGGATGTTTCTACTCGCACAACGCCACAGACCGTTGCCTTTGCCATCAACGCCACCGGTGACGTCCCGACGTAGTGAACCGATCACTCGCATCTATGCTACTCATGTCCCGCACCCCTTCCGTTGCAGTTAAGAGCACCCGTTCCTTTGGAGTTAAGCCAGCACCCGTTCCGTTGCAGTTCGAGCTCGCGGAGCGCTGCCTCAGCAAGAGCCCTCGCCCCGCTGGCAAGAAATTCGCAGCGCCTCCGCTAACTTCTGCGCGCGAAAAAATCGGTGACCCACAGGACGTTCAAGGACCGGCAGGGACGAATCTGGGATGTGTGGCAAGTCCATCCATCGGCGGCCGAGCGTCGTTTCAGCCAGCGCCGGGTGTTCGACGAGGATCGCACCGACAGCAGCGAGCGGCGAAGCGGCGAAGATCGTCGCAATAGCGGGCGAGATACCCGGGCACCGGTTGCGGCGGAGTTCGCTTACGGCTGGCTCTGCTTCGAGACGGTGGGTGAGAAGCGCCGGCTCGCGCCGGTGCCCGAGGCCTGGGACCGCGCGGACGACGGTATGCTCGAGGAATGGTGCTGCGTCGCGAAGCCGGCGGTGAGGAGGAAGTCCGGAGAGATGAAGGGGGCGCAGCGGGGGAACACGGCGCACTAGGGTTCGCAAGGACAACTGCAACTGAACGGGTGCGAGATGTCAGTAGCGTAGTGGCCAGCTGGTAGTTCACAGCCTCGGGACGTAATTGGTGGCATTCAGGGTACAGGCAGCTGCTTGTGCCGTGCTCCGGTTAGAAACGTCCCGACGTCGTGAACCAAAAAACCGGCATCTGTGCCACTGACGTCTGGCACCCGTTCCGTTGCAGTTGTCCGCCATGGAGTTGCGCCCCTTTCTCCCGACCGTCTTTCGAAGATGACCGCCCCGCCCTCCCCGGCCCCGCGCTTCCGGATCTTCGGAATCGGCTCGACCCTCGTCCTCGTCGCCCTCATCATCCTCATCGCGTTCGGGTACTGCGCGACGCGGCTGGTGCCGGGCGCGTTCAGCGGCCGCGCCGGCGCAACGAACATCACCAACGACGTCGTGGTGCAGCAGGTCAAAGCCGTGGCGAAGCTGGTCTCCAGCGAAGCGATGGTGCGCGACGTGATTGTCTATCAGAACACCTGGTACGGCTCGACGAAGCGCTCACTCGTGGTGGTCACGGGGCGGCTGCTCGCGGGCATCGATCTGCGCGACAATCCCGACGTGAGCATCGATCACGCGAACCGGCGCATCACCGTCCGCATCCCTCCCGCCAAACTCATCGCCGTCGAGATCCGCGACATGCGCACCTACGATGAGCACGGTGGGCTGTGGAATCCGTTCACTCCCGAGGATCGCGACGCGATCCAGCGTCAGGCGCGCGCGCAGCTGACCGCCGCCGGTTCCCAGCTCGAGCTCCTTCGTCACGCCAACGACAGCGCGGTGGAGTTATTGCGGATGCTGCTCGCCAAGGACGGGTACTCCGTTGATGTGGCGGTGAAGTCGTGACCGCGCTGAACGGGCAGACGGACAAGTGCAACGGAACGGGTGCGAGTCGTCAGTAGCGTAGTGGCCAGCTGGTAGTTCACTACGTCGGGACGTCATTGGTCGCATTTACGGTACAGGCAGCCGCTTGTGCCGTACTCCGGTTGGAAACGTCCCGACGTCGTGAACTCATCACTGGCATCTATGCCACTCACGTCTCGCACCCGTTGAGTTGGAGTTGTCCGTAGCCAGCGATGGCGCTCGGCGTCCTTCTGGAAGTCGCTACTGACGCTCGTTCGCCGTCGGAAACGCCGCGGCGGGGTAGGTGCCGATCTTCGCGGGCGTCATCTCGCTGGCCCAGAAATCCGGCGGGCCTTCGCTGTCCTCGACTTTGTTGCGAACGGGCTTGACTCCTTTCTTGAGATACGCCGCGATCGCCCACAGATCCTGATCGGGCATGTGGCGCCACGCCATCCACGGCATCGGCGGCGCGAGATAGTGCGGATGGGCGGGGAAATTTCCCTGCCCGGGAGTGGTCGAAGTAATCTCGACGTCCGGAGTCTCCTCAGGCCTCAGGCCGTAGCGCAGCGAGTTGAAGATCTGACGCTCGGAGAATCGCCCGATGCCGGTGGTGTTATCTGGAGTGAGATTCTTGGGTCGAGTGATGAACGGCCCGATGTGAAACTCGTCGGTCGTATCTTTCACCCCGGTCAGCCAGCGATCCGAGGCGGGATTCGAGCCGCCGCCATGACAGCCGCCGCAATCGTGACTGATGACGAGAAAGCGGCCGCGCGCGATCTGATCCTGCTGCGCGACTTCGTTCTGCGAGGTGTTCGAGCTCGATGCAAACGACATCGATGAACCCGGTGCGGTGCAGCCAGCCACGGTGGCGCAAACTGCCACAAACGACACTGCATGCTGCACGGAACTAATCGGCCGTCGCGTCACCATGCCTCCTCGTTGTTATTGCCTGACTTCCAGAACTCCCATCATGCCGTGGTCTTCGTGGTCGAGGATGTGGCAGTGGAACATCCACTTCCCGGGATAATCGTCGTAGCGGACGATGATGCGCGCCGTCGAGTGCTTCGGGATGTTGAGCATGTCCTTCCAGCTGCGATAAGGCTCTGCGACTCCATCGCGATCCAGGACCTGAAACTGAAATCCATGGAGATGGAACGGGTGGTCCATGCCGACGACGTTCTCGATCTCCCAGATCTCGGTGGCGCCGACCTTTGTGCTGACGTCGACGCGCGCCATGTCCATGGTTTTGCCGTTGATGATTCCCTGACCGAAGACAACCGTGCGAACTGCGCTGACCTTGGTGGTATCGAGCGGTGGGACAATGCGCAGGTGCGTGGGGATCGCGATCGGCGCCAGAGGCGGCTCGTTGGTGGTCTCGAGGGTGAGCAGGTCCAGGGTGGTCTTCCAATCCCTGGGCCTCGTCTGCGGCGCGTACCTGTCGTAAGGGAGATCCTGGAGCAGCGCCTTCGTGCCCGCTGGATCGCCGCCGCGAACCAGGACCTCGACACGCTCCCCCGTAACCAGCAGAAGCTCCTTCACCTCACGTGGTGTCTCGAACAATCCGCCGTCGCTCCCAATGTGGAGCATGGTGTGTCCGGCAAGTGCGATGCGGTAAATCCGGCCCGCCGACGCATTGATGATGCGCCAGCGTTGCACCTCACCACGGCGGATCGTAAGCGTCGGCATCACGTGACCGTTGACGAAGAGCACCGGCCCTTCCCTGCCGTTCTCTTCGTCGACGCCGCCCCGAACCGTCGCCGGATCAGGGAAATCGATAGTGCCGTCGTTCAGAAAACGGTTGTCGGAAAGGATGAGCAGTCGCTCGGGGATAGTCGCGGGCAACGGATCGTCGGCGGCACGGACGATGATCGCGCCGAACAACCCTTTGCCAATCGCGTAGCCGGTGCGGCGGTCGGGGTGCGGATGATACCAGTAGGTGCCTGCAGTGCCCGGTCGGATGGTGAATTCGTAGTCGTGGCTCTCGCCCGGCTTGATCGGGTGGAACGGACTTCCGTCGGACTCGAACGGCAGATGGATCCCGTGCCAGTGCACCGTCGTCGGCTCCGGCAGCCGGTTGTGGAAGTGCACGATGACGTGGTCGCCCTCACGCACGTCGAGCGTCGGTCCCGGTACGTGTCCGTTGTAAGCGAAGACTTCGCTGGTGACGCCGGGCATCAGCGACAACGTCGTCACCGAGGCGGTGATGTTCACCTCGACGGTCTTTGACTTCTTGCTGATGTTGATCAGTGCCGGCGGCTCGGCGTCGCTTTTCGGCAGCGCGTGAAACCGCTCGCTCGGCGCGGTAACCGCAACGAGCGGGAGGGACAGTGGCACCAATGCGAGGAGTCTCAGCGGGTGGGGCACGTCTCCTCTCGGTTGCGAGCGCGCGCCAATATTGGAGTATCAATGCAACCGGGCAAGGGTTTTTATCGACGACTCACGCGTGCAGGAGATTGTCTAGTCAGCGAATTGCAAACGTATGACAACGGCGTATCAGTCAAGCGAACCGCGGGCACTGGCGATTTGTCGGCCCCTTTACGAACATTCGCCCACGACCGCTTCTGTTTGAGATGAACGAAACGACTCATGGAATTCCGCCCGAGCGGTATCAGGCGATAACCGCTCCGGAGAACACCAGCAACGCTGTTGAAGCGATGCGGTCGTTCCTGCGCGACGGCGACGCCACGACTTTCGCGACCGGCGTCGCTCTTTACGTCGCGTCCGCGCGCTACCGGCAAGAGGCGATCGAGACGGTCGTCGCGGCTCTGTGCACTCTCGCCGAAAGCCTCGAGGGACCACGCCGCGATTCGGACATTGTGTTCAGACCCAGCAAGATGCACGAGCTCATTTTTTCCGGGGTTCTCAAGGCCTTTTACGGAGAGATTGCCGTCGAGCGCGCGCGGGGAGCGAGGGCGCAGCGAAAAGCCGATGCGCCCCAACACAGCGAGCGCGGCACATGGCCGCGCAGGCCCGAAGAATAGAGCACGTCATAATCCGTAGAGTGCGGTTATCTCTGCTGGTCGTGGCGTGCTGTGCGACGCTGAGCGGGATCGCGCGCGCGCAGTCGCCAATCGAGCTTCGACAGGGGCTGGTGATCACCCGGTCCGCGCGCATAGCACCACGCACCTACCGTCTGCCCGCGCCATCGGCCGATTCACCCGTCATCGTCGTGCGTGGCGATAACATCACGGTGGATTTTGCCGGCGCGACGCTCGAGGGATCGTCGCCCGACGCCAATCCCGACGAGCGCGGCGGGATCGCCGTCCTGATCGACGGCGGTCGCAACATCCGCATCCTCAACGCCCGCATCAGGGGGTACAAGTTCGGCATCCTCGCGCGCGGAACGCGCGGTCTCACTCTCGTCGACAACGATCTCGGCTACAACTGGAAGCCGAGGCTGTTCAGCGTGATCGAGCACGAGAGCCTGATCGACTGGCTGTCGTTCCACCACAACGAGGAGAACGAGTGGATGCGCTACGGGGCGGGCGCGTATCTGCTGGACGTCGCCGGCGGCGAGATCCGCGACAACACCGTGACCCAGGGCATGAACGGTCTGATGCTCGTCCGCTCGACCGGATTGCGCATTTGGAACAACAACTTCTCGTTCAATTCGGGCCTTGGGATCGGACTATACCGATCGAGCGGGGACACCATCATGCACAACCGCGCCGACTACAACGTGCGCGGCTACAGCGAAGGCTTCTATCGTCGCGGGCAGGATGCAGCCGACCTCCTCATTTACGAGCAGAGCAACAGGAACATCGTCGCCTACAATTCGATGACCCACGGCGGCGACGGCGTTTTTCTGTGGGCCGGCCAGAGCACCATGGACACCGGTGAGGGCGGGGCGAATGACAACCTGTTCTACATGAACGACTTCAGCTTCGCGCCGGCCAACGGCATCGAGGCGACCTTCAGCCGGAACTCCTTCATTCAGAATTTCGTCGAGGGCTCGGAGTACGGGATGTGGGGCGGCTACAGCTTCTCGTCGCGCATCGTCGCCAACCGGTTCGTCGACAACCGTACCGCGATTGCGATCGAGCACGGCCAGAACGACACCATCGTCGCCAACATCATCGTCGGAGATTCCACCGGCATCAGACTGTGGGCGGACCCGATAGAGCCGTCGGACTGGGCTTACCCAAAGCACCGCGACACCAGAAGCCGGGATCACGTCGTCGACGGCAACCTGCTCGGACGCGCGAGAGTCGGGGTGCGCGCCGCCAACACCAGCGGACTCTCCGTCGTCAACAACAGATTCGTCGAGGTCGACAGCGTCGTGGCGCTGCGCGACACGTCGCGTTTCACTTTTTCCGGCAACACCGCAATCGACACCGCGCCCTGGCCGCGGCGGTTTCTGCGCGCACCGCGTGAGCTGATCGACAGCGTGCTCCCGCTGCGCGGCGGTTTCATGCCGGCCCGGCCCGATACGTCACTCGCCGGGCGTCCGCGCTCGGCGATCCTCGTCGACGAGTGGGGGCCGTATGATTATCGCTCGCCGAGGCTCTGGCCGGTCGACAGCACGCGAGAGGTTCCCCTTCGGCTGCGCGTGTTGGGACCGCGCGGCCGCTGGCGGGTTACGGATCGGCGCGGCATTGCAGCGGTGTCGAGCGAGAGCGGTATGATTGGCGACACAATTGGCGTGACGCCCAACCCGGATTCGCTCGGAGACTGGAAGGTGACGATGGAATACGTCGGCGCGGCAACGGTATCCCCGTCGGGGGTCGAGCTTGCGGCGGGTCGGCCTTACACATTCTCGTACTCACGCTTCGAGCCGCGCATCGACTGGACGGCGCGATTCTTCAAATGGACGGACAGCGCCAGCGATCCGCGCTCGCACCCCGAAAAGATCGCTTCCCTCGATTCCGTCATGACCGTACACGTCCCGCGATTGGACTACATGGGGTACCGCGCGCTCCCGAACGTGCCGCGCGAGAACTTCGTCGTCGATGCGTCAGGCTCGGTCGATCTCGCGCCGGGCGAGTACACGCTTCGGACGATCAGTGATGATGGGGTGAGGGTCTGGCTGGATGGCGCGTTGGTGATCGACAATTGGAAGGCGCACGAGTCCACCGTCGATTTCGCGGCTTTGACCGGAGGACATCACGACGTCCGGGTTTTGTATTATCAGGCGGATGGGTGGTACGAGCTGAGAGTCGAGATCGTTCGCGGAAGGGAGAGGTCGGTTGGGTCGCCGGGGGCGCACGGGTCTTAGCTTTTCGCGGGGTCTGGATTCGCGCGCTTCGGCTGGCCACCGCTCGTACGTAAGCGGGCAGCCTCAAGCTTTACAGCTGCCACGCTGACAGCTCTCGGGAAGCATCGCGTCTCGTCGTCCGAGTCCGCAGTTGGAATGGTGAAAGGGCGCGGACGTGCCGTGCTGTTGGCATGGCTGCTGTAAAGCTTGCAGCTGCCCGCTTTTGTACGAGGGGTGGCCCGCTACTTGGCCAACATCTTTCCCAAACGCCTCAGTCCTTCCTCCAGCACTGGGCTCGCCATCCCCCACCCGATCCTGAAGTAGTCCGGCGCTCCGAAGAACCGGCCCGGCACCACCAGGGTATCGAACTCCGCCAGCAATTCCTCGACGAACTCGTCGACACGGCCGGTGTCGAGTTTCACGAAACCGACCGTCCCGGCGGCCGGCGGGGTCCACGACAGCCGAGGATTGGCGGCGATGAAATCGGCGACGAGCCTGGCGTGCGCATCGACGCGGGCACGGCCGGATGCGAGGAGAGCGTCGGCATGGTCGAGGGCGCGCGCGGCGAGTCGCTCGGTCGGATGCGCCATCGAGTTCGTGAACAGACCGTTCAGCTTTCGCACTCGGTCGGCGATGCCGGGCTCGGCGAGGATCCAGCCGGCGCGAAGCGCGGCCATCCCGTACACCTTGGTCAGACTGCGGGTCGTCACGAACCGCGGTGAGATATTGATCGCCGAGTGTGGCTCGCCGCGCCCGTATACCCACTCGAGGTAAACCTCGTCCATCAGTACATCGACGTCGTAGGTATCGGCCAATTGCGCCAGCGCTTCGAGCTCACGACGCGTCGCCAGCACGCCGGACGGATTGTGGAGATTGGTGACGACGATGAGTGCGGTGCGCGGAGTGAGCGCGCTCTCTATCAACCCGACGTCGAGCCGATAACGATCGGCGGCTCGGCGCTGAAAGGTGCGCACATCGCACTGCATGAATTCGGGGACCACCTGCAGCGGATCGTAGCCCGGACTTTCGACCAGTACCTGATCGCCGGGGTCCAGCAACGCGGCGTAGACGAGATGGTTGGCCATCGACGTTCCGTGCGCGAGCACGACGTTCTCCGGCCCGACGCCGTAGCGGCGCGCGATTCGGTCGAGCAGCGGCTGCCAACCGTACTCGTTGTCGGCGACCATCGTGAAGTCATCGACCGAGGGCGCGATGTGCGTCACGTCGAGCGGCGTCACTCCGCTCACGGCGAGATTGTACCTAACGTTGCCGTGCGCCTTCGACCACTCGAGATGGCTGCTCGTCAGCGGCCGCGGCCCCGTCGGGCGAGGCCCGGACTTCCCCGTCGGGCTCATGGATCGATCGCCGCGACGCGATTCTGTCGCCGCCAATGAAGGAACGCCGGTACGCCGAGCGCCATCAGCACTACGCCGAGCATCGCGTTGCGGGGATTGGACCAGATCGCGCTCACGACGACAAAGGCTGCGACGAGATCGAAAAGGGCGGGCAGAACCGGATAGCCTGGCGCGCGGTACGTGCTTGAGCCGGTTCCAACGCCACGCGCGTCGCGCCGGCGATACCCGAACACCGTCGCCACGATCAGGCCAAAGAAAATCCAGTCGCCGAAGACGACGTAGTCGAGCAGCTGGCCGTAGGTTCCCGACAGCACGAGGGCAATCGCCCACACGGCCTGGATCAGAATGCCCCCGGCCGGAGTGTGGTACTTGGGGTGAAGCTTCGCCGCGAACCTGAAGAACAATCCGTCCGCCGCCATCGCCTGCAGCATTCGCGGCGCCGACAAAATGCCGCTGTTCACGAAGCCGATCGTCGAGACGACTATTCCCGCTGCCATCAACGCGCCTCCAATCGGTCCCATCACCGAGCGCATGGTGTCAGCCGCCGGAGCCAGACTCGTGGCGAGGCCCGCCGCGCCGAGTACGCGCACGTACGCGACGTTGGCGAGCACGTACACCGCGACGACAACGAACATTCCGATCGTCATCGCCCGCGGAATGGTGCGCTCGGGCGCGACGATCTCGCTGGCGATGTTGTTCGAGTACTGCCAACCCCCGTACGCGAATAGCACCGGGATCAGAGCGTAGCCGAGGGCGCGGACGGTGTCGATGCCCTGAATGACGTCGGCACCGCTGGAGATCGCAGGCACCGCGTTCCGCCCGAAGAAGATTCCCGTTGCGATCAGTACCGCCAGCGCCAGCAGCTTGAGCACGGTGAAAATGTTCTGGGTGATGCTCCCCGATCGAACGCCCAGGTAGTTCACCCCCGACAGCGCTACCAGGATGCCCGCCGCGAGCGGCTTGATGAAGCTCGGCGACAGCGCGAACAGATCGGCGGTGTAGCGCGCGAAGGTGACGGCGACGGCAGCGATACCGCCGCTATTGATGATGAAGAGGAAGGTCCAGCCGTACAGGAACGCCGGTAGTGGCCCGAACACGTCGGTGAGATAGATGTAGCCGCCACCCGCTTCCGGCCGTCGCGCGCCCAGCTCGGCGAAGTAGAGCGCGCCAATCAGCGCCACGATTCCGCCGATCACCCAGGTGGTGAGAATGAATGGCGTGGTGTGCACTCGCTGAGCGACGATCGCCGGATTGAGGAAGATCCCGGCACCAATGATTCCCCCGATGACCACCATCGTCGTGTCGAACACGCCGAGTCGGCGGACGTACTCCGTGGTGCCCGGCTTGGCGTCGGTCATCGAATAAGAATACCATTCCCGTCTTTCCCGGTACAATTCCGGCATGGGTAGCCACTCGTGGAAACGATGAACGCATCAGCGGCGCGGGAATTCTTTCTCAAGACCTACGGTTGTGAGCCCGATGTGGTCGGCTCGGCGCCAGGCCGGGTGAACCTGATCGGCGAGCATACCGACTACAACGGAGGGCAAGTCCTTCCGCTCGCGATCGACCGGCGCACCTATGTCGCGATGAAGCGCACCGGCGCCGACAGGAGCAGGATTGTGTCGGATACCGCGGCCGAGTCGGGTGAATTCGATGCCCGCCTAGTGGAACGGAGCGGCGAATGGTGGGACTACATCTCGGGTGTCTTTGCGTTCGCCGAGGACAAGTCGGCGTTGCCCCAGGTACAGGCGGTCGTGACGAGCAATCTGCCGACGGGATCGGGCCTGAGCTCGTCGGCGGCGCTGGAGATGGCGACCGCGATCACCCTGGCTCAGCTCGTTGATGATGCGCGGTCACTCAAGGATCTGGCGCTGCTGTCATGGCGAGTGGAGACGCAGTTCGTCGGCGTATCGTGCGGTGTGATGGACCAGTTCGCCTCCGCGCTCGGCGAGAAGGGGCATGCGCTCCATCTCTGGTGTGATACCCTCGCTACGGAGCAGGTGAAAATGCGGGAGGCGGTGCTCATCTTCGACACCAATTCGCCGAGATCGCTGCGCGGCTCGCAGTTCAACGTCAGGCAGCGGGAATGTCAGGAAGCGCTCGAGCTGTTGCGAGCTCGCCAGCCCGGGCTCGCGAACCTTGCCGCGGCGACGCCCGAGGAAGTGCGGGCAGCGCATCTGCCGCGAAATCTGGAAAAGCGCGCGTTGCACGTGACTGAAGAGACGCGGCGGGTAGAAAGTCTGGTCGCAGTGCTGAAGAAGACCGGCGATGTCGATGGCGATTTGCTGTATCAGTCGCACGAATCTCTGCGGACCCTGTACGAGTGCTCGACGCCGCAGCTCGACTGGTTCGTGAGTGAAGCAAGGAAAATTCGCGGCGTGCGCGGCGCGCGTCTCACTGGCGCGGGGTGGGGCGGGTGCGCGATCGCCGTCGGCGAGCTCGACGCATTGAGTGGTGCGCAATCGAGTCTGATCGCGAGCTACAAATCCGCGTTCGGGCTCGATGCCAGAACGTGGCTCACCAATGCGGAGGCAGGCGCCAGAGTGGAAACGTCGGGCAAATGAGCGAGCCCCGACCGAGGGTCACCAGGGCACTCATCCCCTGCGGCGGCAAAGGCACGCGGATGGCGACATTGACCCACGGCGGTGCAAAGGAGCTGCTGCCGATCGGGGGAAAGGCCCAGGTGCTCAGGGTGATGGAAGAGTGCGCGGCGAGCGGGATCACCGACGTACTGATCGTCTCTGCGCCGGGCAAATCGGATCTGGAGAGAGTCGTGCGCGCCGCGGCGGGCGGTTCGGGAATGCCGGCGAGAGTCGATGTCGTGGTGCAGCCGAATCCGCGCGGGCTGGCTGATGCGATCCGACTCGGGCGCTCCTTCGCGCGTCAATCGCCAATGGCGGTGGCGCTACCCGACAACCTTTTCATCGGCGACAAGCCGGCATTGGGGCAGCTCATCGACGTGTACGGGGCGACGGGAAAAAGTGTCGTCGCAATCGTTGAGCTTACGGCCGACAACCGGGACCGATACGGGCCGACGTCGATTTATCCGGGCGGCGTGAACGGTAACGAGTTCATCATCGAGCGAATTCCGGATAAGGGGCCGAAGAGCAAGACGTTCGATCTCGCCGGCGCGAAGTCGGCATTCACGGGAGTGGGCCGCTACGTATTTCTGCCCGAGGTCTTTGATACGATCGACGAAGTCGATGCGACGCTGCCCCGCGGCAAGGAGCTCGACGACATCCCCGTCATGCAGCTGCTACTGAAGCGCGGGCACCTGAACGGGTGCGTCGTGCGCGGGGATTTTCTCGATGTCGGGTTGCCGAGTGGATACCTCGAGGCTGATACCCGCATGGCTGGGGCCTGACCGCTTCGACTGGCACCCCTAGTCCTAAAGGTGGCAGGTGGGAGAGACGCGCAGAATGCTCTGGTAGCAGTTTTTCTATTCGCCTTCTCGCTGCGTCACGCCACTATGGAACGCGCCGGATAAACTCACACCCGTGCCTCTGACCAAGTCTCCCACCTGCCACCTTTTTGACTACAGTGGCCAGCCGTCAGCGGTGAGGTCTCAGACTGTGAAGCTACCGAGCAACGGCCTCGCGCGACTCAACGACTCGCTTCTGCGTCGCGCCTAGTGAGTCGACGCGGTTGATGGTGTCGCGGACGGCGGCGCGGATTTTTTCGAATTGACCGCCGGAGATCCAGTCCTGGGGTGCGACCCAGGGACCGCCGCAGGCGACGACGTTCTTGAGCGCGAGATAGGATTCGAAGGTCGCACCGGTGATGCCGCCGCTCGGATTGAACTCGACACCCGCGAACGGACCGGCGAGGAGATTCAGGTACTCGAGCCCGCCGAGTGTGACGATCGGCCAGAGCTTGAAGAGATTGAGCCCGGTCTCCAATCCGGCCTCGATCTCACTCGCTGTCGCGACGCCGGGGTAAACCGGGACATCGTGCTCGAGGCAGTAGTCGACGACGGCGCGATTGAAGCCCGGCGAGATGACGAAGTGCGCGCCAGCTTTCCGCGCCTGCTCCGCCTGCCGCACGTTGAGCACGGTGCCGACGCCGGCGAAGATCTCGGGGCGTTCCTGGGTCATCCGCCGCAGCGCCTCGAGCGCGGCGGGAGTGCGCAGGGTTATCTCGGCGATCGGCAAGCCACCGTCGAGGAGAGCGCTGGCGAGCGGAACCGCCTGCGCGACGTCGTCGATGACGATCACCGGAATGATGCGCCAGCGCCGAAGCGCTTTCGTCATCATGGATTGCTGCACGTTCAATTCGGACTCCTACCGGGGGGAACGAAGTTTACCAAAGGGCGGGCGGCGGCGGCAACTGAACAACTAAACTGCAAAAGAACGGGTGCGAGATGTCAGTGGCATGGCTGGCAGTGATTGGTTCACTACGTCGGGACGTTTCTACTCGCCTTCAGAGCACAAGCAGTTGCCTGTGCTATGAGCGCCACCGGTGACGTCCCGACGTAGTGAACTGCTAGCTCGCTACTACGCTACTGACGTCTCGCACCCGTTCTTTTGCAGTGCGTTACTGAACATCGTACTCCGGCCTCTCCTTCCCCTGAAGGTACCGATCGAACCAACCCACGATGTGCCGTAGCCGCTCGACCCGGTGCCACGGTTTGCCCGAGCGCGAGAGCTCGTGGGTTTCGTCCGGGAAGCGCACCATCACCGTCGGCTTGTGCAGGTACTTGAGCGCGCGGAACATCTGCTCGCCGCCCATCGGCGGCGGGGTGCGCATGTCGGCCTCGCCCTCCACCAGCATCAACGGCGTCGTGACGTTGGAGATGTAGGTGATCGGCGACAGCTCGGCGAATTGCTTCGGGTACTCCCATGGAGCGCCGGAAAACCACGTCGGATTGAAGAGCGTGAAATCGGCGGCGTACCAGAAGCCCGACCAGTCGGCAATCGAGCGCTGCGACACTGCTGCCGCGAACCTGTGGGTGTGGCCGACGGTCCAGTTGGTGAGAACCCCCCCGCCACTTCCGCCCGTCACTCCCATGTGAGTCGAGTCGACGTAGCCGCGCTTGATCACCTCGTCGACGCCGGCCATCAGATCCTTGTAGTCGTCGCCGGGATAGTGGAACTGGATGATGTTGGCGAAGTCCTGCCCGTACGAAGTGCTGCCACGCGGATTGACGTAGACCACGACGTAGCCCTTCGCTGCCATCCAGTCGAACTCGTGGGTGAAGGTGTAGCCGTACGCCGAGTTGGGCCCGCCGTGAATCTGGAGGATCATCGGATACTTCCGCGACGCGTTGAAGCCGGGCGGCTTGAGAATCCATCCCTGAATGCGTTTGCCGTCGAAGCTGTTGTACGAGAATTCTTCGGGTGCGGGAATGTCGAGGGCACTGAATAGCGCGTCGTTTACCCGGGTAATCTGACGTGCAGCAGGAAGCGGGGCGCGCGAGGCGGCGTCGAACACGAACAGATCACCGATATTGACCGGCGTCGAGACGAGAGCGACGATCTTCGTTCCGTCGGCACTCGCGGTGTACGATTCGACATCGTGGTCACCCGATGTCACTGCGCTGCCCTTCCCCCCGGCCGAGGGAAAGCGCATCAGATTTGCGCGTCCGTTCTCGGTAGTGACAACGATCAAGCTGCCGTCTTTTGCCCAGATGATTCCGCCGCCGTTCCCCGCGCGCGGCGGATGCTGATCGGCGGTCAGCCCGCCCTCGACATCGTAGTCGTAGTCGGTAGTGAGATTGCGCGGTTTGGCGCCGGGCGTTGCGTCCATGACGTACAGGTCGGCCTCGTCGTAGAACCGGAGCGGCTTCGCGTTCTCGCTTCCGGTGAAAGCAATGCGCTTTCCGTCCGGTGATATCGCGATCGACCCGATGCCGCCGTCGAGCGCTGCAACCTTCACCATCGATCCGCCGGCAGCGGGCACGGAGTAGAGCTCGTCGCTCCTGGGATCGTAGTACGGCTCGAGCCTGCGATTGGACGTGAAATACAGGCGCGCGCCGTCGGGCGACCACACCGGCTCGTTCTCGTCGAACTCACCGAAAGTGATCTGCCTCGCCTTCGCCGGCGCGCCACCTGGTGCGTATGAAGCCGGCACGGTCCAGATGTGGGAGTGCGCGCCGGGATCGGTGTAACCGCCGCCGTTCCAGCGGTACTGCGCGCGCGTGATGATGCGCACGTCGCTGACGTGGCGCCTGCTCGCGGTATCGGCGGATCTCTTCGCCGAGTCCGCCACGGTGGTGTCGGGTGTCGAGACAAATGCCAGGGTGCGACCGTCGGGCGACCACACCGGATTGCTGGCGCCTTTGGAGGCGTCGGTGATGGGGCGCGCTTCGCCACCTGTCATCGAGATCAGGTAGATCTGGGCCGGCTTCGATTTCCCGTCCACGGGTTCCGGAGTGCGCACGAACGCGAGCTCGCGGCCACTTGGCGACCAGCGCGGGGATCGGTCGTTTCGTCCCGAGGTCAGTGGGCGCGGAGCCGCACTGCCGTCGGCGGGCACCACGAAGATCTGGGTCTCGTAGCGATCCTTGTCCTCGTTGACCGTGACGCGCACGAAGGCGACCTGCGATCCGTCAGGTGAGATCTGCGGGTCGGCAGCCCACACGAAGCGGAACAAATCCGTATCGGTGATCGGCCGACGGGCCTGCGCTCCCAGGGATGCGGCGCAGAAGAAAATGGAGACGGCAAATGAAAAACGGCGCGCGACGACCATGCCTTTACCTCGCTGTGTGCAGTGAATTCGGACCAACGTGCTTCGGGCGGGAACGGGCCGCCAAAATTAGCCCCAAAAGGTTACGGTTGAGCCCGCTGCACAGTCTTGAAAGACTATGCCCGCCTCCGGATCAACAGAGCACCCGATCCGCGTCATCACGATCGACAACAACAAGTTCCTCGTCTCCCTGAGCGTCGGGTACGATGGGGTCGAGTACATTGGCCGTCTCCTGTTCACGGACGCCACGACCAAGATCTTCTACCAGGATCATGGCGGAGTTCCGGGCACCAGCGTGCTCGACGCCGTGCGCAAGGCAAAGGAGTTCACCGACGCGCAGCTCCAGCAGCGCTGCCACCGCGCCCTGTCCGAGAAGCGCCGCTTCGGCAAGCTCCGCCGCACCACCGATGAGATGATCGAGAAGATCAGGTACCTCAATCGCGTCGCCGTCGGGCTCGAGAAAGGCACCATCGACCGCGACGGCGGGAATCGGGAGCTCGAGGCCATCCAGGGTCAGCTGCTCGAGATCGTGCAGCGACTGCGGATGCACGCTGGCGTTGAGGACGGGTAAGAGCCAAAGGCGAAAAGAGTAAGGTGGAGGGCGCGAGGTGGTTGGGAGGAGGCGCGAGAGGTGCGGGCGTTCGAGACCTTTCCGCCAAATCAAACACTACCGCACCTGCAAACGGGACGGGCCCCGACGCCGCAAAGGTAGCGGCAGGCACCGGAACGGCCGCACCCCTCCCCACCTCCTCCCTATCGCCTCGCACCCTTCACCTACTCTTTTCGCTGTTGGTTTCCCGCTGTTGACGGGCCTACCGTCCGCTCCATCGATTGTTGGTGGAATCCGCGTCGACCCATATCCCCGTCTGCAGCCCGACTGACTGGACGGTCTTGCCTGTCGCAATGGGCACCACTGCACGGCGAGGATCGGCGCGCCAGATCGCTGACGTCTGATGGAAGGTCTGAGTCGTGCCGTCGCCGAAACGCGTCTCGATGTCGACCGGCACCGGCATCCCACCAACGTTGTCGATCGTTACCGCGTAGCCGTCGCCGGTTTTCGCGACGCCGTTGACGGCGAGATCGATGTAACCGTTGCGGAAAAACCAGTCGTTCCAGAACCAGTTCAGATTCTGCCCGGTGACGTTGTTCACCGTGTTGAAGAAATCCCACGGCAGTGGATGCTTGCCGTGCCAGCGGGCCATGAACTCGTGGAGCGCGCTTCGAAACATGGCATCGCCGAGCATTTCCTTCAGGGCGAGGTAGCCGAGCGCCGCCTTGCCGTAGGCGTTGTCGCCATAGGCGCGGGGCGCGAGTGCATCGGCGGGCGTGATGATCGGGAGGTCCTCGAGTGCTGACGGATTTCCGGCCCACCCATTCACCCGGAACTGCTTGAAGAACTCGCTGGCTCGCTCCTTACCGATATCCGCGGTGCCGATCAGATACTCGAAAGTCGTCGCCCATCCCTCGTCCATGAACGCGTACCGACTCTCGTTGATCCCCATGTAAAACGGGAAGTAGGTGTGTGCGATCTCGTGCTCGGCGACGAAGCGTGAGAACACCGTGTCGGCGTAGCTCTCGTCGTTGACCATCATCGGGTATTCCATCCCCGCGAATCCCTGAACGACAGTGCTCTTCTCGTAGGGATACGGCACTCCGGGCCAGTTGTGCGACAGCCAATCCAGACCGTGACGCGCGAACTGCACCATGTGATGGAAGTCGGCGGAGGTGTCGTTGTACGCCGCCTGCACGCTCGCGCGCCGCTGCGTCGCGTCGTCCACGACCACGCTCGCCGCATCCCACACGTAGTGGTCGCTGAGATTGTAGGTCATATCGGGGATGTCGGTCGCGCGGAATCGCCAGGTATTCCGCGGCGACTGCGCCGTCACCGATTTCGCCGCCATGTCGGCTCTCGATGCGACGGTAATGGTCCGATCCGATGTGAATGACTGGTTGTAGCGCTGGAGTGTCGTCGGACGCAGCACCTCGGATGGATTGAGCAGGGTGCCCGTTCCCCACACCACGAAATTGGCGGGAACGGTGATCGCGACGTCGTAATCGTTGAAGTCGCTGTAAAACTCCTGGACGTCGGTGAACGGCATGGTGTCCCAGCCGTTGTAGTCATCGAACACCGCAACGCGCGGATAGAAGTACGCCAGGTACCACGTCGTCGAATCGATCATTCCCTCGCGGCCGCTCTCCTTCGAGATCTCGTAATGCCAATTGAAATGGAGTCGCACCGAGTCGTGTGGGAGCAGAGGCGCGGGCAGCCTGAAGCGCTGTGACGTTGATGGATTGTCGCCCGCGGGCCACGCTACCGGCTGCTGATTGACGATCAGGGTGTCGATGTGCACGCCCGACGTCAGATAATCAGCCGACGCGCCACCGCCGCGCACGGCACCTGGCTTGTGAATGTTCAGCAGCAGCTTGATCACCGGATTCCGAATGGTGTCCGGACTGTTGTTGAAGTAGGTGATGTCTTCGCTGCCGCGAATGGTGCGATCCGGAGGCAGCGCGGTGACGGCGATGTTGTAGCGTCCGCGATTCTGCCAATAGTTGGGACCGGGCCGGCCGTCCGGCGATCGCGTTCCCTTTCGAAAAGCCGACGCGACGTCGCGCGGCATGTACAGCGGCTCCGAAGTCGATGTCACCGGCGCCGGAACGGTTGCCGGCGCGGGGGCACATCCGGCGGCGACGAGTCCCGCGATTCCAACGAGGGCAGCACGCATTTCAGTTTTCCTGTTGTGAGAGATAAGAGCCGACGTTCCTTGCGAGGCGTCGCGACGCCAGGTTCGACTCGAACAGCTGACCACGTAAACTGTGGTTGAAGCCGATGAAATAAAGTCCCGGGACGCTCGACGGCGAGCCGGATTCGGCGATTGGCTCACCCGCCTGGTTCAGTACGTGGTCGTCGTCGATAAGGTTCTCGAGTCCCGCGCTGAAGCCGGTCGCAGCAATGATTGCGTCGAACGGCTCCGCCGACCCGTCGGCGAAAACGGCGTTCGACTCGGTAAGCCGCTCGAGCGCAGGCCGGATTTTTATCATGCCGCGCTTGACCGCCGCGACGAAGCCGACGTCGATGACGGGAACGCGACGCGACGAGAACGGCCCCCATTGTGGCCGCGGAATCCCGTAAGCTGTGAGGTCGCCGAGTACGATCCGCGCGGTTATCCGGCCAAGCCTGTCGGCGATGCGTGGCGGCAGAGCGCTCAGGATCAACCCGGTGCGCTGCACGGGCATCCCAAACGGATCACGCGGCACGATCGGCGGCGCACTGCGAATGCTGATCGCTGTGAACGAAGCTCCGTGCTCAGCGACATCAGTCGCGATCTCGGCGCCGCTGTTTCCGGCGCCGACAACGAGCACCCGTTTTCCGGCGTAAGGCGCGGGACGATGGTAGTCAGCGGAATGGGTGAGCTCCCCGCGAAACAACTCGGCGCCCGTCCAACGCGGTGGAAGTGGCTCGCGGTACTGTCCGGTGGCGACGACGACTGCCTTCGATCGCCACGTCGCGCCGCCGACGGTCGTTGTCTGCCATCCTCCGGTATCGGGATCCTTTGCGACGCGCCGCGCCTGACAGTCGGTCATCACCTGAAGACCGAAGTGATCCGCGTATTCCCTCAGATACTCGACGAACTGATCGCGGGACAAGTACGCCGGGTAGCGGCGGGAAATTCCGTAGTGCGCCAATCCGGAGAATCCCCTGACGGTGTGGAGATGAAGGCGATCGTAACGGCGCGACCACGTCCCACCGATCTCCTGATCGCGCTCGAGGACGACGACATCGACGCCGTTACGCTTGAGTGAAGCGGCGGCAGATAATCCCGACGCGCCACCGCCGACAACCACCACCGTCGTTTCCGGCATCCACTCTCCCCTGGCCCCCAAGCTGCAGCTACAACATTGAGGGGCATAAATATGTCCAATACACCTGGAACCGGCCCGTCGGAACTTTTCTTCGGTCGGTCGCGTACGGGAAATTGGAGGTGGCTCGGTGACTTATCCGCATCATCGGGGGAATTATCCAGCCGACGCTCACCCGGTTCGTCCGGGTAGCAGCGCAGCGCTGACCGCTCGCACGATCGACGCGACGGTGCATGCCCCGCTGGTGCGAGCCCAGGAGACCGCCGCATCGATCGTCCCCCGCGTTGCGCAGACCGCGGCCACCATTGCCAATCCTCTGTTCCTCGGCTCGGTCGCGTTGACGTTGCTGTTCATTCTGATCGCGCGGCGGATGCGCTACCGGCCGAGTGCATTCGTAGTCGGCGCGCTGCTGATCGTGACGCTGAGCTCGTTCAACCCGATGCAGCCGCCGGAGCCGCCGCAATTCGCGCGGGTGCGGACGCCTCGGACCTTGAGCCACGACGCGAGTATCGAGCGCGGTCGCCAGCTCTATGGCGGCGACGATTATCAGATGCCCGACGTGGCGTACACGCCAGACCCGGCAGTGGTGCCCGACGTGCCGGATCCCCCTGATCCCCCTGATCCCCCGCAATACATCGACATCCCCGACTACGGTGTGCAGATCCAGATTCCGGACGACGTGATGGAGCGGGTACCCGAGATGAGTCGGCACTGGATGAAGTCGACGGAGCGGATGCTGCGCGAGAACCAGCAGTTGCGGGAGATCATGCAGGAGCTGCGGATGCGTTTGCGCGAGCAGGCGAGACGGGAGCGACTGCGGCGGACTGCGGAGAAGTACCATCTGCGGCCGTCGGAGATCGAGCGGATCGGGTACGTCGTGGTGCCGTAGGTCAACTACCAAAAGAAGACTACCGGCGGGAGGCCGTGGGCGGGCCGGCTCGAGGCTACGCGCTGAAACGGAAATGCGTTTTGTTTTACGCCCGCGGCCTCAAGCCGTGTGGCCCGTGGCCTCCCGCCGGTAGTCTTCCGTTGTGTGTTTCGCTGGAAGAGAGACCGGAAGCGCGAGGACGCAGACTCGGAAGATCGGCAGTAACTTCTGCCTCTGATGATCCTCCACGAGCGCTGGTTCACAGACGAGGCCCTCTACCCGGTTCAGTTCGGAACGTGGAGCTCGGCGAATAGTCTGATCCCGATCGGGGTCGCGGCCGGGATAACCATCGTTGCCACCGTGATCTGGAGAGCGCGCGACCGGCACAGCGTAGTGCCGGGTCCGGTCGCGCTGGGGATGCCATGGGAGAATTACGTCACGCTCCTCACGTGGGTACCGCTCGTGATCGGCGTGCACATGGGAGTGACGCTCCTCGTCAGCGGAGTCACTCGCCAGTTGTTCATCCCCAATCTGGTGCTGCCGGTGAATCTGCTCGGCGGCGTGCTCGGGATGATCGAGATCGCCATCGCCCTCAGCTTCATCTACGGCGCACTGGCGCGGCCCGCGGCGGCGATGCTGGCGCTCCTATGGCTGATCGGGATGGTCGTGTTCGGGCCGCTGCGATTGATCGAGCACACCGAGATCTTCGGGATCGCATTCTTCCTGTTCGCGACCGGGCGTGGACCGCTCGCGTTCGACATGGCGGTGGGACGATTGAACAAGCCGCTGCCGTCACTGATCCCGTACGCGGTTCCAGTCCTGCGCGTCTCGCTCGGCATCGGCCTCGTGCTGGTCGCGCTGACCGAAAAGATCTGGAACATCCCGATGGGGCTCGCATTCCTCGCCGAGCATCACTTCAACTTCTTCCCGTACATGGGAATGGCGATCAGTGACACCCAGTTCTTGTTGATCGCGGGAACGGTGGAGCTCGTGGTAGGAATGATGTTGATCACCGGCGCGTACGTCCGCCTCGTCATCATCATCACCTTGATCCCGTTCAATCTGACGCTCCCGTTCATGGGGTGGCGGGAGCTGGTCGGGCATCTTCCGACCTACGGGATCCTCGCGCTGCTGCTGCTGTGGGGGGATGAGCGGGCGGGGGAGAGAGGGGCTTTGGTTCGGGCACTGCGCGGCTCGATCTAAACCGCGAATGAGTGTCGCGGGGAGGCTTCACGGAAGACTACCAGCTAATAGCGGTGGCGGAGCGGCTGGCGGCTCCGAGCCAGGGTTCGATGAGAAGCAGCGCGTCAAATGCGAGTGCTGTTATCAAATCCGAGCTCGGTGCCGCGAGCCGCTCCGCTCAATGCTACTAGCTGGTCGTCTTCGGTAATGCCTACCGGGGGAACCGGTTATTACTCCGATCGACATCCGGCAATGCGTGCCTCGCATCGATCTCGACCCTGCTCACCCGCAGGTGTTGCGGCACTTGGTAGGTGAACCGTGACCCGAGATTCCACATCTCGATCGGCAGCTTGACCGTGCTCTGGCTTCCATCGACGAAAGTCAGGGTCATCTCGAGCGGCATCACCATCGTGCCGCGATTGGACAGGTAGACCAGGGTCTCCGCCTCCGGGTTGACTCCAACCGAATCGACCGCCTGGTCGAGCCGCGCGGTCGAATAGATCCAGCCCCGCCAGAACCAGTCGAGATCCATTCCCGACTCGTCGCGCATCATCCGGAAGAAGTCGGCCGGCGTCGGGTGCTTGAACGCCCACGCCCTGATGTACGATCGAAACGCGGCGTCGAATCGGTCCTTGCCGAGCACTTCGTAGCGCAGCGTCTGCATCATGAGCGCCGGCTTCTGGTAGCCGACCCAGAACAAATCGCGCACCTGGGTTGGATTCGTGATCAGCGGCTGCTCTTCCCCCGGCTTCGCGTGCTCGGCGTAAAGGTGCAATGGATGGACTTCGATCGAATCGCCGTACGGCGTTCCAGCGAAATACTTCGCCGCATTGGCGAGATCGATGAATGTGTTGAAGCCCTCGTCCATCCAGGGATAGAGCCGCTCGTTGGATCCCACCATCATCGGGAACCATTCGTGGCCGAATTCGTGGGCGATCACCCACTGCTGGTCTTCACGGGTCGGACTGTTGGGCGTGAAGGTGAGCATCGGGTACTCCATTCCTTCGATCGGACCTTCGATCGTCGTCGCGTGTGACCACGGGTACGGGTACCACTGCTCGCTGTAGTACTTGATTGCCTCGCGTCCCATCCGGTTGACTTCGCTCCACTTGTCGGCGCTGGGGCGATAGAGGCTTTCGATGAGAATGCCGTTGTACCCGCTCGCATCCCAGAGAAAATTCGGTCCCGCGGCAAAGGCAAAGTCGCGGACGTTACGCGCCGAGTAGTGCCAGGAGAGCGACGAGTGCGGATAGAGCGCCGACAGCTCGCCAACCGCGTACACGCGCGGGCGGGTCTTCTCCATGTTTCCGGCTTCGTCGCGGGTAATGATCGCGATGGGCGTCGCCGACTTTCGCGCGGCAACCAGTCGCGTGCGCTGCGTGGGGGTGAGTACCTGCTCGGCATTCACGAGCTCGCCGGTGGCCGCGACGATGTACGACGCGGGCACCGTCAGCGAGACGTCGAAGTCTCCATACTCGAGGTAGAACTCGCCGGCGCCGATGTACGGCTCGTGGTTCCAGCCGCGCACGTCATCGTAGACCACCATGCGCGGGTACCACTGCGCCATCTCGTAGAGCGGGCCGTCATGCCCCATCCGCCCGCCACCCTGGGGCGGGACGTTGAAGTGCCACTTCGCTTCGATGTTGATCGCCGCCCCGGGCGCGAGGGCGCGCGCAAGGTCGACGCGCATCGTCGTCCCATACACGGTGCGTTTGGCATCGACGCCATTCACGCGCAACGACTCGAGATTGCCACCGCCCCTGAATCCCTGACACGAGAAGTCGAAGCTGGTTCCGAGGAAGACGAGCGGCGGTTGATTGAGCTGGTTGGTGATGCTGTTCGGTGCGCAGAGGTTCTGCTCGACGAACATCCAGACGTACGGCAGCGAGTCCGGCGAGTGATTCACGTAGTGAATGGTCTCCTCGCCGCGCAGCTCGTTGCGAGCGGAATCCAGAATCGCGGTGATGCGATAGTCGGCGCGCTGCTGCCAGTACTTCGGGCCCGGCCGTCCAGACGCGCTTCGTACGTCGGTCGGCGTCGGCAGATCGAGCGGCTGGAACGGCGAAGAGTCCGCGACCTGGGTAATCGATTGCGCGTACAGCGACGACGACAACATCAGCGCGCCGGCGCCCAGCAATGTCGAACGGGTGAACACGCCGCCAAAATAGGTGTCCGCGGAGGGTGTAAGCAAATCGACAGCTCGCGGCAGCGAGTTTGCCGCCGCGCGCGATAACGCATATGATTTTGCCGCCCTATTCCCGGAGTGGTATGCCCAGCCGTGCCGTCCGCCTCCGCATCATTGCAGCGATTGCGCTCATCGCATTCGCAACGCCGTCACCGGCGACTGCCCAGCATCTTCGCGATCGGATCTCCGATCTATTCATTTTCGGACCGGGCGAGGAGCCGCTGTTCCTCGCGGGATCGGGCGATCCCAACAACCCGGCATCGCTCCAGGTGCACGGCCTTCACTTCATCCCCGCCTCCAACGCGGAGAACGGCGCTCTGATTGCGTTCATCACCGACGCGCTCGGGTCGAGCATCGGCCGGATCCCAATCGGCTCGACGAGCGGTGGTGAGACTTTCCGGTTCGAGGGCGGCGTGCCGGTCAAGACGTCGACATCGGCGGGCCCGATCTTCGCCGAGCGCGCGCAGACGCTCGGACGTGGGAGGGTGCTGGCGGGCATCAGCAGGACGGGATTCCGGTTCGCGACGCTGCGCGGCGTCGACATGCACAACATCGATCTGACGTTCACGCATCAGAACGTCGATTTCCCCGGCTGCGACGAGCAGTTCGGCGCCGATTGCAGTCAATACGGCGTGCCGGTGCTCGAGAACGACGCGATGGCTTTCCATCTGTCGATGGATCTCGATGTGCGCGTGACGTCGATGTACATCACCTACGGTGTGACCGATCGCTTCGACTTCGGGCTTGTCGTGCCGATCGTCCAGGCGAATTTCACCGGCGAGAGTGACGCGCAGATCGAGCCCTTCGGCGGGACGACCGTCGCGCACTATTTCGCGGGCACTCCGGACAACCCGGTGCTCAGCGCGCACCGCCAGAGCCTCGGCTCGGCCGCCGGACTCGGCGATGTCGCGCTGCGACTGAAGCTCAACATGCGACAGACCCCCGACGCGAGCTTCGCGGTCCTGCTCGACGGACGGTTTCCCACTGGCAGCAAGGAAGACCTGCTCGGCGCCGGGAGATTCGCCGGCCGTGCGCTGATAATCCTGAATTCCCGAATGGGAGATTTCTCACCGCACCTCAACGCCGGCTACCTTCACCACGCCGGCAACGAGCAGAACGACGCCGTGCTCGGCACGGTCGGATTCGATCACCGGATGTCGGATTTGTTCACGCTGGCGGCGGATCTGGTGACCGAGCTGCAGGTCGGCGACAGCAAGCTGCCGTTGCCCGGCATCGTCACCTACGAAGCGCCGTTCCGGCGGACCCTGAATCCAACGAACATTCCGGCCATTCGGGACGACGTGGTGAGTGGATCGTTCGGCTTCAAGATGACGCCGGCGCGGAACACCACGATCGTCCTGAACACGTTGTTCCCGTTGAACCGGGGAGGACTGAGGCCGAATCTCGTTTATACGGCGGGGATTGAGTATACCTTCTAGCCATCTCGGCGTAGAGCGTCGCGTGGCCTGGCCGGCCACCAAATGAACTGAAGCGGGCGGCCGCAAGCTTTACAGCCGCTACGCCGACAGCTCTCGGGAAGCATCGCGTCTCGTCGTTCCAGTCCGGAATTGAAAGGGCAGAAAGACGGAGACGTGCGCTGCTGTTGGCGTAGCTGCTGTAAAGCTTGTAGCTGCCCGCTTCAGTACTGTTGGATGCATACGAAGCGCCCAGGTCCGACAATCCGAGAAAAGCTGCAACGCGCCCGATGCTTTACGCCGAGACCTAGTGAACTGCGACCAACCTCCAGTTCCCGCCTTCTTTTCGGAACGACGCCGTGATCGTGTCCGGCTGCCGTTCCGTCCGCCCATCCGCGTTCACAAACTCGTAGCTCCCCGCCAACTTCGCCTCGGCTCCGGTCGGCGAGCTGTCGAAGCTCGCGATACGCAGGGTGACGTTGATGCTGCGCGCCGACTGGAAGAACGTCTCCCATCGCTGTTGCTGCGTGGAAGTCAGGCCGGGATAGACGCGGCGAATCGCGCCGATGTCGCGTGACTCGATGGCGCGGGCGTAGGCCTCGACGATCGGCGCGATGTCGTCGCGCGTAGCGGGACTCGGCGGGGCGGGCGGGGGTCCGGCATCCTGCTGCCTGGTCTCCACCGGATGCTGGACGACTGGGGGCAGTGTCGGGAGCTGTTGTTGCACAACCGGGTTCTGCACCGCAGCAGCCTGCGTCGTGGCCTGCACGGTCGTGGGCGGCGGCGCAGTCGACACCGGCGCGCTCGAACGCGACGCGACGTTCTGCTGGGCGGTCGTCGTTGTCGTCTTCGGCGTGGTCTTGGGCGGTGTCACCGTCCGAGCCGCCTTCGTCGTCGGCGACTCTCTCGTGACGGTCGACTTCTGCGGAGTCGGCGCCGCGGCTGACGCTGCAGGCGGAGACGCCGCACCAGCCGAAGTCCCGGGTACCGTTGCGCCTCCGACATGATTCTCGGTCAGGTTCGCTGGCGGAGCAGCCGTCGTCTGCGCGGGTGCGAAGCTCGTTGCCGGCGCGCTTTGCTCCGCAACGGCGTTCTGTGGAGCCCGGGCCTTGGCGATCAGCGACCAACCGACGAGGAGCACGATCGTCGCAACCGCGCCACCCGCAGCATAGGCGAGCGACCGAGTGCGACTATGTTTCTTGCGCGCCATCTCGAGCGCGCCCGACACCGATGCCGTGAGCGATACCGACTCGGGGTACGCCGGTCCGCTCAGCTTTGCGCGCACCGCACTCAGCTCGTTCGCCATCTCCAGAGCGGTCGCGTAGCGATCGGAGGGCTCCTTCGCCATCGCCTTGGCGACGATGCGATCGAGCGCCGGCGGCAGTCCCGGCATCAGCTCGCTCACCGGCCTGGGCTTCTCGGTGATGATGCGAAAGAAAAGGTTCTGCAGCGTCGGCGCATCGAACGGCTTCATCTGCGTCAGCAGCTGATACAACACGCCACCGACGGCGAAGAGGTCGGTCTGCGGCGTCGTTTTCCCTTCTGTTATCTGCTCGGGCGCCATGTAGCTCGGCGTGCCGAGGAAGGAGCCCGTGCTGGTCATGCTGGACGACGCGAGGTGAGCGACTCCGAAGTCCATGATCTTGGCGCGGCCATCCTCGGTGACGCGGATGTTCGCTGGCTTGATATCGCGGTGCACGATCCCTCGCTTGTGCGCGAAGGTCAGACCGGTGAGTACGTCGATGATGATGTCGAGCTTCGCCTGGAGCGACAGCGGCTGGCCGAGCTCGAGCAATTTCTCGAGATCGACCCCGTCGACGAACTCCATGGCGATGAACATGTGCCCATCGACTTCGCCCAGATCGTAGATGCTGACGACGTTGGGGTGCTGGAGCGATGCGGCGGCCTGGGCTTCGTGGAGGAATCGCTTGCGCAGATCTTCCTGCCGCGCGATCGACTCGTTCATGACCTTGATCGCGACAGTGCGGTCGAGCACCGAATCATTGGCGCGATACACGACGCCCATCGCGCCCTCGCCAACGAGCTCGATGATGTGATACTTCCCGATGTCGGGGCGGGTTGCGTCGGCCATGGGGACGAAAAAGTACGCGGTCGGGACTGGCCGCTTGCCCAGAATATCCTGCGCCGACGGTAAAGGTGCAATCACGAAGTAAACTGCAAGTGAAGACGACCGGCGGGCGGCGGGGGGCGGGCCCGCTCGAGGCTGGGGACTCGTTTGTTACAGATCACTGAAGACTACCAGCTGGGGGCAATGAGCGGAGCAGCCGGCGGCTCCGAGCGCGGGTTGGATGAACTGCATCGCCAAAACGCGCAAATGCTGGGTTGAGCTCCGTGGCGTCGGTCGCGGGTGCTGTTTCCCAACATTGCTCGGCGCCGCCAGCCGCTCCGCTCACAGCCACTAGCTGGTAGTCTTCAGTGATCTTTCCGGAACGAGCCCCCGGCCGCCGGCCGGCCCGCCCACAGCCGCCGGCCGGTACTCTTCAGTTGCCTTTGTTCACACGCCCACCGACGACTTGAGCGTCCCGTCGAGCAGCTCGATGAGCTTCTGGAACCCGCGCCTGGAATTCTCGGGATCATAGACCTCGCGGCCGGGAATCATCCAGCCGTGGCGCGCCGAGTAGGTCTCGCTCTCGAATTGACCGGTCCAATCCGTGAGTGCGTTCTCGAACTTCTCGATCGCCTCGGCGTTCATTCCCTGATCGTTGGACGCGTGTCCGAAGTAAAGCCGCGCCTTTACGCGGGGCAGCACGCGGTGCGGGCTCGTCTCCGCCTCGGTGAACAACCCACCGCCGTGAAACGAAGCGGCAGCGCCGATCCGATCCGGTCGCGCCGCTGCCGCGCGCAACGCGAACTGTCCGGCGAAACAGAATCCGACGACACCCATCGGGCCTTTACTGACGAACGGTTTGCCGGCGAGAAAATCGACGTACGCCGACGCATCGCGCTCCATCGCGGCGGGCGTCAGCGGACCGGTCAGCTCGCGGAATCGCTGCCGGGTCTGTTCCGACTGAAAGTCCGGCGTGAATGGAAACACCGGCACCTTCGAAGTTCGATAAAAGATGTTCGGGGTGAGCACGACGTAGCCGTGCTCGGCGATGCGCTTCGACTGGTCGGCGAAAGCGGGGCGGAACCCGAGGCCGTCGGTGAGGTTGATGACGGCAGGAGCTGGATCTTTACTATCGGGTTGCACCAGAAGGGCGTCAGCGACGCCATCGGGTGTGCGGACTTCTACCTGTTGTTCGATCATGCCCGGAATCCGAGCATCGACCGTGCCGACGAAAGTTTCGGAGTCATCAGCACGTGAAAACACGTACGGTCGCTGAGAAGAAAGCGCCGGGAAACAGCAGTCGATTGATTGCCGGCGTGCGGTGATTGCGGGCTTGACGAGTCAACCAGCGGATGCCCGGACGCGATAGGGTTTGTGAGATGCATCACCTTCTGTCGGCTGAGCTCAACAACGACCCGCGAAGATAAATGTTTAGGCACTTTCAGCGTGCCAGACGAAAGCACAGCGTTTGCCAACGGTGGGCGCATCTACCACCCTTTTGGAGATCCACAAATGAAGTACGGTTTTACCTCGAGACTCGCGACGGCCGCGGTCGCCGTCAGCGCGGTGTTTGCCCTCGCTTGTAGCGAGAATGGTCCGACCGCGCCCAGCTCGCTCAAGGTTCCCTCGACGGCGGTCGCCGACGTCGTCCCGACGGTTACGGTTTGGGACTTCGTTGCGCGTTCTGGCGTAAGCTCCGATGTCGAGATCGGCACGTCGCATACGTTTACTGATCCGACCGCTGGCGCGATCGTCGCCTCGATGGAGCAAACCCTCCCCAGCCCTGGACTGATCGAGCTGTACTCCAAAGGCATCGAGGAGGCGTTGGGTGACGAGGAGAAGGGCCTCGGTTTCTGCTTCAAGCCCGCCGGCGCCGCCGACGAGTGCACCACCACCGGCGAGGACGAGATCGGCGACAGCGACGACAACGGGCATTACCCGTCGATGGTTCTCGATTTCACCGGTCTGACCGCTGGAACGGTCGTCACCAGTGTGATGGTGACCTCGGTGCAGGGTCTGGAGGCCTACAAGGTTTCGTCCTCGACGAATGGGACGACCTGGACGCCGTTCGCGGCGGGCGTGGGCTCGGACGCGGCACCTGCGATCACCATTCCGGTGACCGATCCCACCATCAAGTACCTGCGCTTCGAGGTCGGCAACGGTGGTGCGGGCAACAACTATCTTGTCGCTGCCGCTACGACGTCGACGAGTGCTCCGCCGCCTCCGCCGGTGTGCGAAGATCAGAATGCGTCGAACTTCGGCGGTCCGCTCCCCTGCGTCTATCCACCCCAGGGCAACGGCTGCACCCCCGGTTATTGGAAGCAAAAGCAGCACTTCGATTCGTGGGTTTCGACCGGCCTCAAGCCGACCGATGCAATTGGCAGCCTCTTCTCCAACACATCGCTTTATTCGCTCAGCGGGAAGAAGATGTCGACCTATAGCCTGGTCGATGGCCTCGGCTTCAAGGGCGGCAGCGATCTGACGGGAGCAGCGGGGATTCTTATGCGCGCCGGTATTGCGGCCGAGCTAAATGCCAGGTACGGCATGAACTACCCGCTTACGGCTAGTGAGATTGTCACCGCTGTGAACAATGCTCTTGCCAGCGGCAACCGTAACATCATCATCGGTCTTGCGTCGCAGCTGGACGCGAACAACAACCTCGGCTGCCAGCTTAACTAGGCACTCGAGTTTCAGCAGGAATGGCGGCCGGGTTTCCGGCCGCCATTTTTATTGCTGGTACAAACGGAGAGTCATCTCCAGGTGTCGAACCATAACCTCGACACGGATCACGATGGTCAAACAAGCTGCGCGGAAAACGTTGCTGATGGTGTTTGCGAGCGGCGCGCTCAGTCACGTCGCGGCCTCTCAGCGAACGGGAGTTGCTCAGGCAATCGATGCCTACGTCGCGCCTTACGTCGCCACCAACAACTTCTCGGGCCAGATACTGGTTCGGCGCGGTGGCAAGACGATCTACGAGAAAAGCTTTGGCGATGCTGACCGCGAGAATCGGGTCGCCGTCACGCCTCGCACTCGCTTTCACATCGCTTCGCTATCGATGCAGCTGACTTCCGCGGCGGTGCTGCGCCTCGTCGATCAGGGCAGGCTTTCGCTCGATACGAAGGTCAGCGAAATCGTCCCGTCGGTGCGCGGTGGCGATCGGATCACCATCAGGAATCTTCTCGAGCAACGATCCGGAATCTCCGACATCAACGCGCGAGCGGACTACGCCCAGATCCTGCAACAGCGGCAAACACCGGAAAGCCTCGTCGCCTTCGTTGCCAACGATACCCTTCTCTTCGAGCCAGGCACCAAATACGTGCACGAGGAACATTCGGCGTTCAATCTCCTGGCGCTGATTCTCGAGCGCAAAACCGGCCGCAGCTTTCCGGAGGCGATGCAGCACCTGTTGTTCGCCCCGGCCGGGATGTCGGGCTCGGCAGTCGACGACGACGCGGGAAGCTGTGGCACTGATGCAGCGCACGGGTACGCGCCAGCCGGGGTCTCCGGCATTACGACCGCGCAAAGGATTTTCTGGACAGCGAAGGCCGGCAACGCTTCAGCGTGCACGACCGCGCGCGACCAAGCCCGGTTCGTCGAAGCACTCTTTCACGGCAAGCTGCTCGGCCCGGCGACGCGGTCGCTGGTCGCCGATACAGCCGGCACGCCGGTCGGCTACGGCTGGTATCGCCGGCCCAACGCCCGCTTCGGGGAGTTCGCCTTCACGCTGAGCGGACGCTCACCGGGATTCGCGTCGCAAATAATCTACCTGCCGCGCGAAGATCTCACCATCGTCGCGCTCAGCAACATCTACTCGTCGGTGGCCAGTGACATCGCTTACGATGTGGCCGCGATTGCACTGAGCCTGCCGTACAAACCGCTGGCCGTGAAGGTCCCGCTCTTGCCGGCCGACTCGCTCGACATCGCGGCGATGCAGTTTCACTTCGGCCCCGATTTCTACCAGCCGAATGCGACGCTGACCTTCGAGAAGAAAGGCGACGAGATGTTCCTGCGCTGGCCATCCGGCGATCTGACGCCGCTGATTCCGCTCGATCGGGATAACCTCATCGACCGCGCGTACTGGGAACCGGTGAAGATTATCCGCGACGCCGATGGCAGGCCGACGTCGATGACTTACGATCGCTTCACCGGCTCAGTGGTCGTCGCGCGATTCATTCAGTAGACCGCCAGGGCCTCACATCGGCGGCGCTTCGTCGGCGGAGCCGCCGTAGGTCCACGGCACCGCGACGTCGAGCAGCCGGAGATAAACGCCGAGCTGAGCGCGGTGGTGCGCGGTGTGGGTGAGGAACGCGCTGCGGAACATCGCGGTACGCGGTGATTTTGCGAAGATCCGGTCCCCCGATCGAAGCGTCCAGTCCCTGCTTCCCTGCTCCCAGGTCAGGTTTTGCACGAGTCCGCGCAGATGCACGGTGAGCTCGTCGAAGCGCTTCAGGCGGTCGGCGCTCGTCTCGAGCGGCGGCTCGGGCGGGCGCGGCGCGAGGAAGTCGATGCCGTCGGTCGTCAGCATCGCAATTCCAAATCCCGGCAACTGGGCGATGTGTGCGGCCAGCTCGCCGAGGGTTCGTGATTTGGCGTGCGGCCGCCAATCGTTCTTGCCGTTGGGAACGCGCTCGAGCATGCGCCTGGTGGCCGCCATCTCCGAATCGAAATCCGGATAAAGAACCGCGAGAGGAGTTTCCTTCGTGGTGGTCCGGGTCTTCGGCTTCGTGGAAGTCTTTTGCATCATGGCTCAGTGAAGAAAGGGATAGTCGCAAAATAATCCCGGCCCCGATCAAGTGCTGATCTCGGCGACGATCTTCCACTGTCCGCCGACGTTCTTCCAGACGTTCAGGTAGGTTCCGCTCGACCGAACGGGTTTACCGTTGACGGTGGAAGTCTGGCTGACGGTGCCGTAGTCCCAGGCCATTGAATGGTCGTTGGAGAAATTCACACCGCCGCTCTGGAAGTCGATGTTGCTGGGCGGATTCTTGACGGCTTCGGTGTAGCTGCGCCGGAGATCCGTGGTGCCGCTGACGACGGTCTTGCCGAGGGAGACAACGCTCGGATCGTAGTAGATCATGAGGGAATCGACGTTCTTCGAGGTAATGGCGCGGACGAACGCGGAATCGGCGGCAATGATCTGCGCGCGCGCGGCATTCTCGTCGAAGGGAGCTCCGGCAGTGGGAGTGCCGGCGGAATCCGCTGTGGGAGCGGCGCTCTTGCCGCAGGCGGTGGTGAGGACGACGGAAGCGAGGATTGGGAGGAGTCTCGAAGCGGCTGGCATTTGACCTCCGGGGTCGTTGCACAATTCTACGCCGCGAGAGGGCGGAGGAAAGTGGAGACCGAGTACTCGGACCAACGGCATCGACAATCGCGGACTGATCGAGGATTGAGGACAAGCCGAGAGGTAGCAGTTTCAAACTCTTGGGGAGGAGTCGTTGTCGAAGAAGTACTCTATTCGCTCAACGGCGGGGGATTTCGTGCGGCTGTCGGTCGGTGTCTTCTCTATAGTGGCGGGGTTTGTCGCGGCGCCTTTGCGAGCACAGGGGGTGGATCATCTCGACAGCGCGGAGGTGCGGCGGTGGAGAGAGGATCTGGCGGTGCTGAGGAAAGAGATGCCGGCGCACCATGCCAATCTCTTTCACGACATGACGCCGGCGCAGTTCGACAGCGCGCTCAATTCGATCAGTGCGCGGTTGCCATCTCTGGCGCGGCATCAGGTGATCGTCGAGCTGCAGAAGCTCGATGCGATGGTCAGCGATGGACATTCCAGTGTCGGGCCGTGGCGCGACAGCGTGATCGCGTTTCACACGCTGCCGATTGCGCTGTACTGGTTTCCGGAAGGCCTCATGGTGCGAGCGGCGGACGCAGCTCATTCGAATCTGCTGGGCGGCCGCGTCGTCGCGATCAACAGCATGCCCGTTGATTCAGTGGCGGCGCTGATCCGGCCACTCATCAGCCGCGACAACGAGATGGGAGTGCGCGCGTTTACGCCGTTCTTCATGGTGATGCCGGAGATTCTGCAGGCAATCGGAGTCGCTAGTGACATGCAGCACATTCCGTTCACGCTCGATTTCGCGGGGAAGCAGCGCACGATCGTGCTTTCGCCTGCCGGATTGTTTCCAATGCTCACCGGCGACGCGGACCGTAGCTGGAATGAGCGTGAGGGATGGGTTGATGCGCGCGACAGATCAGCGCCGCCGCTCTGGCTGAGCGACCCGACCAACATCTACTGGTTCAAGTACCTGCCCGATGCCCGCGCGCTGTATGTGCAGATCAATACCATCCAGCAGAAGCCGGGTGATTCACTTCGCACCTTCATCAACCGCGCGATCCGCTCGGCGGACTCGGCGGGTGCCGACAAGCTCATTCTCGATTTGCGGCTGAACGGTGGCGGCAACGGCGATTTCAACAAACAGATCATGTTGCCGATCATCAAATCGAAGTACGACACGCCGGGCCATTTCTACGTGCTGACCGGCCGCCGCACCTGGTCGGCGGCGCAAATGCTGGTGACGGAGCTGATGAAGTACACCACCGCGATTTTCGTGGGGGAGCCGACCGCTTCTCACGGCAACCATTTCGGCGATTCGTACCGGATCGTGCTGCCGAACAGCAAGGTGACGGTGCGTGTCTCGACGCTTTGGCATCAATACCTGGACTCCCGCGATAAGCGGCTGATGATCGAGCCGGAGATCAAGGCGCCGTTGACGTTTGCGGACTATGTCGAGGGGAAGGATCCAGCGCTGGAGGCGGTGGTCCGGCGATAGCGGTGGTCCGGCGATGGTATCGGGGGCGAATTGAGTACTCGGACTAACGGCATCGACAATCGCGGACTGATTGAGAACCGAGGGCGCATGCCATCAAGAACGCGAACTATCGAGAACGCTCCTCGATAGTTCGAGTCCTCGGTAGTCCGAGTCCTCGATCCTCGATCAATTCGCAATTGTCGATGCACTTAGTTTGAGTACTCGATCCGCAACTTGACGTTGCTCCCACCAGAACCTATCCTGCCCGTCGCCTGCAGCCGGTCCCCATCCGCAAGGAGGCACCATGAAGGGAACGATCAGAAAATTGGCGCTCATTCCGTTGATGGCTGTCGTCATGGCCACCCTCGCCAACAGTGCGCTCGGCCAGTCGCGGGAGGAACGGGCGGTGAGGGCGGCGTCCGCCGCCTGGCAGCGTTACATCGCCGCCCAGCAGGTGGACAGCATTGTGGCACTGCATACTTCCGACGCAGTGCTGATGTTCGCGAACAGTCCGGTCGTCAAAGGATCCAACGGCATCCGGGCCGGCTGGAGCGAGATCGTCAAGCTTCCTAACCTGAGCATGCACTGGGTGCCCCAGAAGATCGACGTCGCCAGTCCAACCGTGGCGACAGAGTACGGGACCTACACGGATTCGTACGACACCCCGAACGGAAAGGAAGGTGACTCCGGCACCTACGTCACCATCTGGCACAAGGTGAACGGAAAGTGGCGCGTCGCCCTCGACGCGCCGGTGAGCAGCATGCCCGCCCCTGCAGCGGCGCCGGCCGAAGGGACGAATTTCATCGCCCAGAGCGGGAGCGCGCTCGACTGGCACGACTTCAATTCTCCGGGATTCGCGCCCGGCGCGAAGGTCGCCCTGCTTTCCGGCGATCCGTCGAAGCCAGGCCAGTTCGCGCTGCGATTGAGTTTCCCGGACGGGTACATGGTCCCGCTGCATTGGCACCCGACCGCGGAAACCGTGACGGTGATCTCGGGCGCGGGTCAGTTCGGGATGGGGAACACCGTCGACATGAGCGGCGCCCACGCGTTCAGCGCGGGCGACTATGTCTTCATCCCGGCGCGTCACGCGCATTTTCTGCAGACGCGTGGCGCCACGGTCGTGCAGGTGACCGGGAACGGGCCGTTCCAGATCAATCTTGGAAATCCACACTGAGGGCCTCGAATTCCGGGATTGAGCGCTGCGGCTGGCACCCTAGTCAGAAAGGTGGCAGGTGGGAGAGGATGCGCAGAAATGCTCAGTGATCAGTTGTCACACTCGCCTTCTCGCTGCGACGCGCGACTATTGAATGCGCTCGATAAACTCACATCCGTGCCTCTGACCAAGTCTCCCACCTGCCACCTTTCTGACTAGGGGTGCCCGTTAGCGACGCATCACCATACGCCGAGAACCGCAGCAGAGCGTTCGCGGCACTGGCAGCATCGGGGTGCTTATGGGGGACGGGCTTCCTCTTCGGCAAATGGGCGTTCGCCGAGCTGACGGTGGGGCAGATGGTGCTCTATCGATTCCTGTTCGCGTCGCTCGGATTTGCGCCGGGTGTGTGGCGCGGGCTGCGCAATCCGGCAACGCGCCCACAGCGCCAGGACATCGTGCTCATCCTCACGGCGGCACTGATCGGCGTCCCGATTCAGTTCCTGATTCAGTTCGCGGGACTCGCACGCACGACTGTGTCGCACGCATCGCTGATGGTCGGTGCGCTGCCCGTGCTTCTCGCCGCGGGGTCGGCGCTCTTCACCCACGAGCACGTCACGCTCAAACGATGGATCGCGCTGGTCGCGTCGACGATCGGCGCGGCGTTGATCGCGTTCGGCGCATCAAGTGGTGAGGCGGGATCCGAGGCGACCCTGGCCGGCGATCTGCTCGTCGCGGCATCTCTCATCGCCGCCGTAGCGTGGATCCTTCTCGTCCAGAAGCTGATGACGTCCCGTCGGTATTCCCCGGTTACTGCGAGCGCGTATGTCATGACCGCCGGCACGCCAATGCTGGCGATCTGGGTTTTCGCCACCGAGGGCGCGTTGCCCGTGCGACTCACCGCGCTGACCTGGATTTCGGTCGCGGCGATGGGGATACTCGCCACCACCATCACGACCTACCTGTGGAACTGGGGTCTGGCGCAGGTGCCCGCTTCCCAGGCCGGCGTCTTTCTCAATCTCGAGCCGGTCGTCGGCGCCATACTCGGCGTCATGATCCTTCACGATGTGCTCGGGCCGTTCGGATTGGTCGGCGGATTACTTGTAATTGCCGCGGCGGTTTACGTTGCGCTCGACAACGGCTACGGCGGAGACCCCACGCGAAGCAGCGAGAGTAGTAGGACATGACCGAGCCGTTCTGGAGATCCGAAACCTCGTCGCTGCCCGCGATTTCGACGAAATCAGAATCGAAACGAAGACTCGCCGAGCAATACGGCGACCATCCGCTCAGAATTCCGATGCGGGCGCACGTGGTGACAGCCATTAAAGCGGGTAAACCCGATACCTCGGCCTGAGGTCACCAGTCAATAAGGAGCGGCCGACGCGGGATCCGGGCAACGCATACCGGCTTCCCGCTTCCCGCTTCCCGCTTCCTATGAGAATCCTCGTTCCCACAGTGATTGCCGTTGCGATGGCCCTCGGAACTACTTCCGCGACGTCGCAGGTGCCTCTGCACGATCCCGACGCGCAGCACGCCGAAGAAGCGCAGCACCGATACATCTCGGCGATGAAGACTGACCTGAGGCAGTTTGCAACCGCCGAAGAAGCTTATTTCGTCGATAACAATTCCTACTTTGCCGGCACGGTCGACGCAGCGCGACCGCTGTATGGGTTCTCCCCGTCGAAAAACGTGACGATCAAGGTCAGCGGTGGCAGCGCGAACGGCGAGATGTGGACGGCTACCGCAACTCACGCGCTGACACGGACGCAGTGCACCTATCATCTGCCCGATCCGATCAAGTGCGAAGCACCACCGCCACCGGCGAAGCCCGCCGCCGATCCCTTCCCCAGCGGCCAAGCGACGACGATCGGAGATACTACACGGGTGACGATCCGCCCCGGTCAGTCACGACGCTGGGGCTGGACGATCTCACCGCTCGCCAGCAGCTGCGTTTTCTCCGGCCAGGTCGCCGCGCTCTCGGGCGGCGATGGCAAGATCAATCTGCTGATCATGACCGACTCCGCGTACAACGACTGGTCGCAGGGCCGGTGGGCGCAGAGTTATTTCGAGAGCGGGGAGCGCAGCGCGATTCCGTTCGACGTGCGCATCAGCGATCCGGGCCACTACGTTCTCGTCGTCGTCAATCCGTCGAAGACCGACGCGAAGATAGTTCAGCTACAGCACACCGAAGTGAGCTGTAGCGAGTAGCGTCACGCCCCGCAGCCGACCTCTGACGCGTTGGAGATCATGTTTCGGTAGTTCTCCGGCGGGAGTTGTGCACCGGCCGCGGCGAAATACTTCTCCCAGAAATCGCGGATCGCCGCGCCCCGCGCGCTGCTGACATCCGCGCCTGACACGACGACGCACACTCCCGGCAGCTGTGGGATGCGTCGCTGCGCCGCCAGGTGCTTGATCCAGGTGTCCGCCGGGATCGAGCTCCGCGATGTCATCGTCACGTCGGGAGTCTCGTTGATCATGTCCGACAGGAGCAGCAGCGTCCTGATCGTGCCGTGCGCCGGCCGTGCGTAATCGGCCGCGCGCACCAGGGTGCCGAAGATGTCGGTCGTCTGAATGTGTTTGGCGCGCGTCGAATCGAACAGCACTCGGGCCTGAATGCGCGCGATGTTCTTGAAATCCTCGAGGCGTCGCTGCTCCGACGGCCCGACTTTGCCGGGCTGCCGCGGAGTTCGGGTGCTGTCCGACCATTGGCGCGCCGGCTCCTTTCCACCCTGATACATCTCGACGAGCGTGAGGCGATCGCCGAGCTCGAGATTGTCGATCAGCGAATTCAACAACTGCTTCGATTCGGCGAGCTCGGCGGGAGTGCGACTTCCCGAGATGTCGATTCCAACGACGTACGAATGCACCTGGTGCGGAAGCACGCTGCCATCGACACCACTGCAGCCCGCAGCGGCACCGAGGAGCAGGATGGTCGCGAGTCGACTGGTCATGATTGTCTCCCCGCGACGGTCAGTGGCTCGGCCGCCGCCGACGAGAAACCAACCACCCGCGCATACTCGCGATTCAGCGCAGCCAACTCACTCAACAGTTGATCCAATTCCCGAGGCGTGCGCAGATCGACCGCTTCATCGAGCTCGGGCAGCGGAATATGGAACGGCTCCCTGAACGCGAGGATGCTCGCGGGGTCGATGCGTCTCAGGCGCGCATTCTCGCCCCGGAAAAGCGGGATCACACTCTGCAACCGCTCCTGCTTACCACGCCAGTCGCGCAGAGGATTCGACTGCACGAGGTGATGGATGCGGCCGACTTCGTTTTGTGCCGCGTTTTCTGCCGACACCGCCGCGCGCTTGAGATTGATGGCGTCGGAATCGAGCCGTCGAATCTTGTTGCGCATCAGCGCCAGCATCGGATGCTCTCCGCGTTTGTCCGACAACTCCTCCTTCTTGTAGACGAAGCCGAGGGTCATCGCGGCGAGGACGAGGCCGAGGTTGAGCCAGAGAATCGCGCGGTTGACGCGCTGTACGGTGACCGCATACGCGGCATCGTCGGTGTGTTGCTGGAGAGTCCGCGCCGCATCCATCTCGCGCTGCGCGCTGATTGCAGTTTTCGACAAATCAGTGCCCGCCGCTGCGACGGCGGCACGCGCCTGCTGGAGCGAGACGCTGTCGGCGTGGACGCGATCGGCGGCGGTCTGCGCGATCTGCGCGCGCGCCGAGAACATGAACAGCAGCACGAACCCGACGCCGGCGAGGCTGGCGACGAACACCGCCAGATTCTGCCGGCGATTGCTTCTGATGCTGGTCGCCGCGAGAGGCGTTTCCTTGGCGTTGAACGCGACGATCGATCGCGCCGAAGAACCAGCCGTCTTCCCGAGCAGCACCAGAATCACCACCGCAACGAGCGCGACCACGAACGCCTCGAAGTGGAGCAGCATGTCCTGCATTACCACCAGCGGACCAGCCAGCCACGTGTTGCTCTCGGCGGTTTCGCCGAGACTGGCGGCGAGCTGGGTGAGGGTGGCGTCCATCGGCAGCAGCAGACGGAACACCGGGAAGTTGGCGGTGAATTCCGCGGCGGCGAGAATCCCGGCGAAAATCCAGAATCCAACCGAGCTCTTGAAGATTCGGTCGTAGCCCACCTTCGATTTGTCGGCTTCGCCGAGCCGGGTCGCATTTTCGATCTCGTGCTCGGCGGCGCGGCGATCGTTGTCATTGGATTCCAGACCGTAGATCGCGGCGCGGAACTTGGTGATGTGGCCGTTGAGCGCGGCGCTGCCCGACTGAATCGCGTCCTGCATTTTGATCTGCACGCGGTCGCGCCATTGGCGATACAGCTCCATGGATCTCATCGAGAGGACCTGCTCCGGCTCGAACGCGGCGCGCTCGACGTCGTGGCGCGGCAGTCCCTTCTCGGCCCATTCGGCGGCGAGGCGTCGCGCTTCCTGCTCGATCGCGTACAGCTCGCGATTGAACCAGAAGTTGGTGTTCTTGGTGATGGCGTAGACCCCGTTGCCGTCGGGATCGTCGTTGGCCTTCGGTCGACTGAACCACGCCCGCGCACCTTTGCCGAGCTCGCGCGTTTTTTCCCAGAGCGTGGTCAGGGTTGGGAAGCGTTGCTGGAGAGGATCGGTTGGAATTCGACTGGCGCTGCGCGGCGCAGCGGGCGCGGCGGTCCCGTTGCCGTTGGTCGTGCCGTTTCCGTTCTGGGAAATGCGCAGATCGTCGACGAGATCGAGTCTGTCGATCGAGGGGGAAGATTTCTCCACGGTACCTCTCTCTCAGTGGACGGCCGCGCGGACTGGCTCCAGCTCGCGTGGCAGCGTCCGGGTCCTAACTGCTGGTATACACCTTCTCCGCCAAATGCGTACCCGAGCTCTGCCGTTTGGGTAAACATATGGTAAAGAGTGGCTTATCAGACCCTACGGGTTAATCGGCGACTGTGATTCAGACCGGATGGATCAACTCGCACTTTGGGATAACGCGTTGCGGGTTGCCGGTAGCACGGTGGCCGGTTGCCGGTGAACCACGTTGTCGACGTCTGAGGTGGGCTTATGGGAAAAGCCGTTGATTTTACTGTCGGCGCTCTCCGACACGTCATCAACGCAGTTTACCGGGAACCGGCCACCGTGCTACCCGCAACCCGCAACGCGTTATGCCTAGGCGCGAGAAATAACTTTCCCTAGGTCTCTTCCGGCCATCAAGCAGTAA
>CAMLDY010000005.1 GCA_946478895.1 uncultured Gemmatimonadota bacterium
TCGACAAAATGCCCACCAAACACATTGTTCTTCCGGCGCTGGTCCTCGCTCTCACCGCCGCGTGCTCGCGTGCGCCCGAACCGCGCACATCCCCAACACCTCAACGCTCGGCGCAAGGGGCGCCCGAAGGGGGTCGCGGAGATTCGACCCGCGGCGCGCCCGCTCAGCCCCGGCCCTACAACCGCGTGATTACGCGCGAGGCGCGCACGCGGCGCGGCATGTTTGCGGTGCACCGGGTGAACGACAAGCTTTACTTCGAGATTCCCGCCAAAGAGCTCAATAAGGACATGCTGATGGTGGGCCGTTTCAGTCGGGCGGCAGCAGCCAACCCTCGGCAGCAGGGCGGCGGGTTCGGCAGCTACGGCGGTGACCAGTTCGCCGAGCGCACCCTGAGATGGGACCGGATCGGCAATCGGGTGATTCTGAGATCACCGTCCTTTGCGATTGTCGCCGATACGACCGAGCCGATTTATCGCGCGGTGCAGGCGGCGAGCTATCCACCGGTTATCGCGGTGTTCAATGTCGAGGCGTACGGCCCCGACAGCGCCGCGGTCATCGACGTGACGCGGCTTTACACGACCACCGTTCCGGAATTCGCCGCGATCCGTGGCAACATCGACGAGCGGCGCTCATTCGTGGAAAACGCGCTGGCGTTTCCCGACAACGTCGAAGTTGAAGCGACCCAGACTGGAACGCCTCCCGCCCAGAATGCCAGTGGCGGCGGAGGCGGAGGTGGCGGTGGACAGAACGCCGCGCCGAGGGCGGCCGAAAGCGTGCTGGCACACTGGAGCCTGGTGAGGCTGCCGGAAAATCCGATGATGCCGAGGCGGTGGGATCAGCGCGTCGGATACTTCTCCATCTCCCAGGTCGATTTCGGAACGACCGAGCAGCGCTCGGCGGATCGCAGCTACATCACGCGCTATCGTCTCGAAAAGAAGGATCCGAACGCGGCGCTCTCCGAACCGGTGAAGCCGATCATTTACTACGTGGATCCCGCGACCCCCGAGCAGTGGAAGCCATGGGTTCGCAAGGCGATTCTCGACTGGCAGCCGGCGTTCGAGGCGGCCGGCTTCAAGAACGCGATCATCGCGATGGATCCGCCGGCCAACGATCCTGACTGGTCGCCCGAGGATGTTCGGCACACGGTGATTCGGTGGCTGCCGTCAACGGTGGAGAATGCGCAGGGCCCGCATGTCAGCGACCCGCGCACCGGAGAGATCCTGAACGGCTCGGTGCGGATGTTCCACAACGTGCTGAATCTGCAGCGCGATTGGTACTTCACGCAGGCGTCGCCAAACGATCCACGCGCGCGGACGCTGCCGTTTCCGGATTCGTTGATGGGACGACTGCTGGAGTTCGTCGTCGCGCACGAAATCGGGCACACGCTGGGACTGCGGCACGACCAGATCGGAAGCTCGACGTATCCAGCGGACAGCGTGAGGAGCGCGAGCTGGGTGGCGCGGATGGGCCATTCACCTTCGATCATGGATTACTCGCGCTTCAACTACGTGGCGCAGCCCGAGGACAACATTCCGGTCGCCGATCTGGTTCCGCGCATTGGCCCGTACGACAAGTACGCGATCATGTGGGGCTACACGCCCATTCCCGGCGCGCGCACTCCCGACCAGGAGCGGCCGACGCTCGACAAGTGGGCGAACGTGCAGGACACGATTCCATGGTATCGGTTTTCCGAGAACAACGAAGGAGGCTACGGCACCTTGAACGAAGCCGTCGGCGATGCGGATCCGGTGAAATCGACCGGACTCGGCTTCAAAAATCTGCGGCGGGTGGTGACCTACATCTCGGCGGCAGCGACCAAGCCGGGCGAAGACAATGATGACCTGAAGGAGCTGTACGATCGCACCGTCGGACAGTGGGCGACCGAAGCAAATCACGTGGCGACGGTGGTGGGCGGCGAATCAGTTCAGTACAAGTCGGGAAGCCAGACTGGAGCAGTGTACACGCCGCTTTCGCGTGCGCGGCAGCAGGAAGCAATGCGTTTCATCAACGAGAACGTGTTTCAGACGCCGACTTATCTGATTCAGCCCGCGATCGCGCGTCGCGTCGAGGCATCGGGAATGATCACGCGCATTACCAACGCGCAGGGTCGAGTGCTGACGAGTCTGCTCAATGACCAGCGCTTGAATCGATTGATAGAGAACGAAGCGCTGGCCGGAAACGGCGAGGCGTATTCGCTGGCGGGAATGCTCGACGATCTGCGCCGTGGGATCTGGACGGAGCTGGATCAATCGCGCGTGTCGATTGATCCATATCGGCGCACTCTGCAGAATCGATATCTCGAGCAAATCGACGCGAAGCTCAATCCACCACCGGCGTCTGCTGCACCGCCGCGGCCGCAATTCCCGGGGTTCACTCCGCCGCCGCCGCTGCTCGAGGATGCCCGCAGCCAGCTACGGGGAGAGCTCGTTTCACTGCGGTCACAGATCCGCGCGGCGCTTCCCAAAGCGGCGGATCGGGAGACCCGATTGCATCTCCAGGCGGCGGATCATCAGATTGGAGAGATTCTAGATCCCAAAAAGTAGGGATTAGCTGGCCGGGTGCGTCGGTAGGACTCGTACTGCGACCAACTGCATTGCCAAGTCCGAACTAACTGGAACGCGCACAAGCTGTCAGAGTTGTTGGAGTCCGGGTTAGCCAGCAATCAGCAATGCAGCTGGTGAGAGTACTCAGTCCGTACAGAAAAAAATGGGGATGGCTCTTGGCCATCCCCATTTTTACATCCAGATCAGATCTCGAACTTAGGCGCAGGTGATAACACCGTTGGTCATGTCGCAGGTCTTCGCAGACTGCGAGTGCGTGGCGGTCGCGCTCCACGAAGGCGGCGGGCCGGCAACGTTCACAACAACCACGGTAACGTTCTGCGACGGGCTGAAGCCCTGAAGCGGAGCCGCCGACGTCGCGGTACCACCGAAATACGCACCACCGTTATCGGCAGCGTACTGCTCTTCGTAGGTCGCAATGTTGCGGAGGTCAGACTTCATCGCCGCGACATACGCCTTGTCCTTCGTGTTCGCGAACTTCGGAATCGCGATCGCGGCAAGAATGCCGATGATGACGACGACGATCAGAAGCTCGATCAGGGTGAAGCCCTTCTTGTTGCGCATCATATATGTGTATTCCTAAGGGGAAATCGTTGGGGTTGGAAAGCGGTTGGGGAGTTACGGGGCCGACAGGGTGAAGACAACCGGCAGGCTGTAGGTACCCGGCGCGTTGCTGGGCTGGGTGAAGCCAGCTGCCCACACGGTCTTGAAGAACACCGCCGGTGACGCGCCGTTGGTGGCGCCTGCACCGGAAGTGACGAGAGCATCGGTGGTGCTGATGCCGACGAAGGTTCCAGCTGCCGCGTTCGACCAGGTCAGGTCGCTGATCGGCTTGTTACCGCCGTTCGATCCAACGTAGGTCCAGCTCGCGGGGTTGGTGGTCTTGATATTGAGCGACCAGCTGCGGTTCGCCTTCACGGTGAAGGTCGGACCGTTGTCGGCGATGTTGGCGCCGGTTTCAATCTGGTCGGCGGTCGGCGCAGTCAGCGAGGTAGTCGCCGAGCTCATGCCGAGCTTGACCAGTGCGTTGACTGAAACTGAAGCGGTGTTGGTGGTGTTGCAGCTGCCAGCGTTGCCACTGCACTGTGCACCTGCCTGGTTTACGCTGATGGCTGCTCCAAGCACCATCGCGGCCAGAACGAAACGGGTCGCGGTCATCGGGAAAAGCTCCAGGGTTCGCGGTTGTGAACGTCAGCCGGGCGGTTGGAAATCCAGCTGTCGTTGTATAGCGATAAGACGCGAGCCCTGGCGAATTCGCAACGCCAGAAACCGGTGCAAAAGCGCACCGAATGTTTGTAGCTAAGTCATGTGGTGTCAAAGAGTTAGATATATCACAAAAATGCACTTTTTGGGGTGTCTGTCGCAGATTGCGAGAGGTGTCGCACGATGCAAATTGCGGCCGAAATCCGGGCTCCCTAAAGGGCTTGGGGCGTGTTAAGATGTGTCTGACTCTCTCGCTCCGAGGGAGTTATTCGTATTCGGGGCGTAGCGTAGCCCGGTAGCGCGCCTGCTTCGGGAGCAGGAGGTCGCTGGTTCAAATCCAGTCGCCCCGACTGACAAAAAGGCCGCCGCAACGATATCGTTGCGGCGGCCTTTCGTTTTGTCCTCGGCTCCTTTGCGTCGTTCAGCCCAGGAGCTTACGGGACTCTAGCATCACCGCCGAGCGTTGGGATCGTTGATGCTGCTCGAGGTGGTGGTGGTTCCAGAGGCTGCGCGCGAATCGAGATTCATACGCTCGCCTCCCGCGGTGCCCGCGGTCGTGCGCGCTCCCGGCGTAGCTGCCGATGATGCGACGGTGTTGGTCTCGCGGACTTCGGTGCGATCGCGACCCCGGAACAGTGCGAAGAGAATGAGGAGCACCAGGACTGCGACGGCGAGGATTCCCAGTACGCCACCGGGGAAGCTGGTGGTGGTGGTGGTTTGATCGGTCGCCGTGGTCCGAGTCTCGGTGCCCGTGGTGACGGTACCGGTCGTGGTTGGGGTCTGCGCCGACGCGTCGGGCGTCGTGGCAGGCGCCTGTACGGTAGCGCTTGGGGCCGCGGTGCCGTCCGTAGTTCCGGTCTGAGTGCTGGTGTTTTGACCGTAGCTGGTAGCGGCAAAGAGGCACAAAGTCGCCCCCGCCAGTCCTGCCATCAGCCTAAAGCGTGCGTTGTGCATGTCCACCTCTGGAGTGAATAAGTCCGGCCTTTTGTGAGGCAGGTCTCACGCCAGAAGCTCGCGCGCGGTCCAAACGGAAGAGCTGGCGGGGCGGTTCGGACATTTTACAAATCGCATACATGAGCTGCCCGGGCGAACCCGCCGGCTTCGCGGTATTGTATGCTCGCTGCCACCCGTCCCAATACGATGTCTATAGCCAGTCAAATGCGAGCCTATGGGGCGCGGCCACTGCTGCTTGGCGCCGCACTGGTCGGCATTGTAGTCGTCTCGGCGCTGGCGGTCCGCGAGTCAATGCACAACTCGCAGCAGCGCAAGGCGGCCGCCGAGCGAACGGTGAGGGACTACGCGATGTTCGCGAGCTACCTCTACACGACCCGCGCGTACCTTTTCGCGCGCGACCGGACGCTGTTCCAGGCGTACATGCCGATCCATCCCAGCGATCCGTGGGTGCGGAGTCAGCTGCCGCCCGCGTCCGCCCTGGCTGCCGTGCCGGACACCACCGAGCGCTGCGGCCCCCCGGCGAAGTGGCCCATCTATCGGTTCCGGCTCGATCTACCGCAAAGAACGGTGAGCTACGCCGGCAGTCGGCCAGCGCCGGTAATCGACGCGATCATCCGCGATTCGATCCCCAAGCTTGCGACCTCCCGTTGGGTCAAGGCGGCCGGCTTCGGCTACCTGTTCGTCGATGGGCCGGAGGGCAGAGAGACAGTCGCGTACGCTCCGACTCTGGACTCCGCGCAGAACGTGCTCGCGGTTTATGGATATCGGTCGTGTTACGGCGTGCGCGATACGATGGATTACAGCGCGATCTACAAGGTCGTGAAGGTTCTGCCGCCGATGGTGCCTGGCTACATCGAGAATGAAGGCTCGATGGCCGACGATTCGGCGCACCGCGCCACGGAGTCGGGTGAGAAGATGCTTCCCAGCAAGTGGCCGGCAGGGGTGCCGCCCGAGTCGCTGCTGACGCTCACGATCAACGACATGCAGCGCCGCACGATCTATCAGTCGCAGAAGGGCAAGGCGTCGTCGCGGTTTTACGGCGTCGCGCCGCTCGGATTCATCGGCGGGACGACATTCTGGGTCGCGCTGCGTCCTGAGACGGCGCGCTTCCTGGTGCCCGGCGGAATTCCGGAATCGCGACTGCCCGGATCGCTGCTGTTGCTGGCGGGCAGCATCATTCTCGCGATTGCCGGCTTTGCATCCCTGCGAAGTGAGGTGCGGCTGGTGAGCTCGCGCGAGCGATTCCTCGCCAACGTTTCGCACGAGCTGAGGACCCCGCTGCAGCAGATCCTGATGTTCGTCCAGCTTCTTCGTCTCGGACGAATGCGCGGAGAGCCGGAGCGCGAGCGCTCCCTCGAGATCATCGAGCGAGAAACGCATCGTCTGATTGCGTTGTCCAACTCGGTGATGGCCGCCGCCAAACCGGAAGTCCAGCTTCGATCGGCACCCGTCGATGTCGGGAGTGTCGCCGAGACGGCGGCTGATTTCTTCGCGCCGCTGGCCGACGCGCGGAAGATGCGCATCAATCTGGATGTCGTGGGCCCGGCGGTCGCGCGGGGAGATCCGGGAGCGATCCGCCAGATTCTCATCAACGTCCTCGACAACGCGGCGAAGTACGGCCCGATCGGACAGACCATCACCATTGGCGTGAGGAAGGAAGGGCCGACGGTGCAGCTGTGGGTGGACGACTGCGGCCCCGGCATCCCCGCCGCTCAGCGCGACAACGTTTGGAAACCTTTCTTCCGCGGCGGCGGTACGGTGACTGACAGCACGGGCGGCGCGGGATTGGGTCTGGCGATCGTGCGCGATCTGGCGACGGCGATGGACGCGCAGGCCGAGCTGGTTCCTCGCAACGGGGGCGGCACGCGGTTCACGCTCTCGCTTCACAGCAGTCAGAATGGTGCACCAAAATGAGTCAGTCCTGGCAACCGACCATCACACCGGAGTCCACTCTCGAGCGGTCGATTCTGATCGTCGAAGACAACGAGACTCTCGCGCTGGGCCTGCGCACGTCGCTGGAAGTCGAGGGGTACAAGGTCAGCTGGGTCGGCGACGGCAACGAGGGCCTGGCGTGGCTCGACCAGCGGAGTCCCGATCTGATCGTGCTGGACCTGATGCTACCCGGCATGAACGGCTTCGAGCTGCTGCGGCGTTACAGGGAGCGCGGGGGCTCGGCAGCGGTGCTCATTCTCTCGGCGCGCGATCAGGAAGTAGACAAGGTGCAGGGATTTCGAATTGGCGCCGACGATTACGTAGTGAAACCGGTCGGAGTGCTGGAGTTGCTGGCGCGCGTCGAGGCAATCATCCGTCGGGTATCGACCGCGCGCGCGCCGACGAATGGCGACGCCCTGCCGCGGCAATCGCTACATCGCTTCTCGGATGTCCTGGTCGATTTGCGCACCCGAACGGTGCTGCGCTCCGGAAATCCGGTGGATCTGAGCCCGATGGAGTTCGATTTTCTCGCCTACCTCGTCGAGTCGGGCGGCGACATCGTCTCGCGCGAGACGTTGATGCAGCAGGTGTGGCGGTACAGTGCCGGGGTGACTTCGCGCACGGTCGATCAGCACGTTGCACGGCTTCGGAACAAGCTGGAGCCGGATCCCGCGCAGCCGCGACATCTTATCACTGTGAGGAAGGCGGGGTACCGGTTTCAACGGTAGCTCGGCTTCGTCGATCTCGGCACTTCGGCTGGCCACCACACGAACGGAAGCTGGCAGCCGCAAGCTTTACAGCAGCTAGGCTGACAGCTCTCGGGAAGCATCGCGTCTCGTCGTCAGAGTCCTCCGCTGGAATGGCGAAACAATGGAGACGTGCGTTGCTGTTGGCATAGCTGCTCGAAAGCTTGCCGCTGCCCGCTTCAGTACTGTTGGAGCCAGCCGAAGCGCTCAGGTCCCCGAACCCGCGCCACTTCGACGGTGGTAATAGAAATCGTACTGAGTGACCCACGATTTCCCACCGTCCGGCGTAGTCTCGGAGTGCTGGCGCACGGTGGCGCTGTCGATCGGGGTGAAAGTGAGCCGCGACGTTAGAGTTGTGCCGCTGCTGTCGCTCCGAAAAAATACCAGACTCGGACCGTCGAACTTGCTGGAGCGAAACTCTGCGACCCCGCCGTCGGCGCCGATCCAGAACTGTTGCCACTGATGGATCTGCGGATTGTACGCGTTGAGACTCTTGCCCTGGCCTCCGCCGCTGCCGGTCCAGTTCTCGAGCAGCGCGCAGCCCTTGCTCACCGACTGGATGACGCTGGTGCCGACCGGTGTTCCACCCTGGGTGGTGACGTCCCACTCTCCCAGCCAGAAATCGAAACCATGACGCTCCTGCTGCGTTCCACAGGCCGGCGGTCGCTGCGTCGCCGCTGTCGCTGACTGCCCAAACGCGATTTGCGGAAGTGCGATGAACGCGCTGAACGACGTCGCCAGGATGACAAGCGCAGCGCGCGGCCGCGCTAACCGATTTTCGCTCGGGTTGATTGGGTGACTCAAAGACATAGGCATCGGTTAACGCGGCTTTGAATGCGCGCTGAGGTTGGGGAAATAAGGTGCGACGACGGGAAGATTCACTGCCTGGCGCCAGGCAATCCATAGATCGCGAAGAAAAGCCTTCTCCATTTTGCGAAGCGCCGAGAGGTGACAGCGCTTCGGGGTCCATCCCGGTCGTGTTGCAGCGAGCTTCTCGCGCTCGGAATCATAGTACGCGCGGTATTCACTGCGGCACCGGAGCATCGACATTCCCACCAGAAAGCACGATTCCCGGGCGCGCGCGTCGTATCCCGCTCTTCCGCCCAGCGCGCTCCGCCGAGGCGCGACTCTGGTCATAACGCCGGGTATCGGCTTCAACCGCCCCTCACACTGCGAGCTCGTCTTTTTGTTGTGCGGTCCCGTTGGGTCGTAGCCGATCGGATAGGCGACCTCGAGGCCGCAAACGGGACACTTGTACGCGACGCCCGGAATGGTACCCAGGCCGCAGTATGCCCAGAAGGCTGACGGGGTCTTCGCACGAGTCACGTCCAGCCGCGACAGCAAGCGTGCAGCAAGGAGATGACCGATTCCCTTCACCGTCGACAACCATTGCCACGCTGGATGAAGAGCGATCGCAATGCGCAGCGCATCGGCCGCACTCAGCTCATCGTCCATCGCGCGGCGATAAGCGCGCTCGAGGAGCGACGGCGCGCCGGCGGGCGCTCCGGACAGGACTTCCTTGAGCAACATGTCCGCATCTGCGTCACCGCTGGTGGCGCCGCCCATTGCGCGGCCCTGGAAGATCGCGCGCAGTCGCTCACCATGGGCAATGCGAGTGCGTTGCGCCTCCTCGTACAGCTGGTACAGCAGCCGCAGCTCCGCCGCCTCGTAGGCGCCGTATCGGGGCTCGTCGATTTCCTGTACTGGTATGGCCATGGCTGTCGGACGACGTTGGGGTACAACCAACGCTACAATCCGGACCAGCGCGCCAATGTTTACGTCAGGTAAAGTTTTGTCCGCGCCCGTTTACGCACGTTCTGTTCAGCTCGGTGTCAACCGGACGTGACGAAGCTAATCGCAGTTGCGCGCGATTCTTTTTGCCTGCGGCGAATTCGGGAAAAGCGATACGGCTCTTCGCGCGTACGGGCGCGCCGCCGAGCAGTGACCCCTGCGCGAGTACAGCTCGGCCACCCGCAGATTGATGCGATAACTGCCGGGGTCCCACGCGGCGCCACTGACCCAGCCGGCGGTCATGCCGCCGCGGCCCACCATCGTCATCGAGATCGTCTGCGCGACGCTGCGGGCCGTAGAAACGATCGTCAACAGCAGCAATGCGACAGACGCAACGCCGAGCGCGGAGGACGGGACACTCAATGCGCGTGGCGGCGGTCGGATTCCGCTCGTCGTGCCGAGGACGGTCCAGACGAGAAACACCGGCGCGCCGAGCAAGAGGACGGCGTCGAAGGCGCTCACCACGATCGTCGCGACGATGGTGCCCGCAAGTGCGCACTGCGCGAGCACGGCGTCCGGATTCGCGAGCTCGTTCCAACGACGCAACGCGCGAAAGAACAGCACGGCGAACGCGCCCAGCAGCGCAAGCGTCGGTATGATGCCGCGCTCGGAGATGAAGGCGACCCAGTCGCTGCTCGGCCACGGGTTGGCGGTCATTCCATCGTCGGCGAGCGAGCGGTCATTGGACGGCGCGAATCGGACGTAGCGCACCGGCCAGTTTCCCGGCCCGACACCAAAGACCGGGCTGGACATCGCCATGTGCAATGAGTTCGTGTACTGCGCGACCCGACCGCGGCCGCTGCCCTTCTTGTAATCGACCATGCCACGCGCGGAATCGAGATACGGAGAATCGCTGTTCCAGTTGAGGGAGTTCGGCATGACGATGGCGATCATTCCACCGATCACCGCGGCGAGGGAGAGCCGCGCAAAGCGCCCGCCGACCAATCCGCCGCGCCAGTATTTGCGCGACGCGATCATCGGTATGAGCAGAATCACGATCGACGCCGCAACGGCAAGCCACGCCGCACGCGAGCGCGATAGAACGAGCGCCGCGCCGACGACAGCCGCGCCCAGGGAGCCGAGGAGCGCGCCCATGGGGCGACGAGCGGTGACGGTGCACCAGACCAGGCTCGGCAGCCCGATCACGGCGATGTGCGCAACGAAATTCCGGTTGCCGAAAGTCCCGCCCGGAGCGCGATTGGTGCTGAAATATTCGGTGTCGATGCCGTAAGCCTGCGCGAGGCACACCGCCGCGGTGCAGACGGTCGCGATCGCGACAGCCACCAGTATTGGCCGGTAGGTCCCCGCGCGGGCGGCGGCGCGGGTTCCCCAGAATATGATTGCTCCGGAGATGCTTATTGCCACCGATCGCTGGGCGACCCAGTGGTTGCCCGCGAACAGGGCGGAGGCGACGCTCCAGAGCAGGAAGAACGCTATCAGACCATCGACAATGTCGAAGGTCAAGGAGCGCCGGCGTATCACGAGGACGATCGCGATGATCAGCGCCGCGACGTGAAGCACCAGCTCCTTGGGGACGAAGTAGCGATCCAGCTCAAAGAGCTTGTACGGAAGCGCGATGATCATCGCGGCGATCACGCCCACCTCGACGACCACTCGTATCAGCCGATCAGACATCCGGGAAATATGCACCGGCCTGGAAGGCGCAAAAAAAGCCCCGCTCGAGTCCGAGCGGGGCTTTCCCCGTGGATCTGATGGGATCTACTCAGGTGCAGACGATCGCGCCGGAGGAGTTGTCGCAGGTCTTGGCCGACTGCGAGTGCGAAGCAGTTGCGGTCCAGGTCTGGGGCGGACCGGCGACGATTACAGCGTCGATGGTCACGTTCTGCGACGGCGTGAACCCGTTGAGCGGGGTCGTGCTCGTCGCGGTACCAGCGAAGTAGGCGCCGTTGTTGTCGGCGGCGTACTGCTCTTCGTAGGTAGCCAGGTTGCGCAGGTCGGACTTCATCGCCGCGACGTACGCCTTATCCTTGGTGTTGGCAAATTTCGGAATGGCGATCGCGGCAAGAATGCCGATGATGACGACCACGATCAGGAGCTCAATGAGCGTGAAGCCTTTTTTGTTGGAATTCATGATTTTCCCGAGATTGGGGTACCAGACAACGTCGCTGAACACGGATGACGGAATCGTGAATTCAACCTGACGGCGAAGTCATAGTGCCGGGACATCGGGGGTTCCCCGGGATAATCAAAAAGCTCCAGCGAGACGCCGGAGCTTTCTTACTTCCAAATAGTTGGAGAAACCGATAGACCGGCAGCGCAAAGAAGAGCGCCGCCCTTGTCCTCAGCGTCTGAACAAGGAGCCGAGCACACCGCCCGAAACGCCGCGCGCGTTGTTCACGCGTCGGAGCTGCTCGAGCTCGCCCTTGTCGAGCCAGATACCGCCACATTCAGCGCACTCGTCGATCTTCACGTGCTCGGCGTGCTGCTCGGACAAATCGCCGCCGCAGCGCGGACATTTGTTGAGGTGCGCAGCACGCTCCTTCTGTCGTCGCTCGGCGTCGAGCTTGGCGCGCATCTCGTGAATCATCTCGAGGTTTCGCTTCGCGAAATACTCGTCTTCGTTCCTGCTAGGCTTTTCATCAGTCGGCATTGCGGCTCCCTAACTCGGCTGACTGAAATATATAAATCGGCGCCCACGCCCTGGTGCAAATGGTCAACGCGCAAACCAGTAGGTAGCCTTGACAAGGAAGACGTTGCTGGGTCTTCCGAAGATCATTCTCGTCTCGCGGCCGGTGCGGAAGTCACCCTCGAACGGGAGGAAGTCCTCGCGCTGCTGCTGCCACACGAAGAAGATCGCCGAGCCAGGCCGGTACTCCCAGCGCACGACCGCGTTGCCTCTCAGAGAGTGGGTGCGGAAATCCGGGTTCCCGATCGAAAATGGCGCGCCGATGCCCGGACCGTCCGGATCGACGGTGTAGGACTGAACCTCTCCCGTCGTCGGGTCGGCGACAGGAGTGATGGTGCTGCCGTTGTCCCGGCCGTAGTGGATGTAGTCCTGGGTGCCCGGAGTCGCGAGCTCCTTGAAGTTCCGGTAACGGCCGGCGGATGCGAACGGCTGGGCGTAGAGCTGGAACGAAAGGAGTGGTGATAGTGTCCATTCGACGCGCGTCGTCGCTGACAGGGTCGTCTGGTAGATGTCGCTGAAGACGTAGCGACGGCCGAACGTCGAAGTTGCAGCAGCGTCGGCTGCGCTGCGCACGTATTGAATCGTGTTGTGAAAGCGCGTGATTCCCGGCGAGATGGTAACGTGGATCGAAGAGCTCGGACGAATGTCGAAGCCGAGACTGAGATCCTTCGAATAGCCCTGTTTGTCGTCCGCCCAATAGCTGCCCGACAAAGAATACGAAAGCGTCTTACGCGTATCCGTATCGATCTCCGTCCACAGATTCCACTGGGTGGGTTGGCGACCGAGTGGTCCGCCGCGGGTGAGACGATCGTCGATCGCGCTCGGATCGTACTCCGTCCCGGCGTAGACATTCCAGAGGTTGGTGAAGTTGAGGGTGACCTGGTTGAAGAAGCTCGTCCAGATCTTGTCCCCGCCGTAATTCCAGGCGTGGTTGGTTCCCGCGAAGAGTTGGTAGCCGCGCAGGATTTTTCCCGCCTCGGTGTTGTTGTACGAAACTCCCGAGCCGAGGTTCTTATAGTCGACCCGGCCCATGAAGCCGAGGTCATTCACCTCATAGCCAGGGCTGATCGCCTTGGCGGTCCCCGAGAACGCCCACGTCCCAAACTTGTTCAGGCCGAGCTTAGCCGAGTATCCCGAGAGCGAATTCGCGTTCGGGTCGATGCTCAGGTAGTCGGCGTCGGGACGCTGGTAGTATCTGGCGCTGGATTGCTGCGCCGCGAGCATCACGGGCTGGGAGCCCTGAATGAGAGAGCTCGCGACCGCGCCGGTGAGCTGCCACGATCTGTTCGCCCACTTGTGATCGAAGTCGACGCTGCCGACGTCGGCACTCGTGCGCAGCAGACTCTTGAAGGCGGTGTCGCTCAGGTCGCGGTTGACTGCAGTTCCGCCGATGCCAAGCACCGTCTGGCCATTGCGAAAATCGCGACGAATGCGGCCGACGAAGTAATTGGTCATCGGCTCGACGGGGGTCGAGGTCTCGACTCCGGATGCATCGGAGACTCTCGCGGTTTCCTCGGCGGTGAGCGCATTGAGCAATCCGACGGTCCACTGACCAACCTTTCCGGTCAGTTTCCCGGCGCCGAGGATGGTGGTCTGATCGGGCGCGTCGACGAACGCGCCGTTGACGAACCGCTGCGGTGGCCGGCCGATGCGCCTGGAATAGAAGATCTGCTGGTTGCCGTAGCTCGGGCCGCCGTTGATCGAGCCGATGTTGAAGATGTTCGCGCCTTCGACGAAGAACGGCCGCTTCTCGGGGAAGAACGTCTCGTAAGCGGAGAGATTCACGACGGCGGGGTCGACTTCGACCTGGCCGAAGTCGGGGTTCACGGTAGCCGTGAGTGTGAGCCCGCCCGGCAGCCCGTACTTGAGGTCGGCGCCCGCGGAGGGCTTGGTGTCGTTCGAGCGATAGAACGGGTTGGCGGCATCGCCAGGAGCCCTGGTGAGCTTGGCGCTGACGTAAGGCATGATCTCCAGTCGCTGGGGCGTGGGGATGTCGACGATGCCGTACAGGTCACCTTCATTCGAAACGAAGCCCGGATCGGTGGTCTTCCACGGCGACCAGCTGTCGCGCTCGTTGCGGCGCGCCACGTCGCGCATGACCTGGAATCCCCAGATGCGCTCGGCGCCTTTTTGTGCACCGCCAAAGCGGAGCTGCGAGAACGGAATCCTGTATTCGGCGGTCCAGCCGACCGAATCGACTCGGGTTGCGACTTCCCAGACTGCATCCCAGTTGAGGTCTTCACCATTGCGGTCGTCGAACTCGAGCACGTCTTTCTGGACGCCACGCGGGTTTACTGAGAAGCGGAACGACGTGCGGCGGTCGCGATACGAATCGATCATGACGTGCAGCCAGTCGGAATAAATGCCGCTCGCATCGCGCCGGGCGAGCTGGGCGGCGATCGAATCCGGATGCGCGTCGAACATCCTGACGCCGACGTAAAGCGCGTCGTCGTCGTAGAGAACGCGCACCTCGGTCGGATCGGTGGCCCTGGCGCCGACTTTGGGGTAGCTCTGCATGAAATCAGACGATGGGACGGCGGTCGCCCATGCCGGCTCATCGAGCTTGCCATCGATGCTTATCGCGCCGGTGAGCCTGCTTGCACGCATGGTGCGAAGTGGCGCTGCCTGGGCTTTGGCGGAGTCGCCAGGCTTCTGCGTCGGTTGTGGATTTTGTGCGGCGGCGGGTGCGGACGCGGATACGATCAGCGCGACGAAGCACTGAAGAGAGCGACGGGATGTCATGCAGCGAACGGGTTAGGGTGGGGCGACGAGTCGCCGTCCGATTTAGACAGTCCTACGACAGGAATGGTTGGGTAGTTACAGGATCAGTGGTCCGTCGGGGTGGGCTTGGGACTCGGTCGCGGGATCGGTTTCGGCGCCGGCCTGACGTCGGTGCCGGCGAGCTCGGGTCTCAGCGCATCTTCCTCCGCGCGTCTCTTGATGTCCGCGAGGTCGGCGTCGGCCGCGTGGTGGCATGCGGCTGCCGGGTCGCCCTCGAGCTCCTGAAGGAGATCGCGTGAGCGTTGAATCTCCCGCTCGGTGCCACGGACCGTGATCACCGAGAGACCACGGGTCGGAGTGTAATAAACACTCCCGTTAGAGCGAACGTAGGGGCTGATGATCTCTCCCGCCTGCTCGGGCGAGAGGCAGGTCAACGTAATGGTCTCGGTTCTAAGTGCGCTCGACGCCAACGGTTCCGTGAGTCCAATCCAGATCCTCTGCGGGGCGAGCATCGTGGACGCAACCACGGCGACAATGATCGCGCCGATGATCCCGCTCAGGGTGACGACGAGCCGGCCGACCCGACGCCGGCGCGAAAGCGTCGCCGAGGTTTCAGCGAGACTCACCGGACTGGTGAGCGGCAAGAGGTTATTGAGAGTGCTGGCGGTGTCGTACTCCATCGCTCGCAGACGAGTGGTAAGGCTCGCGCAGTCCGCGCAGGTAGCGCAGTGCTGCATGACCGGCGAGTCCGGCTGCATTTCGCGGAGCGACGCGGTCGAAAGCTCGGCGAGACATTCCTGACAGTTCATCGAGACAGCTCGCTATAGGCAGGATGCGTCGCGAGCAGGCCATCGCGTATCGTCTTCCGCGCCTTGAAAAGGTTGGCTCTCACCGAGACCGGCTTAATGCCGGTGCGCTCCGCCGCTTCTGCAGGGGACAGCCCCTGGAGATCGACGAGGTCGAAGATCTCGCGCTGTCGCTGCGGCAGCGCGTCGAACAGCTGGTGAATGACTGCCGCGGCACGTTGCCGATCGATGCGCGCACCGGGGTCGGTGGTGTAGACATTCCGCTGCGGCTGCGCGGCGGGCGACATCACGAGTCGTCCGCGGCGGCGGCGGGTGCGTCGCAGTTGGGTGGCGGTGCGGCGTGTGATTCGGTACAGCCACGCATCCAGCGAACCGTCGGAGCGGTAGTCAGACAGGCGGCGATGGGCGCGAACGAAAACTTCCTGGGTGATGTCCTCCGCCTCGTCGGGATCGTGCGCGAAAATCAGCGCCCAGCGAAAAACGGCCGGCTGGAACCGGGTCACCAGCGTCGTGAACGCTGAGTCGTCGCCGGCCGCAGCGAGCGCCGCGAGCTGCGCATCGAGCGCGTAGCTCGAGCGGTCGCGGTAAACGACGGCTTCGTCGTTTCCGCCTTCGCGGCTCTTGCGCTTTTCGAACCTGTTGAGGCGCATTGGAAGCCTAATATATGGTTGCGGGAACACGACACCCGACTCGCTTGCCACCTCACGCTCCACGCAGTCTTCACAGAGAAGACGCCACCAACGGCGCGAGCGTTTACTAGATCAGCGAACGAATCCAGCCGCCATCGACGGCGATAGAGCTGCCGGTGATGTACCCGGCGCGGTCGGATGCGAGAAATGCCGCCAGAGCGGCGAACTCCCGGGGCTCGGCCAGCCGGCCCATGGGAATCTCCCGCTCCCACTTGGCGAAGGTGTCCTTGATCGGCGCTCCGGTGCGCTCGGCCGATGCCCGGGCGAGCTGCTCCATGCGATCGGTGCGGGTGTAGCCCGGCATCAGATTGTTGACCGTAACGTTGAAGGGCGCGACTTCGTTCGCCAGGGTGCGGGCGAAACCCGTCGCCGCGGCGCGGAGACTGTTGGATAACATCAGCCCATCGATCGGCTGCTTGACCGCAATCGAAGTCACGTTGAGAATGCGTCCCCAGCGCCGCTCCTTCATCCCCGGCAGTACGGCCGTAGTGAGGCCCACGACGCTAAAGAGCAGCAGGCGCGCAGCCGACTCCCACATCTCCGGAGTGTAGCTCTCGAACGGCCCGCTGGGCGGGCCGCCGGAATTGTTGACGAGGATGTCGACGCGGCCGAAGGCGTCAAACGCTGCAGCGGTAATTCGCTCGAGCCCTGTCCGCTCCGAAACATCGGCGGCGATGTCGACGACTCTTACGCCCGATTGCCGGCGGATCGAATCGGCGGTGGCCCGCAGCGCATCCGCGCCGCGCGCGCACATCACGAGATCGACGCCTTCCGCGGCGAGCTCCTCCGCGATCGCGCGGCCGAGTCCTTTGCTGCTCGCCGCGACCAGCGCAACCTTGCCGCGAATTCCTAGATCCACACTCAGCGCCTCAGGTAGTCGTCTTTCTTCTGGAGCCAGTCCTGACGCGGCGGGCTGAACACATCCACGTCGAGAGTCTCCTCCAGCGCCTCCGCCTTGTGCGGGACGTTGGACGGGATCAGCAGGACCTCGCCGGCGCTGACCGTGACTTCCTCGGCGCCGTCGTCGCCGAGCCAGAACTTGAGCGCTCCCTCGAGGATGTAGGTGAGCTGCTCGTTGTCGTGGGAATGCTTGGGCACGATGCAGCCTTTCTTGAGATAGACGTGGGCGAGCATCATCCGGTCGCCCGTGACGAGGCGCCGCTCGAGCATGTCGCTGACGCGCTCTTTTTTCATCGAGTCCCAGCGATAGAAAGTGCATCCGCTCTTGAGACCCGTTGGAGTTCTCTTCCTGTCAGTCATTGTTTGTCGTTTGCGGCGAACACGATTCGTCCGCCCGTGATGGTGTATTCGATGTTCGCGTCGCGAATCGTTTCCGGCGCGACCGTGAGCAAGTCGCGGTCGATGATCACGACATCCGCGAGCTTGCCCGGCGTGAGAGTGCCCTTTTCCATCTCGCTGAAGGTGGCGTAAGCGCCGCCGGAAGTGTACGCCCGCAGCGCCTCGTCGACGCTGATCTTCTGCTCCGGAACCCAGCCACCCGGATTCCTGTCGTCCAGGGTGCGGCGGGTGACGGCGGCGTAGATGCCGTAGAGTGGTGTCGGAGGCGCGACGAACCAATCGCTGCCGAACGCTAGCCGGGCACCGGACTGGATCAGCGAACGAAACGCGTAAGTGGTTTTCGCGCGCTCCGGCCCGATCACCTTCTCGGCCCAGCGGCCATCGTCGATGGCGTGATAAGGTTGCATGCTCGGAATCACGCCGAGCCGACCGAATCGCGCAACGTCAACCGGTGCGATGTGCTGGGCGTGCTCGATCCTGAACCGCCGGTCGCGCGCACCGTTTTCGCGGGCGACGCGGTCGAAGATGTCGAGCTGGAGCCTTGTGGCGCGATCCCCGATTGCGTGAACGATCACGTGAAGGCCCGCTTTGTCGGCGTTCGACGTCCACGAGTAGAGATCTTCGGGAGTGTTGACGAGGAGACCTGTATCGGTTGGCGCGTCAGTGAAAGGCTCGAGCATCGCCGCGGTGTGGGAGCCGAGCGAGCCGTCGACGAACCCCTTGAGGCCGCCGATCGTCAGCCACTCATCTCCGCGACCGCGCGCGGCGATCGTATCGCGCAGCCGAGCCCAGGTCGAGAGTGGAACCGAGGCGTAAATCCTTGTACGCAAGGTGCCGGCATGGCGAGCGCGCTCGAATACCGCGAGATCGGCCCACGTTCCCATGTGATCGACCGACGTTACGCCACGCGCGTTCACGTACGACATCGCTGCATCGAGAGCGCGGTCGAGCATCTCGGCGCTCGGGTCGGGCACCGCCGCGTCGATCAGCGCTTCGGCGTTATCCTTGAAGACGCCGGCTGGTTGTCCGTTTGCGTCGCGAACGATGGTACCGCCCGCAACATCGCCGCCCGACATGGGGACCCTGGCGGCACGCAGAGCAGCCGTGTTGGCGAGAGCCATGTGGCCATCGAGGCGATTCACCCAGACCGGATTGTCGGGTGTGACGGAGTCAATCCACGCGCGCGTCGGGAGCTCGCCACCCCAGTTCTGGTGATCCCAGTCCCCACCGGTGATCCACGTGCCGGGTGGGACGGTGGCGGCAAAGGCCTTGATGCGCGCAATGAAGTCGGCGGGGGATTTCGCGTCGCGCAGCTGAACGGACGTGAGGTTGAGGCCGCCAATCAGAAAATGCACATGCGAATCGATGAAGCCCGGAGCGACAGTTCCACCATGCGCGTCGATGATCCTGGTGGTCGGCGAAGCGAGCCGTCTGATCTCGGCCGACGATCCCACGGCGACGATTCGCTCGCCGGAAATCCCGACGGCCTCGGCCGAAGGTCGCGCCGGATCGCCCGTCCAGACCGACCCGTTGACTATGGCCAGAGAAAGAGTCTGCTCAGCCCCGCGGTTGGTCATTGTCGGTGCGCACGCGAATAGGATTGTGTAGGTGCTGGCGGCAAGGGCGGCCGCGAAGTAGCGCTGACCAGCTCGACTGTTTCCGAGAATGCGCATCCTGATGAGTAGTTGGGATGGAGATTGGCGCGACAAAAGAGAGAACAATCGCGGCGGCACCGCAACCAGACCTCATCGGGTGACCGCATGCTCGGAGCGAGCGTCATCAAATAGCGTCCCTGAGAATGGTTTGAGTGGAACTACCAAACTGAGAGAGAAGATGAAAAATAGAAATCGTAATGCCGTTTTTGCGTTCACGGCGATGGTGGCATGCGCCGGGCTGAAGCCCGCCCACGCGCAGAATGCGCTGCATCCCTCCTTCTACGGTTCGGCGGAAGTCGACACTCGTCACAGTCAGTTCTACCTGCTCGGGATGTACATCGGGGTCGGCGGACTCGGATGGTCGCCGTACTTCAACGTCAACGGATACGCGCTGCACTATCGACCGCTTCCGACGCTGACGGAGACATCGACGCTCAGCGCGGTGGCGCCGACCGTCGGGATGGCGTACGCGAGCCGTGCTAACGGCGTGTCGTTCGGGGCCGGCTATACGTTCGTCCACAACGAGAATCCTGGAGCGCCCGGTGCGGAGGGCGGAGGCACCAGCGGTGTAACCGCGAGCTTCGGGGCGTACCACAACGGGGCGGGCCGGCGCGCGCTGCGGACTCAGCTCCTCTCGAACTACAACTTCGACAGCCAGTACATCTGGGCGCGCGCTCGCGGCTCGATTCCATTCGGAGCCGGCTCGCGCATCGGCGCGGAGGTCGTTGGGCAGGGTGGCGGAAAGGACAACAACACGAGCAACTCGTGGCAGGCCGGTCCGACCTTCGAGTACGGGTGGAGTCGGCGGCTGAGGACTACGGTCGCAGCCGGCTGGAAATCGGTTGGCGGGTCGCTGTTCGCGGAGCGGGAGAATGCGGGATACGCGAAGCTCGAGTTTTCGTTTTCGCCGTAAAAGAAGGATTGAGGGACGGCAGGGCCGTCAGACTCAAATCGAGTACTCGATCCCCACCTAGATCAGCTCACCGGCACCACCGGATGCTTCAGATGAAATCCGGTCGCTTCCTGGTACGCGCGCGCGACTGCCAGCAGCTTCGCTTCCTCGTATAGGCCGGCGAGGAAAGTGATCGAGACCGGCGTGCCGTCATCGCGAAACCCATTCGGAAGGATGACGGCGGGGTGACCGGTAAGATTGGTCGCCACGAGCTGGTTCAGATTCGCCGCTCCGGTCGGCGTGACGATGACATCTACAGTCTTCATCAGATCATCCCACTTCCGGATCGCGATCGAGCGCAGGCGATTGGCGTTGACGTAATCGACTGCTGGAATGAACCGCGATGTGCGGAACGTATTCGGCCAGTCGAACTTGCCCTGTTGCACCAGCTCCTTGTCGCGATCGGAGCGCGTGAGCTCGTCGAACGCCGCCGCCGCCTCCGCGGTTAGGATGATGCGCATTGGATCGTATGGGACATCCGGTAGATCGACCGGAATCAGGTTGAGGCCCATGCGCTTGAGAACCTCGAGCGCGGTGTCGTCGAACTTCCTGGTCGGATGCAGATTGCGCTTTGGATCGTTAGGATCGGTCTGCGGAGTATCGAACGCCGATTTCACGTAGCCGATCCTGAGCTTTTTCGGGGACAAGGTCGCATCCCAGTGATACGGCGCGGGGACGACGGTGTTGTCCTGCCCATCGGGGCCATAGATCGCGTCGAGAACGAGCGCGCAATCTTCGACGCTCCGGCAAATCGGCCCGAGCTTGTCCATCGTCCACGACAGCGCCATCGCGCCGGTGCGCGGCACTCTGCCGAAGGTCGGCCGCAGACCGGTGGTGCCGCAGCGTGTCGAGGGCGAAGAGATGGAACCCAGCGTCTCACTGCCGATCGAAAATCCAACGAGTCCGGCAGCGGTTGCCGACGCGGGGCCGGCGGACGATCCACTCGAGCCCTGATCGACCTTCCACGGATTTTTTGTCGTCGCGCCAAACCAGATATCGCCCTGCGCGAGCTCACCCAGGGTGAGCTTGGCCAGCATCACCGCCCCGGCGTCGTCGAGTCGCTTGACGACGGTGGCGTCGGTGTCGATGACCTGATCCTTGTAAGGACCGGCGCCCCAGGTGGTCTTGTAGCCGCGCACGGCGAGGAGATCCTTGGCACCCCACGGGATTCCGTGCAGCGGGCCACGGTAACGTCCCCGCGAGATCTCACGATCCGCGGCGGCCGCCTGTCGGAGCGCGCGATCCTCGGTGAGCGTGATCACGCACCTGAGAACCGGATCGTATTTCTTGAGTCGCGCGAGGTACATGCGCGTCAGCTGTGTCGATGTCACCCGCCCGCGCCGTACGAGCTCTGACAATTCGGTAACAGGAAGAAACGCGAGCTCTTCGACATCGCGTGGCACTGACCGCAGCGCGACCGTGCTTCGCACCATCGGTCGCCTCGGCTCCTCGATGATCTTCTTGCCCGGTGGAAGCGGGTCGAAGACAATCGCAGGGCTGACGGAATTGTCGAGCGGAATCCTGTGCAGCGCCTCGATGCGCTGCTCCTGCTGCTTCAGCCCGTCGAGCATTAGCTCGCGCTCGGCCTGATCGAAGTGAACCCCGGCGACTTCTTCGGCGCTGGCGATGGTGTCGACGGTAATCTCCTCGCCGTTGGCAACTTTCGCCCAGAGAACGCCGGGGAAGAGGGTCGAGGTGAGGCCGACTCCGGCGAAGTAGGACATGAAGCGGCGGCGGTCCAGTTCTGCGGGCATCCTATGGGTCCTCTTGGATCTACGGATCGGGGTTAACGGCAACCGAACGGGTGCCAGACGTCAGTAGCGTAGATGCCAGTGCTTAGTTCAAGACGTCGGGACGTTTCTAACCGGAGTTCGCCACAAGCGCCTGCCTGTACCGTAACCGCTACCAATGACGTCCGGACGTCCTGAACTACAGGCTGGCCACTACGCTACTGACGTCTGGCACCCGTTCGGTTGCCGTTTTCTAATCTGTACGCGCAGACATACCAAAGTCAGACCTGCGACTTCGAAAAAGCGGGCTCCCCGTCGAACTCCTGCAGCTTCTCGACGTGCATCCAGGAGTGTTTCGAGCCGACGACGTTGAGGAGCGAAAGAATCTCGGCGTCGCCGAAGCTCGATACGGGGTCGCGTAGAACGAATCGGCAGCGGAAATGGTCGACGAGAGAGACGCGGCGATCGCTGCCGGGGAATACAAGCGCGCCCCGGTTGGTGATCATCTGCAGCTTGAGCGGCGAAGATTGGGTGAGCGGCTCGAGAGTCGCGGCCAGCGCTTTCGGCTCCAAGTCTGATTCGACGTAGACGTCGACGCCCACCAGGCGCCGGCTTGCCGCCGGCACCACATTGACGCCCAGCTGTGCCGCGGGCAGATCGACTTTGGTGTACTTCTTCGGCGGACTCAGCTTCGAGCGCTTGCCAAGGTTGCCGATGACGGCCTTGGTAAAATCAGTCGTACTGGCCGGCTTCTCCGCGCCCATCATGTCGCTGGTGCGAATGCCGCTCTCGAGCGTGACGAGCACCGCCTGCTCGACGTCGTTCGCCGCTTTGCCTTCCCCGATGTGGCGGAGCATCATCGCGCCGCTGAGCACCAGCGCGGTCGGATTCGCCTTGTTCTTGCCGGCGATGTCGGGCGCCGAGCCGTGCACTGCCTCGAAGATCGAGACGTCGTTGCCGATGTTGGCGGAAGGAGCGAAGCCGAGCCCACCGGTGAGTCCCGACGTCAGATCGCTCAGGATGTCGCCGTTCATGTTGGTGGTGACGATGACGTCGAACTGCTCGGGGCGCATCGCCAGCTGGTGGGCGCAGTTGTCGATGAGAATATGCTTCGACGTGATCGACGGATACTTCGGCGCGAATTCCTCGAAAGTGTGCTGGAGCAGGCCTTCGGTGAGCTTCATGATGTTGGACTTGGTCGCGCAGTGGACGGCTTTGCGTCCTTCGGCGATGGCGAAAGCGAAAGCGAGCTTGACGATCTTCTCGCAGCCTTCGCGCGAGATCAGCTTGAGGCCCTCGGCGACGCCCGGCGTCTGCATGTACTCGATGCCGGCGTAGAGATCCTCGATGTTCTCGCGAACGATGACGATGTCGAGCGCGCGTCCGGTGAATGCGGTCTGGACTCCGGGGAGCTCGCGCACCGGCCGGATGTTGCCGTAGGTCTCGAACAGGGTGCGCAGTGTAACGTTGGCGCTCCGATTCCCGTAACCGATGGGAGTCTCGAGCGGCCCCTTCAGCACGACTTTGGTGCGCTCGATCGAGGCGATGGTGTCGGTCGGAATGCCGGTGACGATGCCTTTCTGGAATGCGCGGGCGCCGGCCTCGCACTTCTCGAATTCGACGGCGACGCCGGTGGCGTTTATGATCTCGAGGGCGGAATCAACGACCTCCGGGCCAATGCCATCGCCCGGCAGGACGGTTATCTTTCGTTTCGCTGGTGTCATGCAGGGAAGTTAATCCCTGCTGGAAGTCGCCAACGTCGCGCGCGTAGCTCAGTTGGATAGAGCGTCGGCCTCCGGAGCCGAAGGTCGTGGGTTCGAATCCCGCCGCGCGCACTGCTTTTTTTGTTTGACGTTTGAGATCTCGACGCCCGGTCGGTCGGGCCGGCGTTAGCCCGCAAAGCGAAATCGCGAGCGCGCGGCAGTGATTCGCGGGTAGGCAGGCGCGAAACAGAACTCGGGTGACGCGTGCCGTTGCAGGTCTGTGCGGGAGAGCCGAGGGGTGCTATCTGAAAAACATCGCGCAGTCCCGCCCCCATCCCGGAATGCCACCCCCACGGCAGACTCCGATGGGCGGGCGAGCAGTTTTTCCGATCGCACCCCTCGCCTCGACCCAAACAGAGATGCAAAGGCAACGCGCGCCCGCGGCTAGGCTGTTTTGAGCGCCTGGCCGACTTGAGTCAGTGACTGGCGCGCATCGCCGAAGAGCATGCGCGTCTTCTCGTGATAAAAGAGCGCGTTGTCGATGCCGGCGAAGCCGTGACCCATGCTGCGCTTGAGGACGATGATGTTGCGAGCGCGATCGACGTCGAGGATTGGCATCCCGTAGATCGGGCTCGACGGGTCGTCCCGCGCGGCAGGATTCACCACGTCGTTCGCGCCCACAACCAGAACGACGTCAGTTTGCGGGAACTCGCCGTTGACCTGGTCCATCTCCAGCAGTTGATCGTACGGGACGTTGGCCTCGGCGAGCAGCACGTTCATGTGCCCGGGCATCCGGCCGGCAACGGGGTGGATCGCATACTTAACATCGACGCCGCGCTTCTCCAGATCCGTCGCAAGCTCTCGCACAGTGTGCTGCGCCTCGGCGACGGCGAGCCCGTAGCCCGGCACGATCACCACGCTCCGCGCGTAGGCAAGCGCGATCGCCGTATCCTCCGGCGTCGTCTGCCGAACTGTGCGCGACACGGCCTCGGCCGCCGCAGCGCCGCTGCTGGTCGAGGCGCCGAACGCGCCGAACAACACGTTCGCGACCGAGCGGTTCATCGCGGTGCTCATCAACAAGGTGAGCAGCGTACCAGATGCTCCAACCAGTACGCCCGCCACCACCAGCATCTGGTTGTGGAGCACGAATCCGGTAAGCGCGGCGGCAAGTCCGGTGAGCGAATTCAGGATCGAGATCACTACCGGCATGTCGCCGCCACCGATCGGCAGCACGAACATCGCCCCGAGCACCAGCGCCGCGGTGAAGAGCATCCACAGCTCCGGCGTTCCGCCGCCCATCACCACCATCACGCCGAGCACGAACACCGCGAGCAGAATCAGCGCGTTGATGAACCGTTGCAGCGGGAACTGCAGCGGCTTTCCGGGCAGAATCTCCTGGAGCTTGCCGAATGCGATGATGCTCCCCGTGAAGGAGACCGCGCCGATCGCGCACCCCAGCACGATCGAGGTCGCTTCGCCGGGGCCGATCGGCTCGCCGAGACGAGTCAGTCGGATGAACTCCGCCACCGATACGAGCGATGCCGTCGCGCCGCCCATGCCGTTGAACAGCGCAACCATCTGCGGCATCGCCGTCATCTGCACCGTTCGGGCGAAGTAGATGCCGATCACCGCGCCCACCAGCGTTCCAATCGCGATCGTCCAGTACGAGACGATCTGCCGGTCGATGAGAGTCGCGACCAGCGCCAGCAACATGCCGATCGCGGCGAGCCGGTTGCCGGCGCGCGCAGTGGACGGTGAGCTGAGCTGCTTGAGTCCGAAAATGAACAGGATCGCCGCGACGATGTAGCTGACCGCTATCACCGACGCGCGGACATCAAGCATTCTTCTTCTCTCCGTCGGCGCCGGGCTCGCGCTTCTTGAACATCTCCAGCATCCGGTCGGTCACGACAAATCCGCCGAAGACGTTCGCGGCGCCAAACACGACGGCGATGAATCCAAGGGCGTGGAGCAGCGGCGTATCAGCGGCTCCGGCGATGAGGAACGCGCCGAGAATGACGATGCCGTGGATCGCGTTGGTACCGGACATCAGAGGCGTGTGAAGCACCGACGGCACGCGGCTGATCACCTCGAAGCCGACGAAGATCGCCATGATGAACACGTAAATTCCCAGTACCAGCTCCTGGCTCACCTGGCGGTCTCCGCGGTGGTGGTTTTGAGTGCCGGAAGGCCGAGGCGGCGCCGCATCCCTTCGTTGCGCACCTCGCCATTGGCCGTCACGACGACTGCGTCGATGATGTCGTCCGCAAAATTGAGATTGAGCTCGCCTTTGGGCGCCAGCAGCGTGACGAGCGCCGCGACGTTCTTGGCGTACATCTGACTGGCGTGGTATGCGAGGTCGCTCGAGATGTGGAGCGGCGCGATGATGGTCACATCGTGCCGAACGACAGTTTCTCCCGGCACGGTGAGCTCGCAGTTACCCCCCTGCTCGCCGGCGAGATCGACGATCACCGAGCCCGGCCGCATCGCCTGCACGGTCGCCTCGCTGACGAGCATTGGCGCGGGGCGACCCGGTATGAGCGCTGTTGTGATGATCACATCGGCCTGGGTCGCGCGATTGTGGATCAGCTCCTTCTCGCGTTTGATGTGACGCTCGCTCAGCTCCCGCGCATATCCACCGGCATCCTGTGCATCCTCGAGGTGAACATCGAGCTCGACGAAGGTGGCACCCAGTGATTGGACCTGTTCCTTCACGACGGGGCGTGTATCGAACGCTTCGACCACCGCACCAATGCGCCGCGCCGTGGCGATTGCCTGCAGTCCGGCGACGCCGGCGCCGATCACGAGGACGCGCGCCGGCCGAACTGTCCCCGCCGCCGTCATCAGCATTGGGAAGAACTTCTGTAGCGCGTTGGCGGCGAGCAGCACCGCCTTGTAGCCGGCGACGGTGCTTTGAGATGAAAGCGCATCCATCATCTGCGCCCGCGTCGTTCGCGGCACCAGCTCCATGCTGCAGGCGATGATTCCCCGCTCGGCGAGCTGCTGGAACAACGCCGGATCGCCGGAGGGCTGCAGCAGCCCAATCAGCACCGTCCCCGACTTCATCATGTCGAGCTCGGCCTGTCCGCTCGACTCTTCGCGAGCGGGCCGCTGGACCTTGAGGATCATCTCGGCGCTGGCGTAGATCTCGTGCGCGCCATCGGCCAGATCGCAGCCGGCAGCACGGTAGGCGTCGTCGGGAAATCCCGCGCGCAGGCCGGCATCGCGCTCGATCATCACTCGATGACCGGCGCGGGTAAGCTGGCTGACGACTTCTGGCACGAGGGCGACGCGGCGCTCGCCGGCCGCTATTTCACGCGGGACGCCGATCAGCATTCCGTAGAGTTACTTGCAGTCATGTATGCGCCATAAGATAAGCGCTCCGGGCACCTCGTGTTTATATTCGCGGAATGTCGCAGCACTTGCGCTGGAGAGAGCTGACCGGCGGGCTCATCGCGATGACGGTAATCGTCGTCCTGACCCTGATCGTACTGGTGTTTGCCCGCGTCGGCGCGCTCCACGGCAAGAAAGTTACGCTCTACGTCGTCACCGACGGAGCCCCGGGTGTGATGGCGGGCACCGAGGTCTGGCTGGCGGGCGAGAAGCAGGGACTCGTCAAGGACGTCACGTTCCGTCCCCCGAGCGCCGACAAATCGGAGCGCCTGCTTATCACTACCGAGTTTCTTGCCGAAGCGCTGCCAAACGTGCGGAGGGATTCATACGCGCAAATCCGGCCCGGCGGGAGTCTGATCGGAGTGCCGGTGATCAACATCGCGCCAGGCAGTGCAACATCCCCACCCCTGCACGAGGGCGACACCGTCCCGACCCGCAAGGCGGCGCTGACCACCCTCACCCAGGACGTTGGAAAGATTGGCCCGCAGTTCGCCGCGCTCGGCGCCGCCACCAGGGATCTGAGTAACAAAATCACCCGCCCGGTGGGGACGATCGGCAATTACCGCGCAAGCGGGCTTCCCGATCTACCGGACGTGTCGGCTGGCATCTCGAGCCTCAACGCTCGCGCCCACGGCAACGGCACGATTGGAAGAGCGATGCGCGGCGAGCTGCGCGCGAGCGCGTCGCGGACCATGGCGTCGGCCGACTCGATTCGCGCGCTCCTCGCATCGAATCGCGGAAGCATCGGCCGTTTTCGGCGTGACACGACGCTCGTCGGCAAAGCCCAGCACGTGCTCGCCGAAGTCGACTCTCTGCATACCCTGCTGTCGACACCCCTCACCAGCATTGCGATGGCGCACTCAGACAGCGCACTCACTCGCAAGCTGGCAGAGACGCACACCCTGCTCGCCGCGCTGATCAGGGATGTGAAAGAAAACCCGATGCGCTACATCCGATTCTGACTTGATTCCATTTTTTGACGTAATTACTTTCGGTTGACTCGCGCCGGCCCGGTGCGAACACCCTTCCCCGCTCGCCCCCTCCTCCGCACCAGCAGCAAGCGCACCTTCGAGCCGCATCGGCTCTCCCACTCAGCACGCTCCCTTCTTTTTCAATCGTCTCTCGTGGATATCGCCGAGCTAAAGCGAAAATCCGTGACCGAGCTTCAGGAGATGGCCGACGGGCTCAAGATCGACGGCTCGTCCGGACTCCGGAAGCAGGATCTGATTTTTCAGATCGAGCAGAATCTTCTCGACACCGACATCATGCTGCACGGCGACGGTGTGCTGGAGATCCTGCCGGAGGGTTACGGCTTCCTGCGCAGCCAGGACTGGAGCTATCTGCCCGGCCCCGACGACATCTACGTCTCGCCGTCGCAGATCAAGCGTTTCGGCATCCGCACCGGCGACGAAGTGCGCGGGCAGGTCCGCCCGCCCAAGCCGTGGGAGCGCTACCTCGCGTTGCTGAAGGTCGAGAGCGTCAACGGCGAGGATCCCGAGAAGGCAAAGGATCGGGTTCCGTTCGACAATCTGCGGCCGCGCTATCCCGACGAGCGCCTGCGCCTCGAAACGAAAGATGGCGACCTCAGCATGCGCGTCGTCGACATCATGACGCCCATCGGCAAGGGTCAGCGCGGGCTGATCGTGTCACCGCCGCGGGCGGGCAAGACGATCCTGCTGCATAAGATCGCAAACGCCATCGCCGAGAATCATCCCGAGGTGACTATCATCGTGCTGCTCATCGATGAGCGGCCGGAAGAAGTCACCGAGATGATCGCCAGTACGATCCGCGCCGAGGTGATCAGCTCGACCTTCGACGAAGGCGCGGCACGCCACGTCCAGGTCGCCGACATGGTGCTCGAGAAGGCGAAGCGACTGGTGGAGAGCGGGAAGGACGTCGTGATCCTCCTCGACTCGCTGACGCGCTTCGCCCGCGCCCACAATACCGTGGCGCCGCAATCGGGAAAGATCCTTTCGGGCGGAGTCGACGCCAGCGCGCTGCACAAGCCGAAGCGCTTCTTCGGCTCGGCGCGCAACATCGACGAAGGCGGATCGCTCACCATCATTGCGACGGCGCTCACCGAGACTGGCTCGCGGATGGACGACGTCATCTTCGAGGAGTTCAAGGGCACCGGCAACATGGAGCTCGTTCTCGACCGGAAGATCGCGGATCGGCGCGTGTATCCCGCCATCGACATCTTCAGGTCGGGCACGCGTAAGGAGGAATTGTTGCTCAGCCAGGCGGAGATCAACCGCGTCATCCTGCTGCGCCAGTTCCTGGCGGACATGCCCGAGGCCGAAGCGATCGACTTTCTGTTGCGGCAGATGTCGAAGTCGAAGAACAACAAGGAATTCTTCGTTCAGATGGCGCAGGGGTAGACGGAATGAACGCCGCGCTGGCTCGTTTCATCGCGGTTGACTACGGCCGCAGGCGAGTCGGCCTCGCCATCGCGGATCCACTGGGCATGATCGCGACGCCGGCGGGCTTCATCGAGCGCCGCGAAGGCAAGCGGGCCCCGATCACAAAAATCATCGCCCGCGCAACCGAGCTGGGCGCTCAGGGGTACCTAATTGGGCTTCCGCTCGACGGCGAGGGCCGCGAGACCGATTGGACGGGGGAAGTCCGCAAATTGGGTGCGGAAATAGCGAAACGTACGGGTATGCCAGTTCGTTTTTATGATGAACGTTATTCCACGGCGGCAGCCTTGCGTACAGTCAAAGAACTGGGCGAATCCACCCGCGGCAGGAAGGGCGACGTCGATGCTCTGGCGGCGGCCATTCTGCTCCAGCATGCGCTCAATGCGAACGCGTAATCTGCGCGGCGCACTGGTCGCTCTGTGCGTGGTGTCTGCAGCATGCTCCGGGCAGCCGCACGGCGCGCCTGCGCGCGTCATCATTCCCCGCGGTGCGAGCTTCGGTCAGGCTGCCGATTCCCTGGCGCACAGCGGAATCATCGGCTCGCCGAAGCTGTTCCGGCTGTACGGGCGGATCACGGGCGGCGACCGGAACATCAAGCCCGGCACGTATCTGCTGAAGCACGGCACGCCGTGGAGTGACATCGTGAGTGCGCTGAATGGCGGCCACGGTCTGGTCAATACGATCACGATCCCGGAAGGCTACAGCATCTCGCAGATTACGCCGCTCCTGGCGCGTGCGCTCAAGGTGCCCCCGGAGTCGGTCCAGGCGGCGATGCGCGACACCGCGCTCCTGGCACGACTCGATGTGCCGAACCAGACCCTCGAGGGCTACGTCTTCCCCGACACCTACGCCTTCCCGGTCGGCACGACGGCGCGCCAGGCAGTGCGGGAGATGGTGTACGCATTCGAGCGGCGCTGGAAGCCGAGCTGGGACTCGAGTGCCGTCGCCCTCAACATCAATCGCAACGACCTGGTGACGATGGCCTCGATCGTGGAAAAGGAAGCCCGACTTCCTGAAGAGCGCCCCGTCATCGCGGCCGTGTATTACAATCGGCTGCGCCGCGGAATGCTCCTCCAGGCCGATCCGACCGTCCAGTACGCGCTCGGCCACCACGTCGGGCGGGTGTTGTACAAGGATCTCACCGTCGATTCGCCTTATAACACCTACACCCACAAGGGACTGCCGCCGGGACCGGTCGCATCGCCGGGAGCGGCGAGTCTCGCTGCAGCGGCGAGTCCGGCAAACGTGCCGTACCTGTATTTCGTCGCCAGCGCCGACGGTCATCATGAGTTCCGGATGACTCTCGAGCAGCACACCAACGCGGTGCGACAGGTTCGCGCCTCCGCGCCGGCGAAGAAACCCACGCCGCGCATGCTCGCTCTGGCGCCCAGCTCGAAGTCCGCAGCATCGAAATCGGCAAGTGCGAAGGCCAGCTCGACCTCGAAGTCGCGAACCGCGAGCAAGCCGACGACCAGAACGGCAAGCAAGACCGTGAAGAGCTCCACGGCGAAGAAGACTCCGGCGAAGAAGGCCACCGGCACTGCGACTACGAAGAAGCGCACCTCCAGCCGAACGACCAGCACCAGCAAATAGCACCGATGCTCGATCCAAAGATCCTGCGTCTGGTGGCCATCACCGATGACGCCGAGGATCGAAGGCAAGATCTCGTAGATCGCGTCGCCGCGGCTGTCCGCGGCGGGGCAACGAGTGTCCAGGTTCGCCTCAAGACCGCTCCACCGAGGGAGGTCGTCGAGATTACGCGCGCAATCATGCGCGCCGTGCCGGTGCCGGTGATCGTCAACGATCGCGCCGACATCGCGCTGGCGGCGGGAGCCGCCGGCGTCCACGTCGGCGAGGCCGATCTGCCGGTGGTCGCGATCCGCAGATTCGCGCCGGAGGGCTTCATCATCGGCGCGTCACTTGGGTCCGACGCTGAATTGGCGAACGCAAAGGACGGCGACTACGTCGGGATCGGTCCGGTCTACGGCTCCGATTCAAAAGCCGACGCGGGGGACGCGATCGGCGTAGCGGGATTCAAGCGGCTCGCCGCGCTGGTTCCGCACCCTGCTGTCGCCGTCGGCGGAATCACCGCCGACCGGGCGCTCCAGATAACTCTCGAGGGGGCGATCGGTGTCGCAGTGATCAACGCGATCTTCAAGGCGCACGATCCCGAGACCGCGACCCGAGAGATCGCGGCCGCCATCGGAAAGTGATGTCGGGCGCGGGCTGAGACCCACCGCGACGACGATTTGCCTGCTTCGACCGTGGGCGGTGCGCTCGTCGCATCTCCTTTTCAACTTCGGTCAGCACCGCCGGGCTCAGAAACAGATCGACGAGATCCGGATCGAACTGTGTGCCTTTACCCTCGGCGATTGCGCGCACCGCGTCCTTGAAGCTTCGGGCGTGGCTGTAACGACGCCGGTGCGTGATGGCGTCGAAGCTGTCGGCGATGGATACGACGCGCGCCTGAACAGGGATGCGTCGCCCCTTCAGTCCGCGTGGATAACCGCTGCCGTCCCATCGCTCGTGGTGCGCGGCGACTCCCTTCGCCAACTCGGGATAGAACGAGCTGAGTGGACCGAGCACTTCCGCCCCGCGCTGCGGATGGGTCATCACCGCACGCCTCTCTTCGGGTGTCAGCTTTGACGGCTCGTGGAAGATGTCGCTCAACGCGCCGTGGAGCTTGCCGATGTCATGGAACAGTGCCACACGCTCGATACTCCGCAGAGTTCGCGTGTCGTATCCGGCGGCGTCACCGAGGATGAGCGCGTACGCGGCGACGCGCCGGACATGGGCGCCGGTGATCTCGTCGTTGGCGTCGATGGCGTTGAGCAATGTCTCGAGGGTCGCTGCGCTCAGGCGCTCGGCGCGGGTCCTGATCCTGTGCTCGCGGTAAAGCAGGGTCGTCGCCGCGGCTCCGAGTGAGATTGGAATCACGTCTCGCATGGTCCGTCGGTCTGGCAAGAAGCGCGCTCCATCGCCGCGCCAGATTACATTCACGCGATGACAGTCGCACGGGTCAACGCAAAGGGCGCGCGGCGGTGGCTGGCGGGACATCCGTGGATTTATCGGACCGACGTTACCCAGCGGCCGATGATGGAAGCCGGCGCGGTGCTCGTTCACGACAACCGCGGCAAGCCCCTGGGCTGGGCACTGTGGAGTCCGTTGTCGGAGATCTCGCTGCGGCTTCTCGATCGCGATCCGGATGCCGTCATCGATCAGGCGTGGTGGGACGCGCGGATCGCCGCGGCGGTGGCCCGGCGTGTTCCGCTCGAGGATCACACCAATGCGATGCGGCTGGTGCACGGCGAGGCGGACGGACTACCGTCGCTGATCTGCGACCGTTACGACCAGTGGCTCGTGGTGCAGTTCATGAGCGCGGGCCTCGAGCGTTTCCGCGCCGAGATTCTGGAGTCCCTGCGATCGCTCGTCGATGCCGATGGAGTGCTGGCGCGGAACGACGTCCCCCTCCGCTCGAAGGAGGGACTACCTCGCGAGACGGTGGTACTCTCGGGGGAAGTTCCGCGCGAGATCGAGGTCCACGAGTATGGAGTGAAGTTTCTGGCAGCGCCCTACACGGGGCAGAAGACCGGCGCGTTCATCGATCAGCGCGAGAACCGCCATTTCGTCGGCACCGTCGCGCGCGGTCGCGCGCTCGATTGTTTCAGCTACCATGGATCGTTCGCGCTGCATCTGGCGCGCAACGCGACCCACGTGACTGCGCTCGATTCATCGGGCCCTGCGCTGATGCGAGCCGCCGAGAACGCGGCGCTGAATTCGCTGACGAACATCGCATTCGTCGAAGCGAACACGTTCGACTATCTGCGGGAAAGGGAGCGCGAAGGGAGCACCTACGATACCATCGTCCTCGATCCTCCCGCGTTCGCGAAGACAAAGGGCGCGCTCCCCGGAGCGCTGCGGGGCTACAAGGACATCAATCTGCGCGCGATACGGCTGCTCGCGCCCGGCGGACTGCTCTACACGGCGAGCTGCAGCTTTCATCTGACCAAGCCGCTATTTCTCGAGATGCTTCAGGATGCTGCCGCCGACAGCGGCCGGCGGGTAGCAATTCGCGCGATCACCGGGCAGGCGCTCGATCATCCGGAGGTGCTTTCGATTCCGGAGACGGGCTATCTCAAGGGGGCGCTCTTGGAGGTTATGGATTGAGGCTTTGATGACTGCGACCGAGGCCTGCGACCAACGGCATTGATAATCGCGAACTAACTGTGGGACCCGGACTTCACGCGGATCTTAGCGACCTAATCGGGTGCCTTTGGCACGCTCGCGAGGAATAATTGCGAGGAGGAGGCGACGGATTTCCTCGAGATCATTGAGGCGAGCGCCGCTGACTTCCGTCAGGACCGGGCGGCCAGCCTGGTACCAGCTGATGCTCTCGCGTACGGAGCTCAGAGCATACTCGAAAATGCGAGCGCGGTCTTTGCCCGAGCTACGGGAGTAGCCTTCGCCCAGGTTGGCGGCGATGGAGCTGACAGCGGCGTAGAGCTGTCCTGCGATCCGCTCTGTCACTGGCTCAGCGCGTAACAGCTTCGCGTCTCCCCATGCGACTTCCATCAGATCGGTCGCGAGTTTGTACGCCCGCATTCGATATAGCGGATCGTTCGCCTTCTCGTACGCGATAGCCGGTCCGAAGTGCGACATGGGCGAATGGTATCGCCTGTGGATTTGTCGATCCGCACCGTTTAGCCGCCGCATGGACTTTTTCTTCCCCCAGTCCGCAGCTTTTCGCACTCGGCACGAAGGATTTCCAGTCCGAGTCCCACAGTTAGTTCGCGATTATCAATGCCGTTGGTCGCAGCCCTCGATCAAAGTCTGTCAGCGGGTTGATTTATCGAACCTGGCACTGCGGGCAGAAGTACGTCGATCTTCCTCCCTGCACGATCCTCTCGATCGTCCCGCCGCACCGCCGGCAGATTTTTCCCGCGCGATCGTAAACGGTGAAGCGCTCGGTGTTGCGGGTCGCGGTGTAGCGGCCGGGGCGACGGCGGCGGGGACTGAGCACAAGTCTAATCGCGGCAACCAGCTGCTCGAGGCGGTCGCGCGGGACTTTGTTCGACGGCCGGCGTGGGTCCATCTCCGCCTCCCATAGCGCTTCGGCAGCGTAGATGTTGCCCAGCCCCGCCAGCACGGCCTGATCCATCAGCGCCTGTTTGATGGGAATCTTCCTGCGCTTCAGCACGTCGACGAAATAGTCGGCATCGAGCGATGGATCGCTGGCGTCCTTGCCCAGCGTCGGCAGTGACGACGTGCCTTCCCTGTCGATGGCGATGGTGGAGAGCGCGCGGCGATCCACGAGCGAGATGCGCGTGCCGTCGGTCAGCTCGATCACGCCCCGGGCGAATCGATCGAGCGGGTCGGCCGTGGTGCCGATCTCCCAATCGCCGTTCATCCGGAAGTGCACCACGATCGTATGCCCACTGTCGAGGTGCAGCAGCTGGTGCTTGCCGCGCCGCTCGATTCGCTCGATCCGTTTGCCGGCGGCGATGCGCGCCCGTGCGGGCGGGAGCCTTCGCCTGAGCGCCGGGTGGATCGGCCTCACCCTCGCTACGGTCTTGCCGAGCGCGGCTCGCGAGAGCTGGCGGGATGCTTTTTCGACTTCGGGCAGCTCGGGCATGTGCTTCCCTGGCGGGTCAAGACCTGATCCGTCGGTGCCGACGGATTTTCTGTTGTGTCCGGACGTTCCCTGAAATAAGTTGAAAAAACCGCTATCACTCCCTGCGTCAAGCAGGGCATCCACTAACGCGCCGCAGGGCACGAAAACTCTGCGTTGCCAACCCCCGACAATATGACGCAATCAATCCGTGTTCTCCTACTCTCCCCCAACCCCGACGACGCCGATCTCATCGGCCGCACCCTTGCCGATGCGGGCATGCCCTCGCTGGTGACGCGAGTCGAGGATCGTGAGACGTTCACGAAGGCTGTGGTCGAGAGCGAGCCGGATGTGATCATTGCGGACTATTGGCCGAACGCCTTCGACGTGCGTGGAACGCTGGATGTGGTTCGCCAGACGAGGCCGGCGACACCGGTCATCGTGCTGACCGAGTCGATCACCGGCGTCGCGGCGGTGGCCTGCCTGCGCGCGGGCGCGGACGACATCGTGCTCGTCCCCAACATCAAGCGGCTCTCGACTGCGATCAGCGATGCGATCTCGCGCCGGAGCCCGCTCAGCCGGCTGACCTCGCGGCAGTTCGAGGTGATGCGCCTCGTAGCAGAAGGACACCGCACTCGCGATATCGCCGACAGGCTCAAGCTCAGCGTCAAGACAGTAGAGAGCCACCGCGGTGAAGTGATGAAGCGGCTGGAAATGCACGGCGTCGTGAAGCTCGTGCGCTACGCGATGCAGGTGGGACTGGTCGCGCCATCGTAATCCCGTGTAAGATGGCGCCGTAGGTCGGCGTCGTAACTTCGCGTCACGGTTGAGCTTGTGCATATTGGCACTTGCGGGTTGAACCAGGCGGTCTACCTTAAACACCTGGCTTCAGCGTTTTTCTTTTGCCCGACGCCATGGCGCAACAGAATCCTCGTTCTCTACGGCACGAGTACGAGCTGTACGTAGAAAACGAGATCGAGAATTACAAAGAGTCCGTGTCGCGCTCCGCCATTCTCAAGATTGGCGACGAGGCAGCGGCAACCCTGCGTGCCGGCGAGCAGTTCGCGATGGACGAGCTGCTTCTCTGGGCGGAAGTCGATCGCATCATCAGAAAACGTCTCCGCATTCCGACTTACGAGACGTGGCGTCGGAAGCGACTCAAGATGCTCGAGGAGTACCGTCGTCCCGAGCACTGGGGGATTCGTCCCGACGGAGTGCTGGCGCGCGAAGTTCATCCGCCGGCGGAATCGAAGGTGCTCGTCGCCGGTGGCGAGATCGACCGCACCGCGCTGTATCTCGCCGCGCACGGCTGCGATGTCACGGCAGTCGATCGCGAAGTGAAACCGCTCGAGCGCGTGATGAACGCCGCGCAGGAAGCGGGACTTGCGGATCGGATCCAGAGCTACGTCGCGGGCATCGCCGACCTCTCACCCGACGTGCAGCTTGGCGCGGTGGTGTGCACTCCCGATGCTTTCGTCGGCTTGTCGCAGGAGGAGCGGGGCCGCGCGATCGAGCTGCTTCAGAGCGTTACGCGCGACGGTGGGGTGCACCTGGTCGGCACCATCGTTCGCGGTCAGCGCGGGGTATCGGTCGCCGAGCTGCGTCGGCAGTACAAGGGCTGGTCGATCTCGATCGAATCGGACTCGGGCTCCTCAAAGAGCTTCCTGGCGCGCAAGATCGCCAGCTGACCCCGTGTCGTAAAGACACAGGTGTCCTAAATGTGAGTGTCATTCTGCGACACTCCTGAGCGCGACAGTCAGCTTCTCTCACATCTAAATCGTTGATTAACAACGCCTTAGATTAGGCGTCAAACATGGCATATCGGGTGCTTAAAGAGGGCCCGCAGTGCGCGCAGTGGCACCCACAATGTGAGAGAAAAATGAAGAAGGATCGTAAGGAAACCGAGCACGACTCGTCCGAGCCAATCGGTATCGTCATATCCCGCGGAGACAGAACGGAGCCCACTCCGGTCTTCTCGGCGTACATCTGGGGCCCCGTTCCCGAGGCGCCTGCGGACTCCGCCAACCGCGCGGCGTAATTCCGTATTAGCCGCTACCTATAGAAAGGCCCCGCCACTCGGCGGGGCCTTTTTTTATGTGACCCGGATTTTGTGGACCCCGGATTCTGAGACCTGTTCGTTGGCGACTGGCCACTGTAGTCCAAAAGGTGGCAGGTTGGAGACATGGTCAGAGGCGCAGGCAGGAGTTTATCCGGCGCGTTCCAGCGTTGCGTGACGCAGCGAGAAGGCGAGTATAACAACTGCTTACTACGCGTCTCTGTGCATCCTCTCCCGCCTGCCACCTTTTGGGCTAGGGGTGCCAGTCATCAGCGCTAAAGTGCCAGAATCCGAGGCATACTAGGTACGGCGCTTGCCCGAAGAGGGAGCGTGGAACAGGCTCCCAACTGGGAAGGCGAACGACACGCGCTCCTGGCGCAGCGCATCTCCGACATCGGTCTGGAGATCAGGGGGACGCTGCTCGAGCAGCTGGTCAACCAGCTCTATGAGGAGCTCGCGGCAAAGGGGCTCGACTTCAAGCCGCCCGTCTATCTGAGCGATCAGTGGGGCTGCCCGGATGGGACGCCGCTCATCGGCGTCCCGTTTTATCTGGCCGACGCGCGACTGTCGCGGATCGAGGAAGATTATTCGTCGGCAGTCGAGGGCGCCGAAGAGTCGATGCGCTACCTGCGCCACGAGGCGGGGCACGCATTCAACTACGCCTACCGGCTATACGATCGACCCGACTGGCGAAAGATTTTCGGCCCCTACTCCCGGCCTTACCGCGATCGCTACCGGGCCGATCCCTTCTCCCACGATTTCGTGCGCCACATCCTCGGCTGGTACGCGCAGAAGCATCCCGATGAGGATTTCGCCGAGTCCTTCGCGGTGTGGCTCACTCCGGGCCTCGACTGGCGGCGCGCCTACGATGGATGGGGCGCGCTGCGCAAGCTCGAATACGTCGACAAGGTGATGAAGCAGATCGCGCACAAGGTTCCGAAGGTCCCCGAGCCATCCGCCGATGACCTGCCCGTAACCGCGATGCAGTACACTGTCGCCGAGCATTACGCGGACAGCGCTGAGACGATCCCGATTCGGGACCCGCGTATCTTCGACGGCGACCTGCGGACCATCTTCGTCAGCGAGTCGCAGGCGCCCGAGGCGGCAGCGGCGGCGGATTTCATCAGCAGGCACAAGCGCGAGATCGTGACGCGCATCGCGTACTGGACCGGCGAGAACGCGGGAGTGGTGCGGCAGTTCGTCGAGTTCCTCGCCGACCGCGCATCGCAGCTCGGTCTGCGACTCGGCGGACTCGAGGCCTCGACGCTGATAGAGCTCACCGCGTTTGGCACTGCGGTCATGATGAACTACCGCTACACCAACGCAATCGACGGCGCGGAATCGGGGGACGATTCGTGAAGATCACTGTCCTTCACAGCAAGGATGCGCTCGAGCCGCCCGTCGATCCGCTTCTGGACCAGCTCGACGCCGCGCTCGCCGCGAACGGCCACTCTTCGCGGCGTGTTTCGGTTGGTGATTCCGTCGAGCCGCTGATTCGCGAGCTGACGAATCCGGCGCCCGAGCTGGTCTTCAATCTCGCCGAATCATTCCGCGGTAAGAGTGCGCTCGAGTCCAACGTCGCGGCGCTGCTCAACCTGCTCGACCTTCGTTACACCGGCTCGAGTCCGGCGGGTTTGATTCTCGCCGGTGACAAGACGCTGACGAAAAAGGTTCTCGCCTTTCACGGGATTCAGAGCGCGAAGTTCGCGACAATGTATCGCGGCCAATCGGACTGGGTCGGGGACATCAAGTTTCCACTGCTGGTCAAGCCGCCGCAGGAGGACGCATCGCTCGGCATCACCCAGAAGTCGGTGGTGAAGGATGTGAAGGAGCTGCTCGACGTCATCAGCGCGACGCAGCAGGAGTACCAGTCGCCGGTGCTGGTGGAGGAATTCATCGAGGGCCGCGAGTTCTACGTGGGAGTGATCGGCAACAGCAAAGTCGAGGCGCTGCCGATCATCGAGCTCGATTTCTCCGGATTTCCGGCGGGTCTGCCGAAGATCGCGAGCTGGGAAGCGAAGTGGGGCGACGAAGGCGACGAGAAGGGCGCCGAGTTCGAGGGGACCCAGTCGATCTTCCCGACGGATCTGCCGGAGCAGCTCGCGGCGAAGATCCAGCAGGTTGCGATCGATTCGTTCCAGGCGCTTCGGTTGCGGGACTACGCGCGCATCGATCTGCGGGTCACGCCTGAGGAAGAGGTGTATGTGATCGAGGCGAACCCAAACTGCTACCTCGAGCAGAACAGTGAGTTCGCGCGCGCGGCGCTGAAGGGCGGGATGGAATATCCGGCGCTGATTGCGCGAATCGTCGAGCTCGCGACGGCGCGCTATTCCCGCTGAGACAAAAAAAGCCGGCGAGATCGCCGGCTTTTTCATGTTTATGAGACCAGTCGCTGTCTAGCGCTTGCGGCTGCTCTTTCTGCGCGAGCCGCCTTTGCGACCGGACTTCCGGGTGCTCTTGCGTCCCGTGCTCTTACGGCTCGACTTGCGTCCGCCCGAGCTCTTACGCGCGCCGCCTTTCTTGCGGCCGCCCCTCTTCGCTGCTGCCATGTTGTCTCTCCACGATGAAGTAGAACTCTCGCCAACTCCCCGAATGGAATCAGCGATTGCTGCATCGCGTCCTGACCGACCGCGAGTTACAAAGGAACTCAATGCGACGACGAGCTCACATCAACGTGAGTAACTCGTTGCGAAGTATAGAATGCAAGACATGTGCGTGCAATACATGAAGACATCGAATCGACGATGCGACGCTCACTTCCAAAAGCGGCTCGCAATTGGCAGGTTTGAGTTCCACGCGCGACGAAAAACTTTTTCGACTCTCAACGGAGTAGTTGCCAGTGAAAGCGCTGGTGAAGGAATCAGCGGCACCGGGGTTCAAGCTCAAGGATGTAGAGGAGCCGCGCATCCGTGAGGACGAAGTTCTCATCCGCGTGAGACGCGCCGGCGTCTGCGGCACCGACGTGCACATCTACGACTGGGATGCCTGGGCGAAGGGACGGTGCAAGCCTCCGTTCGTCGTCGGCCACGAATTCGCCGGCGACGTCGTGCAGGTCGGCCGGCTCGTCACCGATGTCAAAGAAGGCGACCGCGTGACGGCGGAGGGCCACATCGTCGATGGCCGCTGCCTGCTGTGCAGGACGGGAAACTCCCACGTCTGCCCGTACACCCGCATCATCGGCGTCGACCGCGACGGATGCTTCGCGGAGTACATCTCGATGCCGGCGACGAACGTCTGGCACCTCGCGGACGACATCTCGTACGACGTGGGGGGAATTCACGATCCGATGGGCAACGCCTTTCACACGGTGCTCACGGCAGAGATACCGGGAGCGATCGTGCTGGTCACCGGCTGTGGGCCGATCGGAATCTTCGCCGTCGGAATCTGCAGGGCGGCGGGCGCGTCGCGGATCATCGCGACCGACGTGAACGACACGCGTCTCGCGCTGGCGAAGAGCATGGGCGCGCACGAGGCGGTGCATCCCGATCAGGCGGAGAGGATCGTGAAGGAGGCGACGGGTGGGCTCGGTGCGGATGTCGTGCTCGAGATGTCAGGGGTGCCGGCTGCGATCCATCAGGCGTTCGCGCTGGTCCGCGTCGGCGGGCGGGTGCAAATGCTGGGCATTCCATCGAAGAAGGTCGACTTCGATCTGGCGACGGAGGTGATCTTCAAGGGCCTCACCATCTACGGAGTGGTTGGCAGGCGGATGTACCAGACCTGGCACCAGATGACTCGATTCCTGCTTTCCGGCGAATTCGATCCGACGCCGGTGATTACGCACCGGTTCCCGCTCGCGGAGGCGGATGCTGCAATCGCGGCGATCAAATCGGGTGAGGCGGGGAAGGTGATATTCGAGATCGCGTAGGCGGGAAGCGGGAGGCGGGAAGCGGGATGAGGATGGGCAAACATGAATCACGGGGACACCGAAGTGCTCAATAAGAATTTCGACGCGGAGCTCAGGGGGGCGATCGAGAAGCTCAAAGAGGATCGGGTTTACAAGCGGCTCAACTATCTGGCGTCGCCGCAGGATGCGCGGGTCCAGATGGAGGGACGCGGCGAGGTGGTCATTCTGTCGTCGAACAACTACCTCGGGTTGTCGAACAATCCGGACGTGATTGCCGCGGGAATCGACGGACTGAAGAAGTTCGGCGCGGGTACGGGTAGCGTGCGCTTCATCTGCGGCACGTTCACGGTGCACCGCGATCTTGAAAGGGCGATTGCAGACCTGGTGGGCACCGAGGCATCTCTCACCTACGTCTCGGCGTGGAACGCCAATGAAGGACTGACGGCGTCGATCGTCGAGCAGAACGACTTCGTGGTGTCCGACGCGCTCAATCACGCGTCGATCATCGACTCGATCAGGCTCGCCAAGTCGATCACCAAGTGCACGACCGCGGTCTATCAGCACTCGGATCTCGACGACCTGCGGTCGAAGCTGGAGTCGGCCAGGAGCGCGCGGCGGAGAGTCATCTGGACGGACGGGGTGTTCTCCATGGAGGGGAGCATCGCGAAGCTGCCCGACATTCTGCAGATCGCCCGCGACTACGACGCCATCGTCGCCGTTGACGATTCGCATGGGACGGGCGTCCTTGGTGCGACGGGCCGCGGCACCGCCGAGCATTTCGGGGTGCTCGGCGAGGTCGACATCATCACCTCGACGTTGGGGAAGGCGTTGGGGGGAGCGGCGGGCGGATTCGTTGCGGGGCCGGCGTCGCTCTGCGACATGCTGACCCAGCGGTCCCGGCCGCAGCTGTTTTCCAACGCGCTGCCTCCGACGGTGGCGTCGAGCGCGCTGGGTGCGGTACGGCAGCTCGAGCACCATCCGGAGCTGGTCGCGAAGCTGCGCGACAACACGCGCTATTTCCGGGGCGCGATCGCCGAAGCGGGGTTCAAGCCTCTGGCCGGAGAGACCCCCATCGTCCCCATAATCGTGGGGGAGACGGCCACCGCCATCAAAATGAGTGACATGTTGCTGGATGAAGGCGTCTTTGTGACGGGGTTCGGCTTTCCGGTCGTTCCCCAGGGGCAGGCGCGTGTGCGTTGTCAGCTCAGCGCGGCCCATTCACGCGACGATCTGGACCTGGCCATTGCGGCCTTCAAGACCGTTGGGACGAAGCTAGGCATAATCTAGAGGAAGCCTTCATGCAGAAGCTCAGAGCAGTCGTCGTGGCGATGGCAGCCACGGTCGTCGTTTCCGCGGGCGCGAACGCGCAAGGGATGCGGAACTTCGACAACTCATGGTTCTGGGGTTTCAAATCCGGAATCAACACCTTTTCGGTGCCCGGTCACGGCAACACGTCAACCGTCGATCTCGGCGTCGATTGGATGATCACCCGCACCAAGGGCGGCCTCTACGTTTCTGGCAATCAGTCGATCTTCGAGCGCGACCTGATAGTAGCTGATGGAGCATCGCAAACCGGCCAACGCACGGTCAGGGTGAACGATCTCCGCCGCATCAGTGTCGGAGCACTCGTATTTCCCAAGCATTTCGGCGGCATCACTCCCTACGGCGGACTGGGCTACACCATCGCCGTGCTCGGCGACGCCCGCGTTTTCGTAGACAGCGCCAACACCTTCCCCTCGAACGCGTTCCTCGACCAGGTCGAGGCCGCGCGCAGCCGCAGCGCGATCATGGGAATGTTCGGCCTTCAGATCCAGATGAGCAGACTGGCGGTATTCGGTCAGGAAACGCTGATCCCCAGCAGCCCCAGCTTCCTGTTCCCCAGCGTGTTCAACTTCTTCGAGTTCGGCATCCGCCTGAACTTCGGCAGCTCCATCGATCGGGACTAGCAGCTCTCGGCGCACCCCTTCAATGGAATGACGGCTCCCGTGAGGGAGCCGTTTTTTTGTCCACGAGTGCGGAGTGCGGGACTAGGACGAGACCTTCCCCCTGGACACGAAGCGGTTGCCGCGGACGATCCATCTGAGCGGCCAATCCGCCGACTTGGTTATGCCGATCCGCGCGGTGACTTCGACTTGCTCATCGGGGACTGCTTCGCCGGCGCGAATCACCACCGGGTAGCGCTGGAGGGGGCGGCCGGTATGCGCGCCGGTGATGCCGAGCGCGGTGCAGAGTTTACCTGGCCCGTTGGTGAGATCGGAATCCTTGCGCACCCGCGGACGGCGGCGGTGCATCAATGAGATTCCGTCGAGCGGTTCCAGCGCGCGCACGAGTACCGCGCTCGGCGATCCTTCGGCGCGCGTTACCGCATTGAAGCACCAGTACATCCCATAGATGAAATACACGTACGAGATCCCGGCGGGGCCGTAGAGGTGCTCCGTGCGACGAGTTCGGCCGGCGGCGGCGTGGCAGGCGAGATCGTGCTCGCCGAGGTAGGCCTCGGTCTCGACGATGATGCCGCTGGCGATGCCGTAGGCAGTCTTGCACTCGAGCACCGCACCGAGGAGCTCGCGCGAGACGATCTCGGTGTCGCGCTCGTAGAAGTTGGCGGGGAGAATGCGCCCGCGGTCGAAGCGCGCGCGCGGTCTCGAGCCGAGGAGGGTCGTCGCCGACTCTACCCCGCCCGGGATTGTTGGCCTGCTCACACTACTCGCTAGTGGTCTTGCTGCGAGTCTTGCGGGCTGCTCGCCGCGGCGTCGGCTTCTCGCCGCCCTCTTCCGACGCAGCAGCTGATTTGCGTGGACGACGGGGCTTGCCTTCGCCAGGCGCCGCGCGCTTGCGACCGCGCGGCTTGATGTCGGAGTCGGAAAGCGCATCCTCGCCGGTCATCGGCAAGTCGGGCGCGATCTCGACGTCGACCGGAGTCGGAGTCGGCTGAGCGATTTCCACGACGCCGACAGATAGCAGGTCTGGCGGGACGATGCCGACGCGGGCGCCAATCGGTCCGCGACCGCGACCACGTCCCGGACCCGCTCCGCGCGCGCCCATTCCAGTCGGAGCTGACGGAGTTGTCGGCGCCGGTCCTGGCGGCTCGGCGATCGCCAGTTGCTCGCTGACCGACGTAGAAGGAGCCGCTGGCGCGACTTCGTAGTCATCGCCGCGGCGACGCAGGTCGATGATGTCGGCGTCGTGGGCATCCTGAAGGATGCGATTGAAGTTCCGTTCGCTGAGGCTCTCGCTGTCGCGACCGAGCAGGTCACGCGCAACGATGCGCGCCTGACTGGCGCGGATCGGTGCGCCGCCGTTGGAGGCGGCAGCACGACGCACCAGATCGAAAGCCTCTTCGCGGCGGAGACGGAGTCCACTGGATCCGATCTCACCGCCCGCTGCGACCGGGGCTTCGCTCGCCACTTCCGTGGCCGAGACCGCTTCACCGTTCGGCTGTGCGCCACGCGGTTGGCGATCGCGATCACGATCACGACCCCGTCCGCCGCGGCGGCCGCGACGACCACGGTCGCCAGTCTCCCCTTCGGCTGCGGCCGAGGGTCTCGCAGCGGGCGCCTCCGGTTCCTGGCCGGCGGGGAGAGAGGCTCCACGCGCGCCCGGAGGTCCGACCTCTAGCTGCCCATTCTCGAGCTTCGTGAGCGAGAGCAGCCCGCGATGGGCGGCTTCGGTGACGAAGCGCGAGAACTTGGACATGCCAAGATTCTTTTCGTCGAAGGAGCTGTCGATCTGCTGCATCACCTGCTTGAGTCGATCGGCGCGCATCACATCGCCATTGCGCTTCATGCGTTCGACTGCTTCGGTGACGAGCTCCCACGGATCCTTCTTGACGACTTCCTCTTCCCCGCTCTTCACGAGTCCGGCGAGCGCGTTGTAGCTGTAGTACTCGTCGCAGTTCATGACGAGCAGATCGCTCGAGGATTCGCGGATGCCGACGCCGATGACGTATTTGCCGTATTCCTTGAGCTTGGTGACGAGGCTGGCGAAGTCGGAGTCGCCGGAGAGCAGAATGAAGGTGCCGATCTCCGGGCGAGTGAACACCAGCTCCATCGCATCGACGGCGAGTCTGATGTCGGTGGCGTTCTTCTTTGCGGAGCCGTACGCCGTCGCCATGATCATGTCGATCGACGACTCGGCGAGGGGCACTATGTACTGGGGATATCGTCGCCAGTCGGCGTAAGCGCGCTGGACCGAGACTTTGCCCTTGACGATGTCGGAGGAGAGGAGATTCTTGAGCTCCGTCTGGAGCTCGGAGCGAATGCCCATCGTGACGTTGTCGAAGTCGATGAGCAGTGCTGCATTCGGAGCGTGGTGCTGGGTGCCTAGTGTTGCCGGGGCCATTGCCTGGGGCCCGCGATGAATCGGGGCGATTGCGTGTGACCCGCGATGTACCGGGGCGTGTTGCCTGTGCGCGCTAATGTGCGCGGACCGGTGCGGTCGAGAATTCATTTTTTTGGGACTTTCCTGTGAGGCTGCGTGCCTGCGATTTTTCGCGCGCAAGGGCTGCACGCCGTGTTTTTCCTGCGACGGACGCCGCAGGCGGTGCGTCTTCAGGTCCACGCGAGTGAGTCAACCCGCAGGTTGACCGCTTTACCGGATCCTCGAAGTCGCGCCGTACGGGTATAATTTATACCCAAACCCCCATGAATCAACTGCGTTTCCGCACGCGATTGGTGTTGATCCTGTCGCTGTTCGCGATCGTGCCCGCTCTCGTTCTCACTTTGCTGTGGAGCGGCACCGTCAGCACCGCGCTCCCGTTCGTGACCGGGCGTCCGGCGTGGGACAGCGTCGCTGCGAGCGGCGAGAAAGCGATCGCGGCCGCGCGTCAGGCGCCGCTGACGCCGTCGCAACGGCGCGCGATCGACGCCCACGAGCGGGAGCTGCGCGTGTCGGTGGAGCAGGCACGTCGCTACACCTTTCTCGCCGGCCGCACCGCACGGGTGATCGCCATCGCCGGGGTGCTGGCGCTTCTGATTCTCACCGGCGCCGCGTCGCGAGTTGCCGGGCATTTGAGCAGGCAATTGAGCCGGCCGCTCGACGAGCTGGTGCGGTGGACGGAGCTGATTGGACACGGTGAGCCGTTGCCGCCGCCACCCGAGCCGCGGCTGGTGTCGCGCCGGCACCGAAACGGCGATGACGCCGCGATAATCGAGGTCACCACCAGTCGAGTGCGCGGCGCTCCGGAGTTCGAGACGCTGCGCCGCAGCATGCGCGAGATGGTCTCTGAGCTGGAGCACGGCCGCCAACAGGCAGTCGAAGCGGAGCGACTGCACGCATTCAGGGAAACTGCGCGCCGCGTTGCGCACGAGATCAAGAATCCGCTGACGCCGATCCGGTTTGCGCTGGCGAGGCTGCGCGGGCAGGCGCCGGCAGCATTTCAGGAAGACGTCGATGTGATCGCCATGGAATCGGAGCGGCTCGATCGAATGGCAAAGAGCTTCGCGGAGTTCGGACGGCTGCCGGAAGGCCCCGCGTCGGAGGTCGACATCGGCGAGCTCGTTCGCTACACTGCGCGCAGCAGCGTGCCGCCGGGGATCGATCTGGATCTGCACATCGACGACAATCTGCCGCGTATCTTCGGTCACAACGGCGCACTGGCGGGTGCGCTGAGCAACGTGCTGCTCAACGCCGTCGACGCATCGCCGGAGAACGGACGCATTACCGTGACGGCGAAGCTGGCGAAGATGGGTGGACGCGACGCGGTGAAGATCTCAGTCGCCGACAACGGCAAGGGCATTGCGCCCGAGAATCTGGAGACGATCTGGGAGCCTTATGTCACCAACAAACCCGGCGGCACCGGATTGGGACTCGCGATCGCGCGGCAGGCGGTGTGGGCGCACGATGGAACCGTCACCGCGACGAGCGCGTTGGGAAAAGGAACGGAGATACAGTTTACGATACCCGCGAACGGCGCCGGCGCCGTGAGGACAGACTGAAATGGGACCAGAGATAGCCGTTCCGCTCGGAGCTTTTGCCACGGCGATCATTTGTGCGATTGGCATTCCACTGGCGCGCGCCTTCGCGCGGAAAATGGACGCCGAGTCGAGAAACCCGCGACTTCCGCTCGAGATCACCAACCGGCTGGAGCGCATGGACCAGGCTCTCGAAGCAATCGCAATCGAGGTCGAGCGCATCTCGGAGGGACAGCGCTTCACGACGAAATTGCTGTCCGAAGGCCGGCCGGGTGAACCACGGCAGGTTCCGTCCTCGACTTCGTCGCAGGGTCGTTCCAGCTAAGTGCCGATTGTCCTGATCGCCGACGACGAGCCGAACATTCGGCGGATGGTCGGCGCGCTGCTGACGGGCGAGGGCCACGAAGTCACCGAGACACCGAACGGGGTTGAAGCGGTCGCGCGGGTGCGGGAGGGAGAGCCCGACGTCGCCCTGGTCGATCTCATGATGCCGGGCGAGCTCGACGGTATGGCGACGCTGGCGCGGCTTCGCGACGTCGCGCCCGATCTGCCGGTGATCATGATGAGCGGCCGCGCCGGCCTCGCCGACGCCGTCAAGGCGACCAAGCTCGGCGCGTTCAACTTTCTGGAGAAGCCGCTGACTCCGGAGGGAGTGCTGCTCGCGGTTTCGTCGGCGCTCGAGCTGCGACAAACGAGGCGCGTAGCGCGGCAGCTGCGCGCCGAGCTCGGCTTCGGCGGGCAGATGGTCGGGACGAGTGCGGCGATGGCGAGCGTCAGGCAGATGATCGAGCGGGTCGCGCCGTCGGACGCACGGATTCTGATCACCGGGGAATCGGGGACTGGAAAAGAGCTGGTGGCGAGCGCAATCCACGACGCCAGCCCGCGCCGCGACAAGCCGTTCGTGCGGGTCAACTGCGCGGCGATTCCGAAGGACCTCGTCGAGAGCGAGATGTTCGGCCACGAGCGCGGCGCGTTCACCGGCGCGACGCAGACTCGCATCGGACGCTTCGAGCTGGCGAATCACGGAACGCTTTTCCTCGACGAGGTTGGTGATCTCGGGCCCGACGCTCAGGCAAAACTGCTGCGCGCGATCGAGGCGAAGGAGATTCAGCGCGTCGGAGGCAACAGGATCATCCGCGCCGATGTGCGCATCATCTCCGCGACCAATCACGATCTGCAGCGCGCCGTGCGGGCCGGAACCTTCCGGGAGGATCTGTTCTTCCGGCTCCAGGTAATCCCGCTGGCAATTCCCCCGCTGCGCGAGAGGGGCGATGACATTATCCAGCTCGTCGAACATTTCTCCGAGCAGTTTCTGCAGCGGAGTGGGCAGGCGAAGCCGCGCTGGAGAAGCGACGCGCTGCAATTGCTGCGCGACTATCCGTGGCCGGGCAACGTGCGCGAGCTGGCGAACATCGTCGAGCGACTCGCGATTCTCCATCCCGGCGCGGAGATCACCGGGCCGCAGGTCGAGGAAGTGTTGATCGTCGATCGGGAGGAGGATGTCGCGCCGGTGACGACCCCGACGCGGAGTCAGGAGCGCGTCGGTGACGATACGACCCGCGGCCCGACGTCGCTGGCGGAACGGCTCGACACCTTCGAGCGCACGGTGATCGCGCGCGCGCTGGCGGAAGCTGGCGGTAACATCGCTGACGCCGCGCGCAAGCTGCACACCGATCGCCCCAATCTTTACCGGCGGATGAAGCGGCTCGGAATCAGCTCGCCGAGGGTATAACTCGAGATGACGAGAACGCAGCGGGTCACTACACTCATTTGCGCCTTGCTGCTGCTTCCGGCGATGCGCGTCCGCGCGCAGGACGTCGATACGGTGCGCGCCGATTCGACCGCCGAGCGTCTGGGATTGTGGGCGCGCGCGAGCAGACGAAGCGGGCTGACCATCGCGACGGGAAAGACCTACAATCGCGTCGAAGGACTGCCGGTTTTTCTGGGCCCGGCGTTCCATGACAGCGCCGGAGCAGCGGAGATCAATGCATCGGTGATGGGCATCATCCGCAGCGCGAACACGTTTCACTGGGACAGCCAGAATCTCGGGCACCGCATCATCACCGACGTGCGGGTCGGGCACGGCCGCGGCTACGGGTTCGCGGCATCGTCGTACGATGTGATGACGCCGGTGGAGACCTGGCACCTTCCGGATCCCGACGCGGGTCTGGCAGCGTTTTTCGGACACCGCGATTTCCGCGACTACTTCAATCGTCACGGGGCGAAGCTGACGGCGACCTTCAACATGAGCGCGCGCAGCAGCGTGTCTGCCGACTGGAGCGACGAGCGGTGGGGCACGGTCGACGAGCGACGGGTCTTCTCGGTCTTCGGGAACGGTGAAGCATGGCGCGCCAATCCGGTTGTCGATGCCGGCCGGTTCCACCTCGGCGTGCTGCGCGCCAACATCGACACGCGAAATGACGAAGACAATCCGTCCACGGGCTGGCTGATCGTCGCCGAGTACGAGCGCGGTATTGGCGATATCGTAGACCTCGCGCCGACATCGCCTTTGGCACGCGTCGCAACGCCGGGGAGGGTGACGTATGGGCGCGGGCTCGTCGATCTGCGACGCTACAACAGGCTGTCGCCGACGACGTGGTTCAACGCGCGGCTAGTGCTGGGCGGGTGGCTGCACGGCGATGACCTGCCGCTGGAGCGCCGCTTCTCGGTCGGTGGACTGGGCACGGTGCCGGGCGTCGACTTCCGGAAGTACGACCCGGGCGTCGTCGATGTGTCGCAGTGCAGCGATGCCGGACCGCCGCCGGCTGGAAATCCGGCGCAGTGCGAGCGCGTGGCCCTGGCGCAGCTCGAGTATCGCAACGAGCTGCACTCGTCGATGTTCGACTTCCTGAACGCGCGAGCGATCCGGTTGCGCGGAATCGGGTTCACCGTGCGGCCGACGGCGGTTGCGTTCGTCGATGCCGGCCGCGGCTGGCTGGTGGGTCAGCCGTCTGGAATTCTCCAGTACTCCAGTCACAGCTTCCCGAGATTCGGGACATTCCGCACCGATGTGGGACTCGGTCTCGATCTGGGGATCATCGGCGCCTACGTGGCGAAATCGGTGTCGAGCCCGAAGGACCCGGCAAACGTGTTCCTGCGGGTGCGCCGGCTCTTTTAGATGGGACGCATTCGGCTGGTCGATCGAGTGCGGTGGGTGGAATGATCCGCGGCTCTGGGTTCGTTCTCGCCATCGCACTCGCAGCGGCGCCATCTGCGGCGCGGGCGCAGCGCGCGCACGTCGACGTTCTGCCGCCGCCACTCAACGCGTGGGCGGAGGATGAGCCGTCGGTGTCGTCGGTGGGATTGCTCGCGGATGCATCGATGCGCGATCTGCTGGCGAACGGATTTCCGGCGCGGCTGCACTATCGGCTCGAGCGGTGGGTATCCGGTCGGTGGTTCGATGATCTCAAGGCCGCCTTCGAGTGGGATGTGATTCTCAAGTACGACGTGCTGGGGAAGAAATTTCAGGTTGTGCGCGTCGTGAATCAGAAATCAGAATCGCTGGGCGAATACACCTCGGTGACGGACGCCGAGAATGCGGTGGAGGCGCCGTACAAGGTGGGGATCTCGCTGCCGAAGAAGGGACAGCGTGGCTACTACAATCTGCTGCTGGATGTCGAGGTGCTGTCGCTGACGGATCTCGACGAGGTGCAGCGGTGGCTCAAGGGGGAGCTCAAGCCGGCGGTTGCGGGGAAGCGAAACCCTGGGACAGCGGTTGGTCGAGGACTCCGGACTTTGGTTGTTCGACTACTCGGCGGAGAGAAGAGGCACTATGAGGCGAGGACGGGGACGTTCCGGCCTTAGTTCTCCGGATTCCTGCATCGGGGCGCTACCATATGCACCCCTGGTCCAAAAGGTGGCAGGTTGGAGACATGGTCAGAGCGCACGGGTAGGAGTTTATCCGGCGCGGTCCAGGTTGCGTGACGCAGCGAGAAGGCGAGTATAACAACTGCTACCAGAGCATCTCCGCGCACCTCACCCACCGGCCACCTTTTTGACTCGTGTGGGCAGAGCCCGGGCGTTTAACTGACCTTGTGAACCCCGTGAAGCGGCTGCCTCTGCTCGAGGTCTTCGAGATGGTGGAGCGTCTCTTCGCCGTAGAACAGCTTGATGTACTTCGCCTGGGTGGCGGTGAGGCGGCGGACGGCCCAGCTCAGGTGAACGAAGTGGGGCTCGACGGGAGCGTGGAGGGGGTGCATCCCGATTTCGCTGGGCAGGTTGTTGGCCTTGCGGGTGTTGCAGGGACTGCAGGCGGTGACGACGTTGGTCCAGTCGTTGGCACCGCCACGCGAAAGCGGGATGAGATGATCCCTGGTCAGTGACTCGCGGGGCTTGAGCTCGATCTGCAACCGGCCGCAGTACTGGCAGCGGTAGCGATCGCGGGCGAACAGGAAGGTGTTCGTCACCTGCCGGCGGAAGCGCCGCGGCACGTGGATGAAGCGCGTGAGTCTGATGACGGCTGGACGCGGGAGCGTCAGTCTCTCGGATCTGACTACGCGGTCGGAATCAGCCTCGACGATCTCCGCTTTTCCATCGATCACCAACCGCAGCGCGCGGCGCAGCGGCACCATCGTCAAAGGCTCGAACGAAGCATTCAGTGCCAGACAACCAACGATCAAGCACTCCTCCTGGGCAAACTCCCCCAAATATACCACTTGTACAGCTTTGTACCCGCAAGTTGCTGCAAAGGCACTACTTAAGGGACGACTGGCTGGCGGGGCTGTTTCCCATCTAAAGTTGCAACTGAAGACTACCGGCTGGAGGCCGTGGGCCACACGGCGGGAGGCCACGGGCTAACGCACGATTGTTATTTGGGCACGCAGCCTCGAGCCGGCCCGCCCACGGCCGCCCGCCGGTCGTGTTCAGTTGCGGTTAATCTCCGTTCGCCTCTTAGATCGCCGACGCCGACATGTCCGCCCGTTCTCTCGCCGCCTTCCGCGCCGACGCAGTCGCCGACGCTCCTTTGCGCGGAACCGGTGTCAGCCACCCGTAACGATCCTCGATCGCCCCCGTCGCAATCCCCATGTACTCGCGCTGGATCGACAGCGTCAGTGGGCCGGGCTTGCCGGCGCCGACGGGGATGCGATCGACGGAACGAATCGGGGTGATCTCGGCCGCGGTTCCGGTGAAGAACAGCTCGTCGGCGATGTAGAGCATCTCGCGCGGAAGCGATGTCTCCACGACTTCGACACCCATGTCACGCGCGATGGTGATGACCGAATCGCGGGTGATGCCGTTCAGAATGCCGGAGCTGATGGTGGACGTGTACAGCTTGCCGTCGCGGACGAGGAAGAGGTTCTCTCCACTGCCCTCTGACACCAGCCCGAAGGAATCCAGCATGATTCCTTCGACATAGTTGTCGGCGCGCGCCTGCATCTTCGACAGCTGCCCGTTGAGGTAATTGCCGCCTGCCTTGGCCAGCGATGGGAAAGTGTCCGGAGCGGGCCGTCTCCAGCTCGACACGCACACGTCGGCGCCGTTCTTGAGCGCTTCCGCCCCGAGATAAGTGCCCCACGTCCAGGGAATGATGAAAACCTCGAGCGGGGTGTCGTGGGGCAGCACACCCATCTGCTCTCCAGTCCGGATAGCGACCGGCCGCAGGTAACAGTGCGGAAGCTCATTCTCGGCGACTGTTTCGACTGCGGCCCTGGACAGATCTTCGATCGAGTACTTGAGCGGCATGCGGTAGATCCGGCAGGAATCCGCGAATCGCCGCATGTGGGAGCTAAGTCGGAAGACGGCCGGCCCGTTCCTGGTCTCGTAACAGCGGATGCCCTCGAAGACGCTCGAGCCGTAGTGGACGACGTGGCTCATGACGTGGATGGTCGCGTCTTCCCAGTCCACGAACTTCCCGTCGCGCCAGATACGGTGGTGGTTATCGACTGCCGGCATGGAGCAGGATTCCTTCGAAGGGGAATCTCAATTTACACTACGAGCGGGTTGCGGCCCAGCCCGACAGCCCTGCCCCGATGTCACCCACACGCTTTGCCAGCGCCGCATCGCGCGCAACGGCGTGCGCTTTGTCGACCAGAACCTTGCCCTTCACCGTCACGAGGTGCGCGGACCGGCCCGGGAGGGCAAAGATCGCCGCCGAGTACGGATCGCCGATGGGAGTGGTGCGCGGGATGTCGATCCTGAAGGCGGCGAGGTCGGCATCCTTTCCAACCTCGAGCGAGCCGACGCGGTCGTCGATGCTCAGGGCGCGAGCGCCGCCGATGGTGGCGAGCTCGAGCGCCTGGTGCGCGCCGAAAGCATCGTGCTTGCGGGTCGCCGCGCGATGGATGAGAACGGCGAGCCGGGCTTCGTCGAGAACGTCCATTCTGTTATTGCTCGCGACCGAGTCCGAGCCGATTCCGATCCGAATTCCCGCGGCGAGCATTGGGAGGAGCGGCGCGATGCCGTGGCCGAACTTGGCGTTCGACGCCGGGCAATGCGCAACCGCGCAGCGGTGGCGCGCCATCGTCTCGATGTCGGCGTCATCGACGCGGACACAGTGGATGAGCAGCGGGCCGCGCTCGAGCGCGCCGTGTTGCTCGAGCAATTCGATCGGCGAACGCGCGCGCGAAGCGACCGGAATTCCGCGCCGTTTCCAGCGATGGGCGAAATCGCCGCTGCCGTTTGTCACCAACTCATACTCGGGTTCGCTCTCGGCGATGTGCATCGCCATCGGCAGCCGCCGCCTCGCGGCGAATTGTGCGGCAGCATCGTACAGCGCATCCGAAACTGTGTACGGCGCGTGGGGCGAGATCCCCAGGTCCACGAGCTCGGTGCGCTGCGCATCCAGCAGCGTGACGCGATCCTCGAGCTCTCCCATCGCGATCTTCACTTGCGATGGATCGGGACCGAAAACCTCCTGATACATGATCCCACGCACGCCGAGCTCCGTCATCGCCTGCATGACGACGCCGCTCGAACAGGTGTCGGCGTAGGTCGTTATTCCGGCTTCGAGTCCCTCGATGATTCCGAAGCGCGCGGAGTCGAGCAGCATCTCGGCGTCGAAAACTTCGTTGCGGCTCTGACGCAGCTTGTCGATCCAGCCGGCGAAGCCGCAGTCCTCGAGGAAGCCGCGCATGGCGGTGAGCTCGAGGTGCGTATGGGTGTTGATGAGGCCGGGCAGCAGGATCGCGTCGCCGAGATCGTAGTCAGCGCCGGCCGGTGCGTTGGCACGCGGCCCGACATAGGTGATCGATCCGCCGCTCTCGACGACGGTTCCGTTTTCGATCGGCGGCTGGGTGATGGGCAGCACCCAACGCGCGTGATAGCGCATCAGCGCGGGATCGGGCCCGACGGGCGAGTCGGTTCGGGAATCGTGTCGCGCCGGGGAGCGGTGTCGCGGGGCGCGGCGAGAATGCGCCCGGTATCGCGCGGAGCGGTGAGAATCCGTCCGGTGTCGCGGCGCGGCGCCGGTCGGCGCGTGGTGTCGAAGACAGTCGGAATCCGCCGTTGTCCACCCGACGGTACGGGCTGGTATCCGGGCTGAAGAGCCGGCGGCGTAACGTTGATTGGTGCGCCCTGTCCACCGGTCGACGGCGTGGTCGGCATCGGCGTCGGCGGTGTCAGCGGAATCGGCCCGGTATCGATCGCAGGATATGGATTCGCGTAGGGGCCGTGCTTGTCGCAATCGCGCGTCGGCTCGGTGCCGGAGATGTAGAACTCGCTCGTCACCAGATTGCGCGGGCAGTAAGGCGTTTGAAGCAGTCCGCTACTGACATCGATCTCGCGGGTCACGATCGAGATGGGCTTGGGCCAGTCGGGAGGCGTCGGCTTTCGGCGATAGACCTCGGTCATGAACGCGGTCCACGTCGGCGCGGCAAGCAGACCGCCCTGCGCGTTGTCCTTGATCTTCTGCGGCTTGTCGAGCCCGTACCAGACGCCGGCGACGAGATCGGCGGTGTAGCCGATGAACCAGACGTTGGTCCCGTCGTTGGTGGTGCCGGTCTTTCCGCCCGCCGGCAGATGGAAGCCCGATGCCCACACGCCCGCCGCGCTGCCGCGCCTGATCACGTCCTTCATGATGTCGACCATGATCCACGCCTCTTCAGGGGACAGCACCTGGGTGCGCGTCGGCGTCGGCTGCCAGAGAATCTCGCCCTTCTGATTTTCGACCCGGGTGATCGCGTTCGGCGTGGCGCGGACACCGAGATTGGCGAAAGCGGTGTAGGCGGAGATCAGCTCGATCGGATAGACAGAAGCAGCGCCGATGTGGATCGATGGATACGGGGGAATCGGACTGGTAAGGCCGAAATTGCGAGCCTCATTAATGACTGTCTGCTCGCCGAGCTCCATGCCGAGTCGCACGGTGGAGACGTTGCGTGAGAGGTACAGCGACTCGCGGAGCGGTATCTCGCCGAGGAATTTCAGATCGTAGTTCTGGGGCGCCCACTCGGGCTGTCCCGGAACCTGTAAAACCAACGGGCTGTCGTTGACGATGTACGACGCCGGCCTGCCGTTCTGAATCGCCGCCGAGTACACGATCGGCTTGAAGGTCGAGCCCGGCTGACGCAGCGCCTGCACGGCGCGATTGAATTTCGAGTCGTCGAAGTCGCGACCGCCGATCATGGCGCGCACCGCGCCGGTGCGCGGATCGAGGGCGAGGAACGCGCCCTGGAGGTACGGCGAAAATGAAGCGCCTTCATCGCCCTCGCGGTGCGCCATGTAGTGCTCGTAGGTCTCGTGAGAGTACGGGCCAAACCGACCCGCCTCGATCGCGCGCGCCTGGCGCTCGAGCGCGCGCTCGGCGGCGCTCTGCATGTCGAGATCGAGAGTCGTGTAAACCTTGAGGCCCTGCTCGTAGAGCTGCTTTCCGAACTGCGCGTCGAGCTGCTGGCGAACCCATTCCACGAAGTACGGCGCGGTCTCGCCAGTCGCAGTCTTGTTGGCGAGCTGCAGCGGATACGCCTTGGCGCGGCTGGCGTCGGCGTCGCTGATCTTCCCGTTCTGGCGCATCAGCTCGATGACGGTGTTGCGACGCTGGATGGCGCGCTCGGGGAATCGAACCGGGTTGTAGCGCGCCGGAGCTTTCGGCAGCGCAGCGAGAGTCGCCGCCTCAGCGATGTTCAGGTCGCGGACCGATTTGCCGAAGTAGCGCTGCGCAGCGGTCTCGACGCCGTAGGCGCCGTGGCCGAGGTCGATCTGATTGAGATAGAGCTCGAGGATTTTCTTCTTGTCGTACTTGGCCTCGATCGCCCGGGCGACCTTCGCCTCTTTGACTTTGCGGATGATGCTTTTCTCGCGAGAGATCTTCTCGGGGAAGACGTTGCGCGCGAGCTGCATCGTGATGGTGGAAAACCCCTGCGAGTAACCGTGGATCGGGGAACGGAGAATGACGCTCGCGGCGCGATGCCAATCGATCCCGGCGTGCTGGTAGAAGCGCTTGTCCTCGGTGGTGACGAACGCGTCCTGCACGATCTTCGGAATCTCGTCGATCTTGATCAGGGTGCGGCGCTCGAGGCCCAGCTCGGCGATGAATCTGCCGTCGATGGCGTAGAGCTTGGACGTCTGGTGCGGGGTGTACTCGGCGAGCACCTCGATCGAGGGGCACTGGTTGCCGCGGCAGATGAGCGCCCACGTGCCGTACGCCGCGCCGGCGCCGACGGCGATGAGGAAAGTGAGCGAAAGCAGAACCACCCGAACGAAGGTCGGGTGACGTTTATGAAAACGAAGCTTGGTGGCGGTGTCGGCCATGCAGACTAAAGAAGATAACCGTGATACACCGAAGGTGACACGGTGGTCGGCCTTCCCTATCTTCTCCGCATGCAAGCGAAGAATTCACTGCTGGACGAGCTGTCCTGGCGCGGGATGGTTTACCAACACACGGACGGTTTGGCGGACGCTCTCGCAACGACCGAAGTGAGCGGATACGTCGGCTTCGACCCGACGGCTTCGAGCCTGCATGTCGGCAACCTGGTGCCGGTAATGGGATTGGCGCACCTGCAGCGCGCCGGGCATCGACCGGTTGCGCTCGTCGGCGGTGGTACCGGATTGATCGGCGATCCGAGCGGCAAAGCGTCGGAACGGCCGCTGGCGTCGGCTGATGAGATCGAATCAAACTCGCGCGCGATCGCGAAGCAGCTGGAACGATTCCTGGATTTCACGGGTGCAAAAGCAGCGCGGATGCTGGACAATGCCGCGTGGCTCAAGCCGCTGAAAGCGGTCGACTTCATGCGCGACGTCGGGAAGCATTTCACCGTGAATTACATGCTGGCCAAGGATTCGGTGCAGTCACGGATCGAGGGTGGCATCTCCTTCACTGAATTTTCGTACATGCTGCTTCAGGCGTACGATTTTCTCGAGCTGAGCCGGCGCGAAGGGGTGACACTGCAGATGGGCGGCAGCGACCAGTGGGGAAACATCACCGCCGGGCTCGAGCTGATCCGACGCGTCGACGGCAAGACGGCGCACGCGCTCACGCTGCCGCTGGTGACGACGGCGAGCGGCACCAAATTCGGAAAGACGGAATCCGGCGCGGTGTGGCTCGATGCGACGCGCACATCGCCGTACAAATTCTATCAATACTGGATCAACGCCGACGATCGCGACGCGTCGAAGTACCTGCGGCTATTCACGATGATGTCGCAGCAGGAGATCGAGGCGCTCGACAAGTCGATCGAGACCGCGCCGGAGAAGCGCGGGGCGCAGCAGGCGCTGGCGCTCGATGTAACGAAGCGGGTGCACGGGGCCGACGCGGCAAGGGTGGCCGAAGAAGTATCCCGGATTCTGTTCGGGAAAGCCGATCCGACATCGCTCGGGGAGCCCGTCTTGCGCGCTTTGAGCGAGGAGGTGCCTTTCGCGGAGATGGCAGCCGCGCCCGGACTGCTCGACGCTCTGGTGACGCTCAAGCTCGCGGCGTCCAAGGGTGCGGCACGACGGCTCGCCGAGCAGGGTGGGGTGTATCTGAACGGACAGCGGGTGAGTGCTTCCACCGACGTTGCAGCGACGACGCCGCTGGCGGGGCGGTACTACCTGCTCCGAAAGGGCGCTCGCGACTTTGGACTGTTGCGCGTCGGCGATGATTGAACCGTAGCGTTCACACAGCGAGGACATTCGCAGATGCTTTTCATGGTGATCGAGAAGTACCGCGACGGCGATCCGAAGCCGGTGTACCGCCGCCTGAGGGAGAAGGGGCGGATGGCGCCGCATGGCGCCCGGTATCTATCGAGCTGGGTGACGACGGATTTCGAGCGCTGCTTTCAGGTGATGGACTGCGACGACCGCATGCTGCTCGATGAGTGGATGTCGAACTGGAGCGACATTGTCGAGTTCGAGGTAATTCCGATCATCACGTCGGAGAAGGCCAATGCCGCAATCGCGCCGCATCTCTAGAATGCGGCGGGCCTTCCTCGCTTTCGCTGGAGTCGCGACAGCGGTCATTGGGTCACTGCCGACGTCGGGGCAATCGTCGGCTCGCAACGAGCAAATCACGGCGTCCTCGGACTCCGCGATCTACGCCGCCTTCTTTGAGACTCTCAACCGGATTCCGAGCCGCGACACGATCTTCGTCGAAGATCAATCGGTAGTCTTTCAGGGGATCTCGCCCCACTACGATTCGGTCGCGCCGGGTTTGGCGGCGAGGTTGGTAGCGCTCAGCGCGCCGCCCCGTCCCACCGCGGGCCTGCACCTGCCGCCGCCAATCGTGATCATCTCCGCGACCACTTCGCCAACGCAGCGTGAGCGCGCGATGAACGGTCCGTCCGGTCAGGCGCCGAATGCGGCGCAGGGCGTGCGCGGAGTGTGGCAACTCTCTCCGATCGCGTATTCGCGCGATGGCAGGGAGGCGATGTTCTACTATCGGCTCGTTTGCGGCACGTCATGCAGCGAACAGACGCTCGTGTGGGTGGCGAAGAACTCGAAGGGAGGATGGGACATCAAGCGCACCGCGATCCTCGACATAAGCTGAGGACTGAGGACTGAGGACCGAGGACTTTCTGATTGACGGCCGAGGACTAACGGCATCTATGATCGTTGACTAATTGAGAACTGAAGACCATCGAGGATGGTCCTCGATGGTCTTCAGTTCTCAATGAATCTGCGGTCATAGATGCCGTTGGACCTCGGGCCTCGATCACTTCTCAGCCCACCCAGACTACTCCTCTGCTCTCGCCCTCCGGCGAGATGGCCTGACATCCTGCGCCTGATCGTACCAATTCTCCAGGGTGCGGGACGCGAGGTCGCGGCCGCCCATCCCGAAGGCGAGGCCGAACGCGATCGCCAGCGCCGCCACCAGGCCCGTGAATAAAGTATTGATCAGATTCGTCGCGATGCCGAGCTGATTGATCGCAACCACGATCGCGAACGCCCACACCGTCGTGCGCGTCACGTTGGCCAGCGTTTCGGGATTGGCGAAGCCGCCTTCCGCCGTCGCGCCCCGAACGATGTTGCCCAGGGCCCGAGCCGCGATTCCGCCGATGAAGAGCACGAAGATCGCGACGACGAGGTTGGGCAGCCACAGCAGAAGCTGGCGCATAACATCCGACACCGCCGGCAAGCCAAGCACGTCGAAGGCGACGAGCAGCACGACGACCCGCACGATCCACTTCACGAGACCGGCGATGATTCCGGCGGAATCGGTACCAGTCGCCATCTTGTTCATGAAATCGGCGAGACCCGAGCGCTGCATCAGCTCGTCGAATCGGATCGCGCGCAGCAAGCCCGTTACGGCTCTGGCCAGCAGCGTCGACACGAACCACCCGATCGCGACGATGACGATGAAGCCGAGGATCCGCGGAATCGCGCCGAGTATCATCGAGAACGCATCCCTGAACGAGGCGACGAAGGTCTGCGTGAACGATGGTTCGGTTGTAGCTGGGACGGTCTGAACCGGTACCTGGGTTGTTGCCTGAAGCATAAGCATGGTCAGCCTCGGGTAGAGGTAAGGGTGCTACTCGGTCACACCAAGCCTGGTCTTGAGATTCGTGAGACCCGCGCGCGCGTGAGCGGCTACGTCGGTGTTTGGATAGCTGTCGATCAGACGCCGCAGCTCGCGCAGACCTTTGATCTCCTTGCCCGGCCAGGTGAGATACAGATCCACCAGCCGGTTTGATGCGAATACGTCATCCTTTGGCGGAACGTGACGCAGCCGCTGCACCGAGCGATAGAGCTCCTCGGCGCGCTCCCGCTGGCCGCCTTTCGCGTAGAGCTCCGCCGCCCGCAACCGCGGTTGTGGATCTGTCGGCGCTTCGAGGATGATCTCCTCGTACGAAGCGAGCGCGCCACCGACATCGCCGCGCATCACCATCGTGTCCTCGCGAGAGTACTGCCGCTCGTAAGTCCCGCTCGCACTTGGCTGGATGAACTCGCCGAAGATTTTACCCGCGCCGTGGGACATCCGGGTGACGAAGTACCACCACCAGACGCCGAGTACGATTGCGCCGGCGAAACCGGAGAAGACGACGAGCGACGGCGAGAGATGACGCCTGACCGCGAGCGCGGATCCGACGAATCCGCCGGCAACGACCGGGATGATGAGGGAGACGAGGGTTCGCGCAAAGTCCGCCGCTTCGGGACCGTGCTTGTCGAAGAGAGTGCGCCGGTAGCCGTCTCTCTCGGTCTCGCTCATTGCGTGGACGTACCTGGCCTCTTGATGATCCGGTAAACCCGTCCGTTGGAGCTGCAGATATATAGCTCGCCATGCGCGTCTTCTCCAAACGACACGATGCTGCCGAGTCCGCCATCGATCCACTGATGGTAGGCAGCCACTTTGTCGTTCGCATAGCTGAGACTGCGCACCCAGCTGTTGCAATAATCGGAGTAGAAGTACTGGCCCACGACCTCGGGAATGGCGCGGCCGCGATACACGAATCCGCCGATGATCGAGCAGGTGCCGCTGTCATGGGTGTAGGTCAGCGCCGGTCTCTGAAACTGACCTCTGTTGCACGCTGACAGTTTGAAGCAGTCGGGACCGTCCATCGCGCTCCAGCCGTAGTTGACGCCGGCGCGGTTGGCGGGTGCGATGTTGACTTCCTCGTACTTGTCCTGACCGACGTCGCCGATGTACAGCAAACCGGTCGGCTTGTCGAACGAGAAGCGCCACGGATTGCGCAGACCGAGCGCCCAGATCTCGCCCTTGCCGCCACCGCTCGCGTAAGGGTTTCCCGACGGCACCGAGTACGGGTCGCCGCGATCGATGTTGACGCGCAACAGCTTGCCGAGCAGCACATTCGGATTCTGACCGTTGTTGTGTGGATCGCGCTGGCTGCCGCCATCCCCCATGCCGACGTAGAGCATTCCGTCGGGCCCGAACATCACGAGGCCGCCGTTGTGATTCGAGTAGGGCTGATCGATCGCGAGAATCAATTTCGCCGACCGGGGGTCGACGAAATTGCGATCCGCCGAAACGGTGTAGCGCTCCACCTGGGTGTCACCGTTCCTGTTGGTGTAGTTGACGAACAGGAAGCCATTGCTGTGATACAGCGGATGAAACGCGACGCTGAGCAGCCCGCGCTCGCCGCCGTAGCCAACCTTGTCGGTGATGTCGAGGAACGGTCGCGCGACCAGCTTGCCGGCGTCGATGATCCTGATCCGTCCCGGCTGTTCGACCACGAACAGTCGCTCGTCTCCGCCGGGTGCGGTGAGATACACCGGATTGTCGAGACCGCTGGCGATCTCCTGGGTCCCGATCGAGATCACCTGCGTCGACGACCGCGTCGTCTGGGTGCGCGCGTCGTCGTGCGGAGCGGCGCAGACCACCGATGTCAGAGCGAGAACCAGCGAAGTGGCGCGCGTCATGTCAGGTCTTGATCTCCTCCGGCTTGGGCGCCTTGAACTGCTGGCGCGGATCGAGAGCATCGCGTAGCGCATCACCGAGCAGGTTGAAGCCGAGCACCGCGGCGCCGATCGCCATTCCCGGAAACACCGACGTCCACGGCGCGCGTCGAAGTTGGTCGAGGTCTCGGCCATCTGCAATCATCGACCCCCAGCTTGGCGCCGGTGGGGGTACCCCAAGGCCGAGGAACGAGAGCGCGGCCTCGGCCATGATGGCGCCGGCTACGCCGAGGGTGGCGGCGATGACGACGGGCGCGACGACGTTGGGCAGGATGTGCTGCACCATGATGCGCAGATCGCCAGCGCCAAGGGCCCGTATGGCCTGGATGTACTCCAATTGACGGACGACCAGTACCTGGCCGCGGACGATGCGTGCCATCCCGGCCCAGCCGACGATGCCGATGGTCGCAAACACCACCGCCTCGGACGGCTGCAGCGCCGCAACCATTGCGATCAATAGCAGCAACGTCGGAAACGCGAGAGTGACATCGGCGAGACGCATCACGATCTCATCGACCCAGCCGCCGTAGAATCCGGCGAGCAGTCCCATGG
>CAMLDY010000006.1 GCA_946478895.1 uncultured Gemmatimonadota bacterium
GAGTCGAAGCCTGGTTCCTCACCCACCCGCTGGAAGAAGACCGCATCGCCGCGGTGCAGGCGCGTATAAACCAGCTGCCGCCGCCGGAGCTCGCCCGCCTGGGTACCGACACGCGGAACTTCCACTCGTTCAAGGCGAGAATCCAGTCGCTGCCGCCATCGCCCCCGCCGCGCCAGCTCCAGTAGCACAAACTTCAGATTGTCGATAGATGCGCCGCGATGTTTTGCGGCGCATCTTTTGTCATGCGCACCGCACTTAGCATCGCCGGCTCCGACTCGGGTGGCGGCGCCGGAATCCAGGCCGATCTCAAGACTTTCCAGCGCTTCGGCGTCTTTGGCACTACCGTCATAACGGCGGTCACCGCCCAGAACACCCGGGGCGTCATGAGCTGGGAAACGGTCTCGCCAGAGCTGGTGCGCGCGCAGATCGACGCAGTGGTCGTCGATCTCGCTCCGGCCGCATCCAAGTCGGGGATGCTCGGCAACGCCGCGGTTGCCGCGACGGTCGCGACCGCCATTCGAGACCACGCACTCCGGAATTACGTGCTCGATCCAGTGATGGTCGCCACCTCCGGCGACCTGTTACTCGAGAAAGACGCGGTCGAAGTAATTCGCATGCAGCTCATTCCTCTTGCCGCGCTGGTGACGCCGAATGTCCCGGAAGCGGCGATACTAAGCGGCGAAGAGATAACCGATGAAGATTCGATGGTTCACGTCGCCGAGATTCTCGTGAACCGGCTGGGCGCCCAGGCCGCGCTGGTCAAGGGTGGACACCTCAATAGCGGCGACAGAGTCGTCGACATTCTTTACGACGGTGACGTCCGCGCTTTTCGCGCCCGCCGGCTGGCGACCACCAACACTCATGGCACCGGCTGCACCCTGTCCGCCGCGATCGTGGCGCAGCTCGCGAACGGGGAGTCACTCCACGCCGCGGTGCGTCGCTCCATTGACTACGTCCACAACGCCATCGCCAGCGCTCCCGGACTCGGCAGCGGACACGGCCCCCTCAACCATCTCGCCGCGGACCGCTAGCAGTCAGCTACCTGATCGCTACGAGCTGTGGTGTCCCAAGTCGGCTCAGGAACTCAGTAACCAGTGACTCGAACGCGGAGCTGACCCGGTTGGTCGTCTCCAGAACTTCCGCGTGACTGAGCGCAGCACCAGTCACTCCGGCGGCAGCATTGGTGATGCAGCTCACTCCCGCTACACGCATTCCCAACGCTCGCGCCACGATGACTTCCGGAACCGTCGACATCCCGACCGCGTCGGCGCCGAGCAATCGCAGCATTTTTACTTCAGCCGGCGTCTCGTAAGACGGACCCAGCAATCCAGCATACACTCCCTCCCGCAAGGTGATGCCGAGCCCCTCTGCGGTGGTGCGAAGCAGCCACCGCAGTCCTGGATTGTAGGCGTCGGTCATATCGGGGAAGCGCATCTCACCATTCTGAGCTTCGCCCACCAGCGGATTGGCGCCCATCAGGTTGAGATGATCGGAGATCATCATCAGATCGCCGACGGCGAGCTTGGGCGAAATGCCACCCGCGGCATTCGACACGAACAGGTCGTGCGCGCCAAGGGCGTGGAAGACGCGCACCGGAAATGCAGCCAGGGCGGCGGAGTGCCCCTCATACATGTGGAACCGGCCGCTCAACGCGACGACCTCGCGTCCGCCAAGCGCGCCGACGATCACAGCCCCTTCGTGTCCACTGACGGTTGGCTGTGGAAAGCCCGGAATCTCACGGAATGGAACGCGGACGGGTTCGACGATCGACTTCGCCAGCCCGCCAAGCCCGGAGCCCAGGATGATCCCGATTTTGGGCTGGTGGTTCGGCGCGCGTTGCCGGATCGCGGCAGCGGCTTTGACTGCGGCGTCGGTCGAGTATTCACTCTTCATTCGTCGGTTCCGATCAGTTCTTCAATTTTGTCGGATGCATCTTCGATCAGCACGAGGCGATCCTCCCAGGGAAGGAATGCGCTCTCGAATCCGTTCAGCGCAATCCCCGCCAGCTCCTCGACGGTGAAGCCGAGGTGCTCGGCGGCGTACACGTACTCGTCGGTCAGAGTGGTGGCGCTCATCAGGCGGTTGTCGGTGTTGAGGGTGACGTTCAGCCCACGATCGAAGTACTCGCGAAACGGGTGCGCCGCATAGGAGTCCGCGACCCGCGTTTGAACGTTGCTCGTCAGGCACACCTCGAGCGCGATCCGCCGGTCGTTCACGTACTGGGTCAGATCCGGATCCTCGATCAGCCGCGTGCCGTGACCGATGCGATTCGCACCGCACACGTGCACGGCCTGGCGCACCGACTCCGCCCCGTCGCCCTCACCCGCGTGCACCGTGACCGCCAGATTGTGCTCGCGCGCGTACCTGAAAGCCGCGGCGTGTCGCGAAGCAGAGTTTCCCTTCTCACCGCCGGCGAGATCGAAGCCGACGACACCCTCGTTCTTGAACTCGACGGCAAGTCTCGCCATCTCGAGCGAGCTCTCGGGAGGAAACTGGCGCAAGCCGCACACGATGAAGCGCGCCGTGATTCCAAAATCGTTTTCGGCTTTGCGCAATCCGCGAAGCGGCGCTTCCACTGCCTGCACGAGGGTCAGCCCCTGAACGACATTGAGCAACGGCGCGTTCCGGACCTCGATGTAGCGCACCCCATCCTCAGCTGCGTCCTCGGCCAGCTCGTACGCCACCCGCTCGAGCGCTTCCTCGCTCTGCAGAACTGATATCGTCACGTCGAAGCGACGGAGATAATCCTCCAGATCGCGCGCGTCGTCGACCCGCATGTACTCGGCGAGCTCTTCCGGGGTCTGCCTTGGCAGCTGGACGCGGTGTTCGCGCGCAAGATCCACAAGAGTGTCGGGGCGTACGGACCCGTCGAGATGACAATGGAGCTCCGCCTTGGGCAGCTGGCGAAGCTTTGTCGAGAAGATTGAAAGTGGCATTACAGAAAGTTGAGGTCTTGATCGTCGGCGGACTGTCGCGCGCGCACGATGCGGAAGATGGCGCCGTTCTGGACCTGCGCATCGTTGCGGGCGGGAATCCCGCGGCTATCGGTGATCATTCGCTCGCCACTTCGGATCGCGGCAGCCTGGGCCGCGTCCCATGACTCGATCGCCTGGAGCGCCGTCGCTGCGCCATCCACCTCGACGGGCTTGCCGTTGATGTAGATGCGGACAGTTTGCCTCACGGATTCACCGCCGAGATACGCACTTCAGTCGGGGCTGTGATCGGCGAGGGCAGCGATTTCAGGTACGCGATGAACGCGTCGAGATCCACGATGTTGAGTGGCTTCGCGGAAGTCGCGCGGCCGCCGGCATTGTAACCCTCACCGCCGGTCGCCAGAAAATCGTTCACGATCACCTTGTACTTGCGCGTGTCGTTCAGCGCAGTCCCGTCAGCCATGGTCGCCGACACCAACCTCGACCCGGCTGGTTTCGTCGGATCGTACTTAATCGTGAGGCCGCTGACGTGGTCGTTGACGGGGTTCCGGGTGAGCATGGCTTCGAGCAGGCCACGCAGCTGCGCACCCGTCATCGTCAAGGCGTACAAGGTATTTCCGAACGGCTGAAGCTCGAACAGCGAGCCGTAGGTCGCCTCTCCGGCGCGGAGCTCAGTGCGGATGCCGCCATTGTTCATTATCGCGACATCTCCCTTCCCCGCCCACCGCTGGGCGTCAGCAATCAGATTTCCGAGCGGATACTGCGATCCCTGACGCGGCAACGTGGCAGGTATCGTCGCGACGTGCTGGTTCACCAGCGACGCCACGCTCGACACGGCTCGCTTCACAATCGCATCGACCGCCGCGACCGGCTGGAGAGTGTCAGAGGCGATCTCCCGCACCTGGTGCGTGATCGCGAGCGACGAATCCCCGAGCGGCACGTCGAGCACGTCGATGGCGCGTCCACTCGACCGGGCCTGCACGATCGGTATTCCCTTCACCTCCGCGTTCACCAGGGAGTGGGTGTGCCCGCTGACGATCGCGTCCACCCTGGTGGTCAGCTTTCGCGCGAAGTCGATGATCTCGCCGCCGCAATCTGTCGCGCCGTCCCTTCCGCAGAACGCGCCGGCGTGCGCGATCACTACGATCAGATCCGCACCCCGCTTCCGGAGTGCTGGACCGATGCTGTCGACGATCGGCGCGGGGTCGTCGAAGCGAAGCCCGGCGACGTTGGCGGACCGCGTGGTCGTCGGTGTTGCGACGGTCGAGATGCCGATGATGCCGATTCGTGTCGTTCCGCGCTTGACGATGGTGTCGTTGCGAATCCACGGCACGTCGCGGCCATCCGTGTAGCGCACGTTGGCGCCGAAGATCCCGAACTTCGCCTGCCGCATCCGCGCGCGAAGTGAGTCGGTGCCCCAATCGAATTCGTGATTGCCGAGCGCCGCCGCGGCGTAACCCATTTTATTGTAGTAGTCGACCACCGGTCGGCCGAACGACAGATTCGAGGCCGGCGTGCCCTGAAACAGATCACCGCCATCGAGCAGCAACGTCTCGCAACTCGGCGCGCATTCCTTTTCCGCGCGCTCGATTGCAGCGGCTACATAAGCAGCCCCACCCCGTCGTACCCCGTTCGCGTCAGGCCTCGGCTCCAACGCTCCGTGAAAGTCGTTGGTAGCGATGATTCGCAACACGCGAGTGCCCGGCGGGAGTGTCGCCGTCGAGCCACGCACTAACCGCCAGTTCGGCACGAAGTAGTCCGACTGTCGCAACGTGCCGCGCGCTTTGACTTCGTCGATCAGCAGCTGCCGGATCTCCTGCTGTCGATCATATACCACCGGGGCGCCCGCCAGCATTGCGTATCCGCCACCGCCCGTCTGCCGGTAGTTGTTCAGCGCCATCGTGAACGTGTCGGTGTCTTTGACCGGCTGACCCTTGAAGTCGAGCCGCGTGATGCGGGATCCGATCGGACGGGAGACATCGATCACGTAATCCACGCCTGACACGATGTCGAAGTTGTAGCCCGGGACCCGCGGATCGGGCGCGAGTGGCGCGGTTGGTGAGCTTGGCGTGGGATAGTACCGGCTGCTGAATTCCAGGTAGTCGCGGAGCTGTTTGCCCGTGATGCGCACCGCACGCAGAGTGTTGTCATACGGATAAAGCTGCGCGACTTGTGCAATCGTGATCGGGCCGGGGCCGAGCACTACGTCAGTAGAAAACGCCGCGGTCGACGCGAGGTCGGTGCCGGCCGCCTTGCGCTCGGTCTCGAGCATGAAGTCGATGATCGGCGTGTCTTCGATCCGAGCCGAGTCGGCGCTCCAGCGCTCGGCGGTAGTTCCAATCGGCGTTGTGACGTACGCAACCGTCTCCCGATGCACTGCCTCGGTCGCCGCGAGCACGGCGGAGTCCTCGGCGTGTCCGGCGGCCTGCACCAGATCGCTCCGCCTGTCGGTGACGGACCAGCGGCCTCCAGAACGGCTAACGGTCAGGTGTGCGATGTCGACGCTCGTCGCCCAGTTCTTTGGCTGGATGAGAAGCGTCCGACCGATAGTCGTGCCGCGCTGTTCCCTGTGGGAATGACCGTACAGCAACAGGTCTATTCCCGGCACTTCGCTCGCCACTCGCGCGGCTACATTCTCACTCGGAAGCCCGGTGCTGACGGTGTCGTAGCTGGACGGTTCGTTCAAGCCCGAGTGCATCGTCACCACCACGACGTCCGCGCCCGCGCCGCGGACGTCCTGAACCGCCTGGCGCACGGCGGGCACGATGTCACCGAAGCGCAGTCGGCCGCTGATATTGGTCGCGTCCCAGACCATCACTCCGGGTGTCGTCGCGCCGACTATTCCGACTTTCACTCCATCGCGCTCCACGATCGTCCACGCATTGTAGGCATGGACCCCGGCTGGGTTCAATCGATAGGTGTTGGCCGAGAGAAAGGGGAAGGTCGCTTGCCGTACCGCGGAGTCGAGGTAGGACACGCCGTAGTTGTACTCGTGATTGCCAATCGCAGCCGCGTCGTAGTGCATGGCGTTCATCGCAGCGATGATTGGATTGGTCCGGATCGTCGATACGCGCGCCGCAACGTAGGCGAGTGGATTCCCCTGCAGCAGATCACCGGCGTCGAGGAGGATCACGCGGCCCGGATTGGCGGCTCGCACCGAATCCACAATCGTCGCGGCGCGGGTGAGCCCGCGGACTGCCTCGGCCTGGTTGGCGTAATAGTCCCAGGCTCTCACTCTGCCGTGGACATCGGTGGTCGTGGCAACCACCAGATCGACCGACTGTGGCGCGCGTGCCACCTGGCTCGGTGCGCAGCCCAGTGCGGCAACGAAGAGGAATCGAAAGTTTCGCGAAATCATCTCGCTCGAATGCATCCCGAATGGGTGAAAAGCAAAGCTAGTGGCGCGTCATCAGCCGAGGGAGAGTCTATCCGGCAGCGTAGCCATGGCCAATAAGAATTAGATTCTGGCCGTTCCGGTGGGTAACTCAAAACGGGAAGCGATGATCAACGCCTCGACAGCCGCATGCATAGTCCTCTTCGCGCCGTTCGCCGCCCTGGCGCAGCAAGCTCCTGCGGATACAGCAAGGACCCCACCTACTGCCTCGACGGGACCTTCGGCAACAGTTCTCGATTTTTCCGGGATATTGTTCGCGAACTTCCAGTATCGCGGCGACAGCGGCGTGCTCAAATCGCAAAACAAGTTCGACCTCGAGCGCGCGTACCTCACCTTCCGAATGCCTGCTGGTGATCGCGCCAGCATTCGGATAACCGCTGATGTTTTCCAGCAGAATAACTCGCCGAATGATTCGTTCTACCGCGGCTGGGTCATCCGCGCCAAGTACGCGTACCTGCAATACGATCTGGTGAGGCGCGCGAATTGGGGCGCTAACATCCGGGCGGGGATACTTCACAACGTTGTCATCGATCACATCGAGTCATTCTGGCCACGCTGGCTGTCGTTGTCTCCGCTCGAGCGCGCCGGGTTTTTCGCCTCCTCCGACGTGGGAATCGCGACCCTCTGGACGTTCCCCGGAAAATGGGGCGAGCTCTACGCAACGATAGTCAACGGACCCGGTTATACGTCCCACGAGACCGACCGGTTCAAGGACTACGCGGCCCGAATCTCCATTACGCCTCTCGCACAAGCCCGAAACAAGGTCCTGAGTACCCTGGCGATGACCGGTTGGACGTACAATGGAGCAATTGGCAGCAGCTTCGCGATGGGAGGACCCGGGCAGCTTGGCCCAGTGGGATCAGCCATGCCAAGAACCAGGCTAGGGCTGTTCGCCGGAGTGCGCGACCCCCGTTTGGCGGCAGGTCTGGAATTCGACCGACGGATCGATGGTGGAGAGACCGGCGCGAATACTTCTGCTTCGCCGCGGATCGAAATCGACAGCGCCGGGCGACTCGTCGCTGGCTTCGTGATGATCAAACCGTTCCAGCTGCGGAATCCATCCTCGCGTTTCCCACTCGGTTTGGTGGGCCGGTGGGACCATTTCACGCCTAATACGAGCTTGACCGGGCACGTGAACACCATCGTCGCAGGGTTGACCTGGGATTTGAACAAGAAAGTGTCAGTGTCGGCCGATTATCAGGAGCAAACGCCCCACGCGGTAATTGCGGCGGCGACAAAATCGTACTTTTTCCACCTCGTGGCGAATTTCTAGCCGTCGCGATCGTCAGGCTACCGCTGCCCGAACGCCGCCAGAATCCAGTAACTGATCGCTGCAACGAGGGCCGAGGCGGGAATGGTGATGATCCACGCCCAGACAATTCGGCGCGCGATTCCCCACCGCACCGCCGAGAATCGGTACGTCGCGCCTGCGCCCATGATCGACCCGGCGATCGTATGGGTCGTGCTCACCGGGATTCCATAGTGGGTCGCAAAAGTAATGGCGAGCGCTCCGCCCGTTTCTGCCGCGAAGCCGCTCACCGGCCGCAGCCGCGTGATGCGAGATCCCATCGTGTGCACGATTCGCCAGCCGCCGAATAAGGTGCCGAGCGAGATCGCCGTGTACGCTCCCAACTTCACCCAGAGCGGAATCCCCTCATCCGGAACGTGCAAATGATGGAAAAAACCCGTTTGCACAGCGGTGAGTGGGTTCACAGCTACCAGCAGCCCGACGATGATTCCCATCGTCTTTTGCGCGTCATTCGCGCCGTGTGCGTGAGAGAGGAGCGCCGAGCTCGCCAGCTGCGCAACGCGAAAAAAGCGGTCGACGCGTCCCGGTCCCATCCGCTGGAATATCCAGTACACCGCCACCATCAGCACGAACCCGGCGAGCATTCCGACCAGCGGTGAAATCACTATGAACGAGAGGGTCTGGACCCACTTCTCCCCCCAGGTGATCGCACTCCAGCCCGCCTTCGCCACCCCGGCGCCGGCGTACCCACCGATCAGAGCGTGCGACGAGCTCGATGGTATCCCATAAAACCACGTGATCAGATTCCACACGATCGCGCCAAGCAAGCCGGCGAGAATCAGGTTCGGCGTGACGATGTCGGTGCGGATGATCCCCTTCTGAATCGCCTTGGCGACCAGCTCACCGGCTGTGAAGGCAGCGGTGAAGTTGAAGAACGCCGCCCATAATACGGCGGCGAACGGACTCAAAACCCGGGTGCCCACGATCGTGGCGATCGAGTTCGCCGAATCGTGGAAGCCGTTGATGAAGTCGAAGATGAAAGCGATCAGTACGATCGCTGCGACGTAGTAGATCACTACGCGTTTTTCAGGGCAATGCTTTGCAGCACGTTGCCGACATCCTCACACTGATCGAGTGCGTCCTCGAGCTTGTCGTAGAGATCCTTCCACTTTATCACCTCGAGGGTCTCACCCCCTTCGGCGAACAACTTGCCCATCGCGTCGTGGTAGACGGCGTCGCCCTCTTCCTCGAGAACCTTGAGCTTTTCGCTCACCGCGTAGACGTGTTTCGCGTTTTTCATGTCGCGCACCCCTTCTTCCACCGCCTGCCCGGCCCGCGACAGCACTTCCGCGAGAACGATTGCCGGTGGACGGATCCGCTGAATCCGGAAAATTTGCGCGCGGCGTGCCGTACCGTCGATCAGATCGATGACATCGTCCAGCTCGGAGGCGAGAGCGTGGATGTCCTCGCGATCGAACGGGGTGACGAAGGTTCGATCGATCCGGTCGATGATGTCGTGGGTGAGATTGTCGGCCTCGTGCTCCAGCCCTTTGATCGCCGTCACCTTGGCGTCGAGCTGCGCCGGATTCTGAAACATTTCCTGCAGTATGCTCGCCGACCCGGTGAGTCTTTTCGCGAGCTCGGTGAAGAGATCGTAGAACTTCTCGTCGCGTGGAAGAATCCGCAAAACGCGCTCTCCGTTGAAATCTGAATCCGTCAGATCGTTATGGGGCGTGAATCTATGGCGGACCGGTCGACGGAGCCACCGAACACCGCCGTTGTGCGCAGGATTCGCGCTAGACGACTGGGGTTCTTCGCACCACCAGACGGCGGTTCTCGAAGATCTTCACCAGCAAAACACCTGTTAGGAAGCCGCCTACATGCGCCCACACCGCCACGCCGCCGCTCAGATCGCCGGCGTTCTTCAGCTCGGGCAACGCCGCGACCAGCTGCCAGAAGAACCACCAGATCAGCACCATCCAGGCGGGAATCGGAATCACCTTGAAGAAGATGATGAAGAAGAAAAGCATCCGCACCCGGACTCGGGGGTAGAGCATCAGGTAGGCGCCCATTATTCCCGAGATCGCACCCGATGCCCCCACAGTCGGCAGCGGCGAGGCAGGTTGGGTCAGGATGTGCGCGACCGCGGCAGCCAACCCGCAAACGATGTAGAACACCAGAAATCGGAAGTGCCCCAGACTGTCTTCGATGTTGTTTCCAAAAACCCAGAAGAACAGCGCATTCCCGAGGATGTGCCCCCACCCGCCGTGCAAAAACATCGAGATGACGGGCGTCAGGATGTTGATCGGCTCATTGTCGACCACACACGCTACGCCGCGTCCGAGTGGAACGGCCTGCCCGATCGGAGCGAGGTGGGTGATCTCGCCGGGCACCATGCCGAGGTTGCAGACACTTGCCGCCAGCGCCTGCTGATCGAACCCCGCCCCTTGCACGAGAATCCACGCCCCGAACATCGCAATCAGGATGAGATAGGTCATCCAGGGCGTGCGCGTAGTCGGCAGCTCGTCGCTTAGCGGAAACACTTCTTATCAGGTTGTCGAATGAAGGTCGCGGAGGGTGTCCGCGAAAACTAGCAGCGTTAGTCCACCCGCAAGACCGTGAACATGCCGAGCATCAGGTGAAACGGCGCCTCGGGAGTATCCCTGAAGTTGCAGAACAGCAGATAGCTTACCCCCTTCCGGAGATCGGTGAGCAGCTTGCCATCGGGCTCGCTGCCGGGCCCCGCCACCAGAATGCCTACCGATCGATCGAGAAGCTCCCGAGGCCGCCCGCCTGCTTTCACTTTGGCAAGAACACTGTCGACGCTGACGCCAGGCTTCAGGGCCGCGATTGACAACTCGTGGGCAACCTTGCCCCGGTTGACGAAGGTGAACACCGTCGCCCCCGCCGGGACGTGCGCCGGAAGCGGCATGAACGCGTAGTCGTTGGCCACGACGTCGATCTGCGCCGGGGCGCGGCCCGGCTGCCCCACGCCTGCGCCCGGCAAGACGATTAGTACGAGCGACAGGAGCGCTGCTGGACGGAGCATAGGACCCCCGGCAAATGGGTGGCTCGAAACGCACGCCAAGATGGCTCGCTCCGGGATTCGCGGCAAGTTGGCACGCTCAGCCGTGATAGAACCGCCAGAAATCGGCCGTTATGGCAGAGATTTTCGGCCTCGTGCTTGCCTGTGAACGGTTAAACACAGGCACCACCGGAATTGGAGCGGTCGCCGCTCCAGGAGAAATAGCGATGGCAGATAAGGTAATCGGAATCGATCTGGGCACGACCAACTCGGTCGTGGCAGTGATGGAAGGCGGCGATCCCGTCGTCATTCCCAACGCCGAGGGCGGGCGCACCACTCCGTCCGTCGTTGGCTTTACCAAAGACGGCGAACGCCTCGTCGGGCAGATCGCGAAACGACAGGCCGTAACCAACCCCCAGAACACGGTCTTCTCGATCAAGCGCTTCATGGGACGCAAAATGTCCGAGGTAGCTGACGAGACGAAGCGCGTTCCCTACAAGGTTGTCGCAGGCTCCAACGATCTCGCGACCGTCGAAGTCCAGGGCAAGCGCTATTCGCCGCCCGAGATCTCGGCAATGATCCTTCAGAAGATGAAGCAGACCGCCGAGGACTACCTCGGCTATAAAGTCGAGAAGGCGGTCATCACCGTCCCCGCCTACTTCAACGACTCCCAGCGCCAGGCAACCAAGGACGCCGGCAAGATCGCGGGCCTCGACGTGCTGCGCATCATCAATGAGCCGACCGCGGCAGCCCTCGCCTACGGACTCGACAAGAAGAAGGACGAGAAAGTCGCTGTATTCGATCTCGGCGGAGGCACCTACGACATCTCGGTCCTCGAGCTCTACGACGTCGAAGGCTCGCGGCAGTTCGAGGTCAAGTCGACCAACGGTGACACCCACCTTGGCGGCGACGACTTCGATCAGCGCGTCATCGACTGGCTCGTGAGCGAGTTCAAGCGTGACCAGGCCATCGATCTGTCCAAGGATCCGATGGCGCTCCAGCGCCTCAAGGAAGCCGGTGAGAAGGCCAAGATGGAGCTCTCGACTACGCAGTCGACCGACATCAATCTGCCTTTCATCACCGCCGACCAGAGCGGACCGAAGCACCTCAATTACACGCTCACCAGAGCGAAATTCGAGCAGCTGGTCGATGATCTGATCCAGCGCACGATTCCGCCGATGGAGCAGGCGCTCAAGGACGCCGGCATCAAGCCCAACGAGATCGACGAAGTGCTTCTTGTCGGTGGATCGACACGCATTCCGAAGATCCAGGAGATCGTCAAGAAGTTCTTCGGCAAGGATCCAAACAAGGGCGTGAACCCCGACGAGGTCGTCGCTATTGGCGCGGCCGTTCAGGGTGCGGTTCTTACCGGAGAGCAGAAGGACGTTCTGCTGCTCGACGTTACGCCGCTGTCGCTCGGCATCGAGACCCTCGGCGGCGTCACCACCGTACTCATCCCGCGCAACACCACGATCCCGACCAAGAAGAGCGAGACCTTCTCGACGGCTGACGACAATCAGACGACGGTGGAGATCCACGTGCTTCAGGGTGAGCGCGAGCTCGCGACCTACAACAAGACCATCGGCAAATTCCAGCTCACCGGGATTCCGCCCGCACCACGCGGCATGCCGCAGGTCGAGGTGACCTTCGACATCGACGCCAACGGAATTCTGCACGTGACCGCCAAGGACAAGGCCACGGGCAAGGAGCAGAAGATCCGCATCGAGGCTTCGAGCGGACTCTCCGACGCCGAGATCGATCGCATGGTCAAGGACGCGGAAAAGAACGCGGCCGAGGACAAGAAGCAGCGCGAGGCGATCGACGCCCGCAACCGTCTCGACTCGATGACTTACGAAGTCGAGAAGAACGTGAAGGAGTGGGGCGATAAAGTCTCACCCGACACCAAGTCGAAGATCGACGCCTCCATTGAGCGCGCTCGTAAAGCGCTCCGCGGCGACGACATGAACGAGATCCGCGCGGCGCAGGAAGAGCTGACGAAGGTCTTCAGCGAGGCCGGGCAGGCGTTCTACCAGCAGCAGGGCCAGGATGGCGCGCAGCCGGAAACGGGCCAGCCGGCTGGAGCCACGGCGGGCGCAGAGGCCGGCGCCAAGCCGGACGACGTCGTCGAAGCCGATTACGAGATCGTCGACGACAAGAAGTAGCAGCGCAGTGAGGAACCCCGGTCACTGACCGGGGTTCCTCACTGATGAGTCATTCTAGCGTGAATCGACTCGGGATGTCTTCGGTCGCTCCGGCCGGGCTCCACCTCGCACGCCAGAGGACGCTGCCAATGGGACGAATTCTTGTGGGTCTTGTCGTGCTCGCCTGCATCGCGGGCACGGCGGCCTGTGCCGATTCCACGGCGCCGGCATCGGCCGTGAAGCAGCCACCCCGCCAATCGATGTTCACACGCTACATCCTTGCTTCAGGCGATGTCCCGCCTGCCGGCTGTAGCGACCTTGGGAATGGATACTGGGTATGCGACGGGCCAGCCGATCCGGCCGCGCCCGCGCCGCCGCCACGCTCCACGGCGCCCGCTCTCGCCCCAAGTAAGCCGAACTAGCGCGCGGTAACGCGCCAGTCGGCGAGATGCGCCCACCACGCGTCCGGCCGGATCCCGGTCGTGGTGAGGCGCTTCGAAGCTCCCTGTACATTGCGCAGCTCGTAGATCCACATCGCGGGCGCGTCGTCCGTCAAAATGCCATAGGCGCGGCGGTAGAGCTCCACGCTCCTCGACGGGTTCATCTCTCGCACCGCGCTGTCGATCACAGCGTCAAATGCCGGGTTGCGATATGAGGTCGCGTTGTAGCCACCTTTTCTGACCTCCGAGCTCGCCCACTCTTCGCGAACCGACGATGGCGTCGGGTCGATGTGCCACGCATTGAGCAGCGATTCAAACTTTCGCTCATCCATCCGCTGGCCGAAGGAGTTGATCTCGATTTGGTCGAGGCTCACCTTTGCGCCCGCTTTCCGCCATTGCTCCTGGAGCAGCACAGCGATGCTCTTCCTGACCGCACTCGAGCTCGGCACCATCAGTGAAAACGCGAGCGGAGTCTTCCCGCGCGAGCGCATTCCGTCGGTGCCGCGCTTCCAACCAAGTGAATCCAGCAGCTGGCCAGCGCGCTGCGGATCGTAGGGAATCCCGAGCGTCGTGTCGCTTGTCGGCAGAATGCGAGTCGCAGGTCCGTGCGCGACGAGACCGAGGGTGTCGAAGACATTTCGCACCACGGCTTCACGGTCCACCGACATCACGAGTGCCCGGCGGGTCTCGCGGTCTCCGAACACTGGATTTGGACCGGTGTTACCGGCGTTGCGCAGATTGAAGGCCACGTACCCGTAGTCGAGACTGCCGGGAGAGGCGAGAACCGTCAGTCCCTTCGCCTTCGCCTGACCGACAAGCTCCGGCTTCAACACATCGAGAAAATCGGCGTCGCCGTTGAGAAATCTCGTCGCGGCCGCCTGGTAATCCGCGGAGACGATCCAGATGACGCGATCCGCGATCGGACGTCCACGATAGTTCGCGCTATCCGCCGTGAGAACGATGCGTGCGGCTTTCTCCCACGAGCCGAAGCGAAAGCGGCCGCTGCCAACGGGTGCGCGGGCGAAAGCGCTCTCTCCCAGGGCGGACGCGGGGGTCTGCCGCAGCAGGTGCGCTGGTAGAATTGCGATCGGACTCGCCGCCTTGTAAAACGCATCGGGTGTCCGCTGATGAAACCACACTACCGCCGTCAGGGAATCGGCCACGCTCACCGAATCCACGTTGTCCAGATTCGACGACAGTGGCGATGCCAGCGCCGTATCCTTCACAAGCTGGAAAGTGTAGCGCACATCTTCAGCCGTAACGGGCTTTCCGTCGTGCCACCTCGCGGCGGGATTGATGTGGAATGCCACCGACAGCGAGTCCGGCGCCCAGCGCCAGCTGTCGGCAAGTCGCGGCGTGAAACCTTCGTCGCCAACGGTGTTGAGCGATGGCCCAATGTCGGCGAGGTTGTCGAAGACCTGGTCGACGACCTGCTTGCCCTGCAGGGTCATGGTCAGCGGCGGAAACAGGATGTCAGCGTCGCCTGACGATGAGATCGCGATGGTGCCGCCCACGTTTCGGTCTCCCGAACACGCTGCAAGAGTGAGAACAACACCAAGCGTGATCGGGAGTGCCCGCAGGCGTGCCGTCATGCAGTGTTTCCGATCGAGAAAGCCGCGAGTCCCTGCGGCGTCGAGTGCTCGGGCACGTTGGTGCGCGCCCACCTGAGAAATGATTCCAGCAACTCGGGATCGAACTGGCCGGTGGATTCGCGCATCACCTGCGCTGCTCGTGTATGGGTCAGACTGTCGCGGTACGAGCGCGCCGTCGTGAGTGCGTCATAGACGTCGGCAACGCACAGAATCCGCGCGGCGAACGGAATCTCTTCGCCCTTCAAGCCATCGGGATAGCCATTGCCGTCCCACCGCTCATGATGATTGCGGATGATCGCGCGAACGTCTCCTGGAAAATCGATGTCGGCGACCAGCTCGAGCCCTGCCTCGGGATGCCGCTTCATGATCGCCCATTCCTCATCGCTCAGATCGCCGGCTTTGTTCAACACTTCGGTTGGTACGATGATCTTGCCGATGTCGTGGAGCAGGGCTCCGAGCCTGAACCAGAACAGCGAGCGCGAGTCCATCCCGGTGCTGTCGGCGAGCACGCACGCGAAGAAGGCGACGCGCTGGCAGTGCCCCTGGGTGTAATGGTCCTTGCTCTCGATCGAGTCGCCCCACTGGTGCGCCATCTCCAGAAAGCGCGCCTCCAGCGCCGCGTTGCGCCTCTCAACCTGCGCGACGCGGTGCTGCGCCTTGAGCCGCGTGTAAAGGGCGTGCGATTCATTCAGGTGCGCCAGCATGTCGCGGTGACGCTTCTGGGTCCAGTAAAGCTCCGCCAGCTGCTCGGTCACATCCGCCTTTAGCAGCAGGTCCTCGGCTTCCTCCGCACACTCCGACGCACGGCCGAGGTACTCGGCGGCTTTCACGTAATCGCCGCGCTCCCGCGCGATGACCCCAACATGCCTCAACACCTCGCCACGCCACGACGGGGCTATCTCACCGCTCAGCGCCAGCAGCCCCTCCGCCCGCTCCATTGCTTCGTCGTAGCGCTCGGTCACGATGCACAGCTGCACCTGGTTGAGCGCGACGTTCAGCTTGTTGGTATTGTCGCGCTCCTCGCCGAAGGTCTGCTCTGCCTCCGTATACGCCTTCTCGGCGCGATCGAGCTCGCCGAGATCGCTGTAGGCAAGACCGATGTTGTTGAGAACCTGCGCCGCCTGGTCGCGCATACCCAGCGCGCGATATCCATCGAGGCTCAGATGAAACGCGTGGAGTGCGCGCGGAAGATCACCGCGAATGCTGGCGACCGTACCGAGGTTTTGATCGATCATCGCCAGCGCCTCGGCGTCGCCAATTGACTGGGCTGTGATCCTCGCCTCGGTGTACATCGACTCGGCGCGATCGAGATCGCCGCCGGTCTGGTGTACGATCGCGACGACGTTGAGAGCCTGTGCGATAGCGGATGCGGAGCCCGCTTGCGTCGCCGCAGCGACTGCGGCTTCCAGAACATCTATTGCCGCGCCGCGGTTCCCCTGCTCCAGATACACTCGCCCCAGCCACCGGAGAGCCGACAATCTCGTCTGGTCGTCGGCAAATGGGTTCCGGACAAGCGCTTCGTAGCGCAACGCCGCTTCGCTCCACCGCCCTTCGCGCTCCGCGAGCTTTGCCTCATCGATGAGTACTCTTACGCCACTGGATTCCACCTCGTCGGAACGAGAAGTGGAACGCACCCTCATGAGGAAGCGAGGATTGTGCGGCGGGTAGAACTTTCGTCGCGGAGTTTTCTTGTCAGCGTCGGCCGGGAGATGCCGAGGATGCGCGCGGCAGCGCTCAGGTTACCGCCGGTGAGGCCGATGGTGGTGTGAATGGCCTCGTCGATGATTGCCTGGAGCGATTTTCCTTCCGCGGGGATTCGAATCACGCCCCCCGCCGGGGTTTCAACGAGTGGAACATATGATCGTCGCTGTAACGAGAGGTGGTGCGGCTGAATCACGTCGCCCGTGCAGACGACTACAGCCCGCTCGATGACGTTTTTGAGCTCCCGAATATTGCCCGGCCACCGGTGACGCTCAAGAGCGCTGACGGAATCCTGCCCGAGGCGCAGGTTTGGCCGCCCCTCGCCGTCCGCGTGGCGCTTCACAAAGTAATGCGCAAGGATTGGAATGTCTCCATCGCGTTCGCGAAGCGCCGGCAGCTCGATCCGGGCAACGTTCAGGCGGTAGAACAGGTCGGCGCGGAAACGGTTGTCGCTTACCGCCGCCTCGAGCGAGGAATTAGTACCCGCGACGATGCGCGCGTCGAGTCCGCGCTCCTCGGAACCGCCAAGCCGGCGGAAGCGACGGTCCTCCACCACCCGAAGCAGCTTCGCCTGCAGCTTGAGCGGAAGCTCGGCGACTTCGTCCAGAAAGACGGTGCCTGTGCCGGCTACCTCGAAAAGACCGCGCTTGAGGGCTCGCGCGTCGGTGAACGCGCCGGGCTCGTGGCCGAAAAGCTCACTCTCGAGGAGCGTCTCCGGGATCGCCGCGCAGTTGATCGCAACGAACGGCTCCGCCGCGCGCGAGCTCGCCGCGTGAATGCCGCGCGCGAACAGCTCCTTGCCTGTCCCGGTTTCGCCGACGATCAGAACAGTCATGCTCCGGCTCGCGGCAATCTGAGTTGCGAGGGAGATCACTTCGCGGATGGCGGCACTGTCGCCGATGACGTGGTTGCCCCAACCGTCCATCGGGGCCTGCTGCTGCGATCGTGCTGAGATAATTACACCGTTCCTTTGACGCGGGGATAGACGCGCATCCCCGCGCGGAATTGTGAGTTGACCGAGCGTTAGAGGCCTCAACTGGCATTGAGGCTCATTTAGCAGACGAGGAAACGGGGAGCCAAGTCACCCGTTTTTCACTCTTATTGAGGTGCAGAAACCGGGCTGTGGGCCCTGGGGCCTCAGGACGGCAGCGATGACAGCAGCGCGTTGATTTCGGCGGCCTCGTGCTGCGCGCCCACGTCCTCGAAAGACTCGGCGGCATCGCTCCACGCGAGTCGTGCGTCAGCGGAATTGCCGAGTGCCCGGGAGGTCTGGCCGAACTCGCGCAGCAGCTCGGCCTGGAGCAGCCTGTCCTCGAGACCCTCAGCCTCGAAGATTCCGATTCGGAGGCTCGCAATACTCTCCTCGAAAGCGCCGCGCTCGCGCTCGATCCGAGCCCGGCATTTGAGCGCCTCGGCGATGGTCAGGTGATCGCCGCGGACCCGAGCATCCTCGAGCGCGGTCGCGCACGCGCGCTCCGCGATGTCGAGTTTGCCGGTGGTCACCCACACCAGTGCCAGATTGAGCATCAGGACGTTCTGCACCAGCGAGTCGCCCCTGGCACGGGCAATCGCCAGTCCGCGCTCGAAAGTCTCGATGGCGCGGTGGTAGTGACCGAGCTTGGTGTAGAGCATGCCGAGGTTGTTGAGCACCCACGACACGGCTTCGTCGTCATGGGAGCGCTCGAACGCAGCGAGGCTGTTCGAGTAACGGGCCTCGGCGGCGACGAAATTGCCGCGCATGTTGAGCAGCACGCCGCGGTTCTGCTCGATCATTCCCAGCAGCCGCACATCGCCCGCGCGGCTGGCGAAGTCACCCGCCTGGGTGTAGAGCCTCTCGCTCTCTACGAGGTTGCCACGCCGCTGGGCGATAATCGCCAGGCAGTTGAGGGCGTGCGCTTTACACCCCGCTGATCCACACCTTTCGGCGTGGATCAAGGATTGGGCGTAGCATCTGTACGCCACTTCAGTCTCGCCCTGCTCGCGGTGGACGGTACCCTTCCACCGCAAGGCGTCGGCGAGCAGTGCCAGATCCTGCTCGCGCTCCAGGGCTTCGATCGCGTCGTCATACAAGCCGAGGGCTTTCGGAACATCTCCCCGCCGCTCGGCATCGCGTGCGAGCTCGACGAGCTTGCGCACGCCTCCGGATTCAGTCTGCATCAAGTGAGGTGCAGAACTGACGGATCGATCATAGGTGCGACCTCAATTGCTGAGACTGTCGCTAACGAACGCGGGATTTCCAGTTTGTTGGTTCTGACCGCCAAGCTTGCTCGTACCACAGTCATCGACGCAAACCCACGCGCCGGAGATCAGAATGTATCGAGAGAATGAAGCACCGGCAGGAGCGGCCGGAGCGTCGAAACTGCCAGAAGTCGGACTGGTCGGATGGGCGTAGTCTCCACAAGCGAGACAAGCGAGCATGCCCACGCCGATTGCCATGTACCGAAAAACGCGGTGACTGGACATCGTGCACCACCTCGGTAAGAGACGTATGACTTTCCAAGCTCATCCGTGGCATAGGCCGTGCCTTCGCTAACTCCTTATTTTATAGGCGGTTGGGTTTTCCGGCGCTTTCGCTGACTCATTTTGGACTAACGTTCCTTTACGAATCAACAACTTTTGACTCCGGCGTCTATTCGGGCTATGCGACGGCGCTTGATGCGAAGATCGCCATGCGCTGGGGTGTCGGACGGCCTGGTATGTCGGCCGTCTCGGCCCAGGTCAGGAAAGTCTCCAGCAGTTGCGGGTCGAACTGGCCTTTCGACGAGCGCATGATCTCCGCCGCGCGGGCATGGGTGAGTCCTGGCCGGTATGACCGGGTCGTCGTGAGGGCGTCGTAGACGTCGGCGACGCAGAGAATCCGGGCCGCGAACGGAATGTTTTCACCCGCGAGGCCGTCGGGATATCCTTTTCCATCCCACCGCTCGTGGTGGTTCCGAATGATTGCCGCGATGTCGCCGGGAAAATCGATGTCGGCGACGAGCTCGAGTCCGGCCTCGGGGTGGCGCTTCATGATCGTCCACTCCTCATCGGTCAGCTTCCCGGGTTTGTTCAGCACTTCCGTCGGCACGATGATCTTCCCGATATCGTGCAACAGCGCACCGATGCGGAACCAGAAGAGCGATCTGGAATTGAACCCGGCGCTCTCCGCCAGAACGCACGCGAAGAAAGCCACACGTTCGCAGTGACCCTGGGTGTAACGATCCTTGCTTTCGATCGAGTTACCCCAGTGCTTCGCCATCTCGAGGAAGCGCGATTCGAGAGCCCCGTTGCGCTTGTCGATCTGAGCGACGCGGTGCTGCGCCTTCAGCTGCGAATAGAGCGAGTGGGCGTCGTTGAGGCATTGCAGCATGTCGCGGTGTCGCTTCTGCACCCAGAAAACTTCAGCCAGCTGTTCGGCCACGTCGGCGCGCAACAGAAGGTCGCCATTTTCGAGGGCGTGGCGCTCGGCCTTTCTGAGGTTTTCGGAAGCTTCGACGAGATCGCCCCGCTCGCGCTCGATCACCCCGACGTGACGGAAAACCTCGCCGCGCCACGGAGCAGAATCTTCGCCCGGCAGGGCAAGCAACTTTTGGCAGTGGGTGAAGGCTTCATCGAAGCGACGGCCGGCGATGTAGAGCTGTACCTTGTTGACAGTAAGATCGAGCTGGCGCGCGCGATCGCCCTCTTCCTCGAATCCACGCGCTGCTTCGTTGTAAGCCTGCTCGGCGTCTTCGAGCTCGCCGAGCTCCATGTACGCCAGCGCGATGTTGTTGAGAACCTGCGCTTCGTGATTGCGCATTCCAAGCGTCTGGTATCCGAGCTGACTGAGCCTGAAGGCCTCGAGTGCGGCGCGGAGATCGCCGCGAATCATCGCCACGGTACCCAGGTTCTGGTCGATCATCGCTATCAGGGCGCCGTCGCCGGCGATTTCGGCTTTGGCGCGCGCCGCCTGGTAGATCGCGGCCGCCTGATCGAGGTCTCCGCCAACCTGGTACACGATCCCCACGACATTCAACGCCTGAGCAACGGCGGGCGGAGATCCGATGATGTCCGCTGCGGCAACTGCGGCCTCGAGCACGTCGAGGGCGGCGCCGCGGTTTCCCTGCTCGAGATACGCTCGTCCGAGCCAGCGTAGCGCCGCTAGCCTGGTGGTGGCATGTGCGAGTGGGTCGCGCACCAGGGCCTCGTAAATCGAGCAGGCCTCGGCCCAGCGTCCCTCGCGCTCGGCGTGCTTCGCGCGATCGATGCTTTCCCGTACGGCGGATGATTCCACCGCTTTCAATTCAACTGTTGGCCTGTTGGTCATGGCGGCGCAACGACGGTCCCGGGCAGCGCGCTCGCGCCCCGGCCTGGTCAGGATGTCTGGCCGGCTCTAGGGAGACGAAGCAGCGCGCGACGGAGTCACCCCGTCAGCCGCGCGTAAGGGATTGGCCGCGAGGCTCAGTCGAGCGACTGGAGCTGCTGCTCGACTTCAGCTATTTCCTGAGATGCTCCGATGACCTGGAAGGTGTCGACTGCCTCGCGCCAGGCGGAGCGGGCCGCACCGGCGTTGCCGACGGCGCGCGAGATCTCGCCCAGCTCACGGAGCATTTCGGCGTGGAGCAGGCGGTCTTCGGCGCCTTCGGCCTCGAAGATGGCGATTCGGAGCGTCGCGATACTCTTGTCCAGCGCGCCACGTCGGCGCTCGATCGCCGCGCGGATCTTGAGCGCGCCGGCAGCCGTAAGGTGGTCGCCGCGGCGCTGGGCCTGGTCGAGGGCAGCCTGGCAGAATTTGTCCGCGATCTCGAATTGCTCGAGGCCGCACCAGACTTCCGCGAGGTTCAGGGTGATGACGTTCTCAACGACGGCGTCCGACCGATTGATCGCGACCGTCAGGCCCCGCTCCAGGTAATGCTTGGCATCGCCGAAATTCCTGATCTTGGTGTGCAGGATTCCGAGGTTATTCAGAACCCACGACATCGGCTCGGCGTCGCCTGCCTGCTCGAAGGCCCTGAGGCTGTTGGCATAAAAGATCGCCGCCTGGGAGAACTCGCCGCGCATGCTGGCGAGAACGCCGCGATTCTGCTCGATCATCCCGAGTAGCCGGGAATCGCCGGCCTCGGTCGCGAGGCGCGCCGCTTCGGCGTAAAGGCGCTCAGTTTCCTTATGGTCGCATCGTCGCTGGGCGATGGTACCGAGACAATTGAGCGCGTGCGCCTGCCCCTTCACGCATTCGCAGGCGACCGCCTTCTCGAGGCTTCGGGTATAACATCGAAAGGCACCGTCGGTTTCTCCGCGCTCCCGGAGGACGGTGCCCTTCCAGCGGAGAATGTCAGCCACGAACGGATCGGTGCTGTCCTCCGCGAACTGCGACAACGCATCGTCGTAAAGACCGAGTGCTTTAGCTGTCTGCTCGACCTGCTCGGCCGACCGAGCCATGTCGACCAGCAGGTGTGCACGCTCCAGATCATCGATTTTCTTCATGCACACCTGCCGGGTCAGGAGAGTTCGTTACAGCTCGGGCAAAAACTACCGGCTACCCACTCAACCCGAAGCGAGCATGTATCGGGAGAAGTGATTGATCTGCCACGCCTGAATTTCCGCGTTTCCGTCCCAGCCGGAAAGAATGGTCGTAGTCTCGATTTCGAGAGCCTTGAGAATTCCACCCAGGTCCAGGAGATCGTTCGGGAAGTAAGCGCAGAACGAATTCAACGCAAGAGGAGTTCCGTAGACTTCGGTGTTCTTCAAGCGCTGCGTCACGATGACCGGTCTGTTGAACCGGAGGCCGTGTGGCTGCATGTCGTACGAGACGTAACCGCTGCCATCAGATGTAATAGTGATCGCAGTGTTGCTCGAGAGCGCTCCGCGGGGGAATGTGATGGTGAAGTCCGAACCCGGGATCTCGAGCGTACCGCCGTAGTAGCCAATGGTCGCCGATACGCGACGTACCTGATTGACGTGGGACGGGGCCCACTTCACCGCTCTGACTTCAATACCATTCGGGTCAGTCTGGAATCCGATGATCTTGAGTACCGAGCCAAGGAGATTGGTCACGGTGCCCAGAAGACCAGACAGCAGACCGTCCTGAGCTTGCGTCGGCGCGGCGATCGGCGCTGTCGGCGAGTAGTCAGAGCAGGAGAGCGCAACGAACGCAGCGAGTACGAGCGTCGAGGAGCGAACGAACCTGGAGCGCAGCATGGCTAGGGGCGGGTTGGAGTAGGGGTTGGTGAGGGGTTTGTTCGATCAGCCTGAAGCGAGCATGTAACGCGAGAAATGCCTGATGATCCACACCTGCGCCTCGGGCACCGTAGGCGCGGTTGCGGAAAAAATCGTCTTTGAAGGTTCTATCTCTATCGCCGGTACGCTGCCACTCAGCGAGATATTGTCGTCGGCGATATACGCAGCGTAGATGGTGCTGCGCAGTGGTGCACCCGAGAGCTGGGTGGCGTCAAAGAGCTGGGTGACCGTGACGTCCTTCAGAAATTGCGTACCCGAAGGTTCCATCTTGTACGCAACGTATCTGGGGTCCGCCGTGATGGTGACTGTCAGGGGCTCGGCGACTGCGCCCGCCGGGAACGAAACGGTAAGGCCCGTTTCGGGAATGCTGATGGTGCCACCCGCAGCGGTTATGGTTTTCGAGACGCTGACCGGGTTCTTTAGATCGCTCTCCCACCACAGCGCATGGAACTGCATCCCGGTCGCGTCAATCGCGCTACCGGTGACCGTCCCGAATGGTCCCGGCGAGAGATCCGTCGGAGGCGCTGCGACGTCGGCGGCGCAGGCGGCGGCGGCAAGCACGCCGATCGCGAGAACAAACGATCGAATGAAGTTGGATCGCGGAATCACGGCTGTCGGGGCTGAAGTGGCGGTTTCGAACGCCTGAGCTAAGGCAACGCCTGTGCCGATTCCCAACCGGTTGATTCCCAACAGCTTACGTTTTGGTGACTCCGGAGCTCATCAATAACGGTGCAACATTTCTTTACACCCCTATCGTTTCGTTACAGCTGAGCTGGGCACATGAGGAGGGGACTAACCCTGTAGAAAAAAAAGATACAAATGTGCGGAGCAAGTTGGGGGCGTTTTGAGTATAAAGGATATCGGGCAACGCTCAATGGTTTCACATCCAGACGGTCCGCGCGCGCAACCACGCTGGCGTGAAACCTGTAGCTCCCGCAGTGTGTCCTATAGTTACACCCTTTAGCCGCATAGTCGCATGTCAACAGGAACTCAGAGAGCACGGCTCCTCGTAGCCGCAATTACCGCCTTTGTCGGCGGATTGATCATCGCATCCGGCTTCAACTGGACGAAGCTCGGATTCGCGCAGACCCGCCCCACTCCATCGGTAGTCCAGCCGATCGCCGAAGCGAGCAATGCGTTCGTGGCAATCGCCAACAACGTCACGCCGGCAGTCGTCTCGATCGAAGTCGTCAGCACACCAAAGACGGGCGCCACCCGCGGCCGTGTCCAGGCGCCTCAGGGAATGCCGCCTGGAATGGAAGATTTCTTCCGTCAATTCGACATCCCGCAGCAGCAGAGGCCGATGCGCGGCCAGGGCTCGGGATTCATCGTCACGCCCAACGGCTACATCCTCACCAATAACCACGTCGTCACCAACTCCGATCGTGAGACGGTCGCCGACAAGGTTACGGTCAAGATGCTCGACCACCGGGTGTTCACAGCGAAGGTGATCGGCCACGATCGCACGACTGACGTCGCCGTCATCAAGATCGAAGGCAACAACTTCCCCACCGTCACCCTCGGCAACGACGTCGCGTCCCGGATCGGGGAATGGGTGCTGGCGATCGGCAATCCGCTCGGTCTCGAGAACACCGTCACCGCCGGAATCATCAGCGCCAAGGGTCGCAGCCTGGCGGAGCTGATGAACCCGACCGGCAACAATCAGTACGCGATCAGCGATCTCATTCAGACTGATGCAGCGATCAACCCCGGTAACTCCGGCGGCCCGCTGGTCAACCAGCGCGGCGAGGTCATCGGCATCAACAGCGCGATTGCCAGCCCGACCGGATTCAACGCCGGCTACGGCTTCGCGATTCCAATCACGCTCGCCAAGAGAGTGATGGACCAGCTCATCGCCAACGGCCGCGTGCGCGTTCCAGCCCTCGGCATCGGAATCGATGATGTCAGCCCGGAGGACGCAGCGGTAGCAGGCGTCAAGGATATCCGCGGCGTTCTCGTGCGGAACTTCCCGAGCGAGGATACCCCCGCGAAGAGAGCCGGACTGCAGCCGGGCGATGTCATCATCACGGCCGACGGTCAGCCCGTCGATCGTGTCAGCACGCTGCAGCGCATCGTTCGCAACCACAATCCCGGTGAGACCATCGAGATCGAAGCGATGCGGTACGGGCAGCGGAAAACCTTCCGTGTAACCCTGATGGAAGCGCCCGATCAGCAACAGATCGCCGACGCCGGGTCGCCGGCGCCGGCTTCCAATGGCGGCACGATTCATCCCGCACTTGGAATTTCGGTCGCGCCGGTGAGCCCCGAGATGGCCGCGCAGGCGAGACTTACTACGCCGGTTCGAGGCGTACTCGTCTCGGACGTCACCCCGGCGGGGCCGGCGGACGAGAAGTTGTTCAGGAACGACGTGATCACCGAGGTGCTCTACCCAACGCGCCGCACCATCAACAACCCGGCGGATCTTCAGTCTGTGCTCAACGGTCTGAAGAACGGCGACTACATCAGCCTTCGGGTGTACTCGCTCGAGGATCGAACCCACGCGCCGAGGATCGTCAACATCCAGATCGGCAAATAGCCAGAAGTGCGCAAGACGAACAGGCCCGCGATGATGTCATCGCGGGCCTGTTTGTTTGTATTGATGCGGATTCGGAGTGTCGCCGCGGCGCGACTGGCCACACGAGTCAAAGAGTCGGCAGGGGGGAGACATGGACAGTTCGGAGTGTTTTAGTCTGTCGTGCTTCGCATCTATAGGAAACGCGAGGCGATCAGACGCCAGTATGACAGCTAACAGACTGCCAGCTGTCCACGTCTGCCACCTGCCGACTTTTTGACTCGTGTGGCCAGATCGAGTCGCGATCTATCCGCCGAGGCCTTTCACTCGTGTGGCCAGATCGAGTCGCGATCTCAACCGGGAGTCTGCTAATTTTGGGGGGAGCGGAAGTGGCGGAATTGGTAGACGCGCTGGACTTAGGATCCAGTGGAGCAATCCGTGGGGGTTCGAGTCCCCCCTTTCGCACCTTGGATTTAGCACGCCACCCGACAGGAGGGTTACAACGTGAAAAGAAAAAACGAGATCCCCGACTTCTCCAAGAAAAAGAAAGGACCCCAGGCGCCGGCGCACGGCGTGCCCGACGCAACCAAGGCCCAGCAGCCGCACCCGCCGGCTCCGCCGGTTCGTTCGGGCAAGCCTCCCGCAACTTCGATGAAGTCAGGACGCCGCGGATCCTAGCAGCGTAGTCGCCGACCCGGTAGCCGGCGGAGCACCGGACCTAAGACGCGTCGGCGCCGACGAAAAAAAACAGTTGCGGCAGTCAGCCACCGCCCGTAGGATTCTGGGTCTTTTTCTCGGCGCTCGTCCACCATCAGCCGAGTGCAGTCGAACCCTACAATTCAGACCAGCCCCGCACCCGGCGTTTTCGTCGGGAGCTCGTGCCGTGGTCTCAGAGAGGCCCATGATCGGAGCTACGCGTGCAGGTCGTTTCCGCCGGTTCACCATTCCGAGAATCGCCGCAACCGCCGCCGGCATTCTAATCATCGCGTGCGGCAAGGACTCGCTGACCACAGCACCGCAGCTTTCACCGACCGCGCCGCGGCTGGATGTTGCTCCGATCCCACAGACGGCGTTCTCCACCGTTGTGATCAGCCAGGTTTACGGCGGTGGCGGCAACTCCGGCGCAACGCTGAAGAACGACTTCATCGAGATCCATAACACAGGCAAGGTCGACGCGTCGATCGACGGATGGTCGGTGCAGTACGCCAGCTCCGGTGGCACCAGCTGGCAAGTGACTGCGCTCACCGGAACGTTGGCTCCTGGCCAATACGCCCTGATCAAGGAAGGTGCGGGCGCCGGTGGTACTACGGATCTACCGACTGCTGATTTCAGCGGGAACATCGCGATGAGTGCAACGAGTGGAAAGGTCGCGCTCGTCAAATCGACAACGGCCCTCAGTTGCGGCACCAGCACGGCTCCGTGCCCTGGTCCGGACGTGATAGCCGACTTTGTCGGATTCGGATCTTCGGCAACTGCCTTCGAGGGGAGCGGTCCGACCGCCACGCTGGCGAACACCACCGCCGCGCTCCGGAAAGGCGAGGGGTGCACGGAGACCGACAACAATGGCGCCGATTTCGCGACTGGCGCTCCGTCGCCGCGCAACAAACCAACGACGGCCGTGATTTGTCCCGAAGCGGCTCCCCGCGTCACCTGGACCACGCCGCGTCCCTTCGCCACGCTCGGGGATCCCGCCGTTCTCGCGGTCACCTTCAGCGAACCTGTGGATGTCAGCGGCAACTGGTACGGCATCTCGTGCTCGATCTCAGGCGCACACACCGCCACTGTCACCGACGGACCAGTCGCTTACCAGCTATCTGATCTGGGCGAGTTCGCTGCCGGCGAAACCTGCAGCGCGACTGTCTTCGGAGCCCGGGTAGCCGATCAGGATACCGACGATCCGCCCGACGCCGTCGCCTCCGATTTCACCTGGACCTTCAAGACCGAAGGCGAACCCGTCGCGTTGCCGGACACCCGGTTCAGCGAGATCCACTACGAGAATGCCGACGACGATGTCGCCGAGCAGATCGAGATCGAAGGACCGGCCGGTACCGATCTGACGGGCTGGAGCATCGTGCTCTATAACGGCAACGGTGGAGCGATGTATGACACCCGTGCACTCAGCGGGACCATTCCAGCCACGTGCACCGATCGCGGGGTCGTAGTCGCGTCGTATCCCACCAACGGGATCCAGAACGGTTCGCCGGACGGCTTGGCGCTGGTTCACGGTACCGAGGTCGTGCAGTTCCTGTCGTACGAAGGAACGATGCAAGCGATCGATGGACCCGCAGCGGGAATGACATCAACCGACATCAATGTCGCAGAAAGTGGCGGTACGTCACAGGTTCATTCGCTGCAGCTGAATGCAAAGACCCACAAATGGGCAGCCGGCCGCCGCAGCTTCGGTCGTTGCAACAGCGATGGCCCGCCGGCATTCGACATCAGCTTCAGTGGGCGCGAGCCGGCCAGCGACCCGGCGTTGCCAGTCGGCTTCGAGGATCAGTTGTTCGCGACGATGTCGGACGCGACCGGCGCCACAGTTAATACGGCGTTCACCTGGTCGTCCGACACCCCGGAGCTGGCGAGCATCGATCAGGATGGTGTGATGCACGCAATTGCCGCGGGCACGGCGGTGTTCCGCGCGACGGCACAAAACGGCACGAGCGTGACCTACGCGCTTCCAATCACGGTGGCCACGCTCGGCGGAACCGCGGATTATCGCGGCAACACCGAGTTCGGCATTCCCACCGACGGCAATGCGAGCGACGACTTCATCATCACTCGCGATCAGTACACGATCTCTTACAATCAGAATCGCAACACACCGAACTGGGTGAGCTATGAATTCGACATCACCCATTTCGGAACGAGCGTAGATCGCTGCGATTGCTTCACCCACGATCCCGCTCTGCCGGCGAGCTTCACCCATCTGACGACCGCGGATTACACCGGCGCCGGGGCATTTGCGGGGTACGGCATCGATCGCGGCCATATGGCGCGCTCGTTCGACTTCACCTCTGGAAGTCTCGACAATGCCCGCTCGTACTATTTGTCAAACATCATCCCGCAGGCCGCGGCGGTGAATCAGGGTCCGTGGAAGATCCTCGAGGATTCGCTCGGCAACCTCGCGCGCTTCGATGGGAAGGAGGTCTACATCATCGACGGAGTCGCGGGGAACAAGGGTACCGTGAAGGGCGAGGGCAAGATCGTGATGCCCGCCCAGGTCTGGAAAGTCGCGATTGTAGTTCCGCGTGACCGGGGGCTTGCCGGCATCACGAGCTTCAACGACATCGACGACGTCATCGCCGTGATCATGCCCAACGATCCGACGATCAACGCCGACTGGAAGACCTACAAGACGACCGTAGACGAGATCGAACGCATCAGCGGCTACGATTTATTGTCGGCGTTACCGGACAAGCTCGAGCAGTCGGTGGAGAACAACGATGTGCTGGCGGCAAAAGCGCTGAACGACGTCGCCACGGCGGCCAGCGAATTTGCAACCGCCGCGGGACTGAATGCAGGGCAGACAAACTCGCTGCTGGCCAAGATTGGTGCCGCGCAAAACCAGCTCGGGATGGGCAACACCACACCTGCGAGAAGCCAGCTACAGAGCCTCCTCAACGAGTTGAGCGCGATTATCAGCTCGGGTCGCGCAACCGACGCACAGGCGGCGACGCTTGAAGCGGCGATCCAGGGAGTGATCGACACGCTCCACCAGTAGGAAACGAATGAAAAAAAACCGGCGCCTTTTTGGCGCCGGTTTTTTTGTCTTCGCAGATCAGACTTCGGCTTCGACGTTGATGCCCGACTCGGCGAGCTCGGTGAGCAGGTGGTCGGTTCTTCCCTCTTCATCGAGGGTCTGCTGGAGCAGCTCGGCCTGGCTCTCGAATCCAAGCGTGCGCGCATAGGTCCGCACGGTGCCGTAGCCCGCCATCTCGTAGTGCTCGACGTGCTGCGCCTTGTTGATGAGGCCCGCATCGAGTACGTCGGGGTCGGGCCCTTCCTTGATCAGCTCGTTCCCTTCCTCGATCAGGCCTTCCATCCCGACGCACTTCTTGCCCCGTGGGCTGACGCCCAGCTCGCGGCAGATCTGCTCGAGCCGCTCGACGTGCTGAGTCGTTTCCTTGAGATGGGTGCGGAAGGCCTGCTGGAGCTCGGGATCGTTAGCCGCCTTTGCCATCTTCGGCAACGCCTTCACGAGCTGTTTCTCGGCGCTGTACAGATCTTTCAGCTCGGCCACGTACAGGTCTTTCAAGGTATCAAGCTCCATTATCACACCTCCACAAGAATTCAGTTTAACAGGACGTTGTATGCTGGTCTTTTCAGGCAATAGCGGTGCCGCCCACGGACTCGCCGTCCCCTTGTTTTTTCCTCGCGTCGGCGCAGCCCGCGCGCGCGAATATCTCACCGTATTGCTCTTCTCACCTCTGTTATATTCCGTACGATGAAGATCGAGTTCACGCCCCGGGCATCAGATGGAGTCGAGCGGCACATTCAGGTATCGGTGCCTGTGGAGGCCGTGAAGGATGCCGAGGAAAAAGCAGCGCGCAGATACGCCTCAACGGTGCGTTTGCCTGGTTTTCGACCCGGCAAAGCGCCGGCAACGGTAGTCCGCAAGAAATTCGGCGACGCGATCAGGCAGGAAGCCCTCGAATCGCTGGTAAGAGAGGCCTATCAGGAATTCGTCGAGAAAGAAAGTATCAAGGTCGCGGCCCAGCCCCACGTTCACGACGTGAAATTCGAGGAAGGCAAGCCGCTGACTTTCGAGCTTCACCTGGAAGTCCGACCCAACATCGTGCTGGCGCGGACCAACGGGTTTCGAATCCAGCGTCCGGCGGTCAACGTCACTGAGGAGCAAGTCGACCAACAGCTCGAGCAGGTTCGCGACGAGAAGGCGACGTGGACGCCGGTGAGCGAGAAGCCGCAGCCGGGCGACATGGTGAACGTACAGATCGCCACTGCCGCAGAAGGCGCGAAGGCCAGTGAAGGAAAGAGCTATCCGATCGTGCTGGGCGCCGGCCAGGCTATTCCCGGCATCGAAGAGCTGATCATGCAGGCTTCGCCTGGAGAAACCGTGGAGCGGCCGGTCAAATGGCCGGAAGACTTCCCCGACGAGGCGCAGCGCGGACAGACCAAGACTGTCCGGATCACTCTCAATGAAGTCAAGCGCAAATCGGCGCCGCCCCTCGACGACGCGCTTGCCCGCGAGGTCGGCGATTTCGAATCCCTCGACGCTTTGCGCAAGGCAGTGCGCGCCGACATGGAGCACCACGCCGGGCACGAGATCGAGGCCGGCGTCCGGCAGCAGCTGATCGACCAGATCATTTCAGCCAACGCGTTCGATGTCCCGAAGAGCTGGATCCAGCAGTTCGTCCAGAACTACGCCGAGGCGTACCAGATCCCGGAGGACCAGCGAGAGCAATTCGCCGGAGAATTCCGCTCGATGGCGGAGCGGCAGATCAGGCGGGATCTGGTGATCGAAACCATTGCGGAGAACGAAGGATTGACCGCGACGGAAAAGGACCTTGACGAGCGCATCGCCGAGCAGGCCGAGAAGCGCGGGGCAAACCCCGGCCAGATCTACGCCCAGCTGGAGAAGAGCGGCCGGTTGAAGGAAATGGAGCGCGGCATCACTGAGGACAAAGTCTTCAAGTGGCTGCTGGAGCGAAACGATGTATCGACTAATGCCTAAACGGCACGAGGAAGAGGACCAGGAACCAATGCCGACGATTTACACGCCGTACGTGATCGAGCGCTCGAGCCGCGGGGAGCGCACCTACGATGTTTTCTCCCGCCTGCTGATGGACCGGATCATTTTCCTAGGGACGCCGATCAATGACGACGTCGCCAACATAGTGATCGCCCAGCTCCTTTTCCTGGAGTCCGACAATCCGGAGCGCGACATCCACATCTACATCAATTCCCCGGGTGGAAGTGTGTCGGCGGGTCTGGCAATCTACGACACCATGCAGTTCCTCAAATCGCCGGTCAACACCAACTGCATGGGCCTCGCGGCGAGCATGGGCGCGTTCCTCCTCGCGGCGGGTCGGCCTGGCAAGCGCTCGGCGCTTCCCCACTCCCGGATCATGATCCACCAGCCCTCTCAGGGAGGCGGGGGCGGTACGGCGTCGGACATCGAGATCCAGGCCAAAGAGATCCTGCACCTGCGGTCGGAGATGAACAAGCTCATGGCCAAGCACACCGGCCAGCCGACGGAGCGGATTGAGCGGGATACCGACAGGGACCGTTTCATGTCGGCGACCGAGGCAAAGGAGTACGGGCTTATCGATAACGTGATTTCCTATCGCGGAGAGATGGAGGAGGCCCTTAGCAAGGCCTAAAGGGGGCTACTGTTACTTGTGAAAATCTTCACGAGTCCTCGTCGCGGAGATTTGCTTGACCGCCTTCGCGACCGCTGTTAGGTATCTTTAACAAAGGCCCGCTGTCCGGCGCTGCTGGTCCAGCTTCACCCGCTACCCGCTGATCAATGTCCCAGGAAAAACACCTTCGCTGCTCGTTTTGCGGAAAGTCCAAAGACTCGGTTCGGAAGTTCATTTCCGGCCCGTCCGTCTATATCTGCAACGAGTGCATTGCGCTCTGCAATGAGATCCTGGCGGAGGACGAGGAAAGAGAGGTAGCGGAGGCTATAACCCAGGTACCTTCGCCGCAGGAGATCAAGGACGTCCTCGACCAGTACGTGATCGGTCAGGAGCAGGCGAAAAAGGCGCTGGCGGTCTCGGTCTACAACCACTACAAGCGCATCAACTCGACATCATTGAAGGACGACGATGTCGAGCTCGACAAGTCAAACATTCTGCTGATCGGTCCCACCGGCGTGGGTAAGACTTTGCTGGCGCGGACGTTGGCCCGAATCCTCGATGTGCCGTTCACCATCGCCGACGCAACGACCCTGACAGAAGCGGGGTACGTCGGCGAAGACGTGGAGAACATTCTGGTGCGGCTGCTCCAGGCCGGCGATTTCAATGTCGCCGAATGCGAGCGCGGCATCGTTTACATCGACGAAATCGACAAGATCGCGCGGAAGTCCGAGAACCCGAGCATCACCCGCGACGTCTCGGGTGAGGGCGTCCAGCAGGCGCTGCTCAAGATCATCGAAGGGACTGTGGCTTCGGTACCGCCGCAGGGCGGCCGCAAGCACCCCCAGCAGGAGTACATCCAGCTTAACACCAAGGACATTCTCTTCATCTGCGGCGGCGCGTTCGACGGCCTCGAGAAAATCATCGAAGCGCGCACGGGAAGGCGGCAGATCGGCTTCAACGGCGCCGCGGCGCGCGACAAGAAGCTGGCGCAAACGAAAATGTTCTCCGAGGTCGAGCCAGACGATCTGTTGCGCTACGGACTGATTCCCGAGCTGGTGGGCCGTCTTCCGGTAACCGTCGCGCTCGAGGGGCTCGACGAAGAAGCTCTCGTCAGAATCCTCAAGGAGCCCAAGAACGCTCTCACCAAGCAGTACGCGAAGCTGTTCGGGCTCGAGGATGTGAAGATTACCTTCGACGAGTCAGCGCTCAGCGCGATCGCCAACAAGGCGCTCAAGCGCGGAACCGGTGCACGCGGCCTACGCGCTATCCTCGAGGAAGTGCTGATGGAAGTGATGTTCGACCTTCCGAGCCGCGAGGATGTGGTGGAGGTCAAGGTGACCGAATCCTGCATCACCAACGGCACCCAGCCGCTGCTCGAGATCTCGCCGGTCAGGCGAAAGAAAGAGGCCTAGGCTTCTTTCAACTGCAAAAGAAGACTACCGGCGGGAGGCCCTGGGCCGCACGGCTCGAGGCCGCGGGCTAGTCCTTAGCCCTCAAGAAAAGCGCCGAGCCGCCAGCCGTTCCGCCGACGGCCTCCAGCCGGTAGTCTTCAGTGGCAGTTACAATATTTCCTTCTCACCTGACCCAGACTTGGCGCAGCTCTTCCAGCGCGACAACGAATCCATCCCGACGTCGGACCGCGTTCCGGTTCTCCCGCTCCGCGACGTCGTCATTTTCCCGTACGTCGTAATTCCGCTCCTGGTCGGGCGACCGGCTTCGCTTGCGGCGATCGAGGCGGCGCTTTCAGAGGACAAGATCATTTTACTTGTCGCACAGCGGGACGGTGAGAAACAGGAGCCCGCCGCCGCGGATCTGCACCGCACGGGTGTCATCGGCCGGATAATCCAGGTCTCGCGGCTACCTACCGGAACGACACGAGTCCTCGTCGAGGGCGTCGCTCGCGCCCGGGTGACGAGATACATCCCGTCGGGCACGGTGCTGCGCGCGGCGGTGTCTCCCTTCCCGTTCGAGGGGCCGGTCTCCGAGGAAGCGCCGGAGCTCGAAGCGTTGAGCAGGCGGGTGATGAACTCCTTCGAGGAGTACGTCAGCCTGCACCGCCGCATTCCGGCGGAGATCGTGTCGATCATCCAGAGCACCAACTCGGTGGAACGCCAGGCATTCGGAGTGGCGGCGCACGTCGCGGTGCGCTTCGAGCTCCGACAGTCGCTGCTCGAGGCGGACACTTTGCGCAGCCTGCTGGAGATGCTCGGCGAGCTCCTCGCGGGTGAGATCGAGCTGCTGCGCCTGGAGCGCAAGATCGACGACGACGTGCGCGGCGCGATGTTCCAGAATCAGCGCGAGTTCTACCTGCAGGAGCAGCTTCGCGTAATCCACCGCGAGCTGGGCGAAGACGACGGCGACGATTTCGCCGAGCTCGAGGCGCAGATCAGGAAGAAAGCGCTGCCCGCGGTGGTGGAGGAAAGGACGCTGCGCGAGCTGAGAAAGCTGCGCCGGATGCCGCCGATGTCGCCCGAGTTCACTGTCGCGCGGAATTTCGTCGACTGGATCGTCTCGATCCCGTGGAGCGAACGCAGCGACGAGGTGCTCGATGTCGCGAGGGCGCGCGCGATTCTGGACGCCGATCACTACGGTCTCGACGAGGTGAAGGATCGGATTCTCGACTTCATCGCGGTGCTTTCACTGGTCGGACGTCTCGACGGCCAGATTCTCTGCCTGGTGGGCCCGCCGGGAGTGGGCAAGACATCCCTCGGACGCTCGATTGCCCGCGCGCTGGGCAGAAAGTTCGTGCGCATGGCGTTGGGGGGCGTGCGCGACGAGGCGGAGATCCGCGGACATCGCCGGACCTACATCGGATCGATGCCAGGGCGGATCATTCAGGCGATGCGTCGCGCCGAAGTCATCAATCCCGTGATCCTGCTCGACGAGGTCGACAAGCTTGGACAGGATTTCCGCGGCGATCCGGCGGCGGCGCTGCTCGAGGTGCTCGATCCGGAGCAGAACACATCGTTCAACGACAATTACCTCGAGGTCGATTACGACCTGTCGCAGGTGCTATTCATCACCACCGCCAACACTCTGGCGGGAATTCCGGAAGCCCTCCGCGACAGAATGGAGATTCTGCGCATCGCCGGCTATCTCGACCACGAGAAGATGGCCATTGCGCGGCAGTATCTGCTGCCACGACAGATCGAGGCCAACGGCCTTCGAATGGAAGAGGTCGTGCTCGAGCCCGACGTGATGATGGCCATCATGCGCGGCTACACGAGAGAGGCGGGGGTGCGAGAGCTGGAGCGGCGAATCGCGCGAGTAGCGCGGAAGCTGGCGCGCAAGCGCGCCGAAACGGGTTCCGGAAGTGAGACGCAGACCGTAACTGTAGATGACCTGAAGGATCTGCTCGGCGCACCGCCGTTCGATCCGGACGACACGTCGCTCGACGACAAGGTCGGGGTGGCGTCGGGACTCGCATACACGTCGGCGGGCGGCGAAGTCCTCGAGATCGAGGTGAGCGTCGTGAAGGGTCGCGGCAAGGTCCAGCTCACCGGCACACTCGGCGATGTGATGAAGGAATCGGCGAGCGCCGCGCTTTCGTACGCGCGTGCCCGCGCCCGCGCGCTCGGAATCGAATCAGAGTTCTATCGAACGAAAGACATCCACATCCACATGCCGGCGGGGGCGACGCCAAAGGACGGGCCGTCGGCGGGCATCGCGATCGCAACCGCGGTGATCAGCGCGCTGACCGGAGTGCCGGTGCGCGGCGATGTCGCAATGACGGGCGAGATAACCCTGCGCGGGCGGGTGCTTCCGATCGGCGGGCTCAAGGAAAAATCGGTTGCTGCCCACCGCAACAAGGTGACCGACGTCATCGTCCCGCATGCCAACGCCCGCGACATCGAGGAGCTCCCCGAAGAAGTGCGGGCGTCGGTGCGATTCCATCCGGTGAAGACGATGGATCAGGTTCTGGCAATCGCGCTGCGGCCGCAGCCGGCCGCGACGGCGGGCCCGGGCGAAGCTCTCTACGATTCCGTAACGCACTAGCATGACGAAGGTGCCGGAGACCGGAAGCGACAAGCTGGTCATCCGGAACGTCGAATTCATCGGCGGGATGGCCGAGCGACACGGCTGGCGTCCAGAGTCGGCGCTACCCGAGATTGCGTTCGCGGGACGGTCGAACGTCGGCAAGTCTTCCCTGCTCAACACCCTCGTGCGGCGCAAATCGTTCGCGCGAGTGAGCCGGACGCCGGGCCGCACTCGTGAGATCAACTTCTTTCGCATCAACAACGAGTTCGTGCTGGTGGATTTGCCGGGCTACGGGTATGCCCGGATCTCGAAGGAGAAAAAGGCGGAGTGGCGGCCGATGATCGAGAGCTACCTGAGGCGAACCACGCAGCTGAGGGGTATAGTCTTGTTGCTGGACATCAGGCGCGAGCCGAGCGATGATGATCGGGCGATGCTGGATTTTCTGGCCGAGACGGAGGTCCCGACGATCGTGGCGCTGACGAAGCTGGACAAGCTGAGCAAAACCGCGGGACGAGCACGCTCGGCGGAGATCGCGAGCGATCTCGCGCTCGGCTCGGAACAGGTCATTCCCTTCAGCTCGCAAACCGGCGAGGGGCGGATAGAGCTTTTGGAGGCGATCCTGGACCTGGTCAGCGGCCCGGCAGATGGAGACCGGGAGTCATGAGGTTGAAGCGCGCGGTGCCACTCGCCGTCGCGGTCGCGGCACTCGCGGCGGCGTGCGCGGGAGTGACGCCGGCGGCATCTGGGCAAGGCAATCTCGCGCCGATCAGCGACGATACCACCGGCCGGGCGAGTGTTCCGGTCGGTTACGGGACGCTTCGCCAGGATGACATCGCGATTCGGCTGGAAATGCCCGGACTGATCGTGCGAGCGATTCCGCTCGACGAGAATCTGATCCGTCTGCTGACACCCGACTCGTATCGAGCGCTGCGCGAGCTGCAGGAGAGCAACAAGCAGGCGATCGCGGCCGTCACCCGGCGCACCGGTGGGAGACCGCCCGATCTCTGGTACGTGTCGTTCTACGGCGTCCAGCCCGACGTTCATTTCACTCCGATGGATCTGGTGATTACCAGCAGCGGCCGGGATTTCCGGGCGCTGGAGGTGCTTCCACTCAGCTCCGGCTTCGGCGAGCAGCGACTGAAGCAGCGCGAAACGCAGAGCGCCATCTATCTATTCGACGAGGAGATCGATCTGGACCAGCCGTTGACGGTGACATTCCAGAACGTGCGCGACGACAGTTGGGAGCAGGTCCTGACCCGCGTCGAGCGTGAGCGCGCGCTGGTGCGCGCGAGGGCATCGCACCCAAGCCAGTAGCTGGTTTTTCCACAGGGCGCAGGCGAACTTACGCGGCATGCCGATCTACCCTTTGCGGAAGCTGCCTGCCCTCCCGATCGCCACGATCGCGGAACCCTTTTTGGAAGAGCTCGACTCCGAGCTGAAGTCAGGCGCGGATCGCGCGCTGCTCTGTCGGCGCGTGCTGTGCGAGATCGCCTACCCCGAGTTTGCCAGCAACTGGGAGACGGCAGTCGAAGACAAGAAGCTGTCCCTGGCAACGCGACTGGCGCTCTCCGCGCTCGACCCGCGCAACGTGACGCTCGAGCCAGAGTATTACGCGGAATGCGACGACGCGCGATTCCAGAAGGTGAAGCCGCTGCTCTGGCTGTGGTACTCGTTCGACCGAACGGTGTTGGGCGGGCAGAACGTGGAGCTGGGAGTGAGGTTCAGGCGGCTGCTGGCGCCGCACATCTTCAAGCGCTGCGGTGAGAACTTCAAGGCGTTCCAGCACGTCGAATTCTCGTTCGGCTACAACATGGAAGTCGGAGACAACGTGGTGGTGCACCGCTACGTGCTTCTCGACGATCGCGGCGGAATATCACTCGGCAACAATGTGTCGATCAGCGACTTCGCCAACATCTACAGCCACACCCACAGCATCGTCGATCAACGCGATGTCACCGATGCGCTGACGCGGCTCGAGGATGGCGTGCGGATCACCTACCATGCGACGGTGCTGGCCGGAGTGCACGTGTGCGAGCAGGCGATGGTCGGGGCGATGGCCGTGGCGACGAAGGATGTGCGGCCGTACCACGTCTACGTCGGGATTCCGGCCAAGAGCGTGAGGGTGAAGCCCAATGCGCCGACGGGCCAGGAGAATCTCACCAGCATCAAGAGAAGGGAGAGTCCGGGTTCGTAACCACGACATCCTCTCTTGAACTGCAACAGAACGGGTGCGAGACGTCCGGGATCTCAGAACTGCAACTGAACGGGCGGGAGGCGTCCGGGATCAGGCGCCTGGCGTCAGGTTACGACCGTGGGACGTACTCTCGGTGCGAAACGCAGTTGCCTTTAGAGTGAATGCCGCGGCAATACGTCCCACGGCAGTCACCCGCAGCCTCTAGCCTGCCCAACTGACGCCTCCCGCCCGTTGTGTTGCAGTTTCAAAACTGTTCACCTGATTCGCAGCACGTCCTCCACCCCACCCGCGTTCCCTCCACGCAAAAGGTGGTGGGCATCCCGGAGCGCGCTGATTTCGCGGGGCCAGGTGAATCGCGAGCAGGCTTCGTCGATCGACAGCCACTCGTAGCGCTGGTGCTCCTCGCCGATTACGACGGTGACGTCGTCGGGGACGAATGCGGCGAAGGTAACGCACATCTGGATGGTCTGGCTCTCGTGCAGGTAAAAGCTGCTCACGGTCACATTGTACAGCGCGTCAGGCTCGAGCCCGGTTTCTTCGCGCAGCTCGCGGACGGCCGCGTGCTCGGGCCTTTCGTGCGTGTCGATCTTGCCGTACACGGTCTCCCACGACCCGGGCCGCTTACCGTCGGAAGATCGTTGGAGGAGCAGAACCCGCCAGTCTCCGCCATTGTGCCTGATGGCGAAGATCTCGATGACGCCGGGGCTGATCTTTGTCATTGATTGTTGGACGGGTCGCTCGTAGACAGTTGCCTTCGGCGAATAATAAGCAGAGCCAACGCTCGAGTCGCGCGAAGTCTCGGGCTCGATCACTCGCATGAGCTCCTGCGCGCTGGTGTTGCCGGCGAGCAGGTGCGCGCAGCCGCATCCCCATAGCGACCGCGTTCCCGAGGCGCGCGCCGCGGCAAGCAGTGTCTCGGGAGGATCGCCGGTCGCGATCGACCGTTCGATCTCTGGCGTCGCGACGAGAACTTCGGTGACAGCGACGCGCCCGGCGTATCCGGTCATCGAGCATTCCTTGCAGCCCATCGAGATGTAGATGAGCGAATCCTCTGGAACCGACCCGACGAGGCGACGCGGGACGCCCGCGTTGGCGACCAGCCTGCACGCGGGACACAGCCGGCGAATCAGGCGTTGCGCGACGATTCCCTTGAGTGCGCTCGCGAGCTTGACTCTGTCGACGCCGAGATCGGTCAGCCGGACGATCGAGCTACACGCGTCGTTGGTGTGCAGCGTGGCGAACACCATGTGCCCGGTGAGCGACGCCTGGATCGCGATCGCGGCGGTCTCGCGATCCCGGATCTCGCCGATGAGAACTACGTCGGGATCCTGGCGCAGCACCGATCGGAGCGCGGACGCAAACGTGAGCCCCGCCTTTTCGTGGATTTGAACCTGGACGATTCCGGGAATTCGATATTCGACCGGATCTTCGACGGTGATGATGTTGACGCCGCGATTCTGGAGGAGCCGGAGCGCCGCGTACAGCGTGGTAGTCTTCCCCGATCCCGTCGGTCCGGTGACCAGAATTAGTCCCTCGCGGACATCGAGCAGCTTCTGCATGCGCGGGCCATCGACGGGATCGATGCCCAGGGATTCGACGGAACGGAGCGCGGCGCGCGAGTCGAGGATGCGGATGACGACCTTTTCGCCGTGAGAGGCGGGCAGTGTCGAGACTCTCAGATCCACCCTGGCGCCGTCGATTGCAACGCGCGCGCGACCTCCCTGCGGCCGAAGCCGGTCGGCGATGTCCATCTGGGACATGATCTTGATCCGCGACACCAGCGGAATGCCCACTGCCTTGGGCAGCTCCAAGACATCCTTGAGAATCCCGTCGATCCGGTAACGCACCGCGATTCCGGTCTCGCCCGACTCGAGGTGGATGTCGCTCGCTCCCTGCGCGATGCCCTCGGCCACGATGTGATCGACGAGCTTGATGACCGGCCGCTCGGCCTCCTTTTCGTCGATGATGGTTTCGGTGTCCTCGAACTTTTCGATTACCGGCTGCACCGATGGCGTCGGCGCAAGATCGAGCAGCTTGCTCACGCGTTCGACCGGTGCATAGACCTCGTCGATGCGCTCCTGAATCCGCGCCGGCGCGGCGAGGGACATCCGCACGCGCCGGCGCGTCACGAAGGCGAGCAGCTGCTCGCAATCGAGGTCGTATGGGTTGGAAGTGGCGATATCCAGAACGGAATCGGAGATCGCGAGCGGCAGTACACCGAATCGGCGCGCCAGCTCTTCGCTCACGCACTTGAGCGCGGCGGCGCTCACCACCAGCTCAGTCGCGATTCTGAACCGGGTATGTTTCGAAAGCGCGGCCAGCAGTGCGGAGTCGGTCAGTGCGCCGCTATCGACGGCGGCGCGCCAGTAACTGCTGCCGACCGCTGATTCGATTTCGTCGACGCCGCTCTTTTCCAGCAGCGCTCTCAGGATCGGGAGCAGCCACGCATCAGTCGGCTCGGCTGTGGCACTCGTCGTCGTCATCCCGCAAGGTAGGCCGCACCCGTCGGAAACCATGGCCAATTCTATCCGGCCCGCATCACGGTGACACAGGCGACTCTGGCCTCGTCTCTGAGTATGCGCTCGCTCTCGCGACACACGGTGGGTCTCTTCATTCTCTTGATGAGCGTCTGCACCTCAGCGCCGATGCTGGCTCAGGGTGTCTGCAAGTCGCTCCCTGAAGCGCGACGATTGACTGAGCGGGGTTGGACGGCCTATCGCGCAAACGACATCACGACAGCGAGCGCTGAATTCAAGCGGGCATTGGCACTTTGCCCAAAGGAGCCGGGCGCTCTGACGGGAGCGGGTTACGCCGCCATGCGTCAAAACCTGGTGGTGGCAGCGAGATCGTACTTCGCGCAGGCCCTCGCGATAGACTCGAGCTCATACGACGCTGCGACTGGCGCCGGGATGGCAGCGTACCGCGCGAACGACCTGCCAGGCGCTCGCAAAGCATTCGAGCGGGTATTGCGAATGGCGCCCGCGGATTCGACCGCGCAATGGTACCTCGCGCGGTTGCCGGGCGGACGTACGGAAGCAGTGCTCTCCTCGCGCGCCCGCCCCGCAGTGACATCGATCGTGGCGCGGACCGGCAGACGCATTTTTGAAATCAGCGACGGCAAGGGCGGCTGGTCACCAATGTGGATCAAGGCAGTGAACCTCGGCGCAGCGCTGCCGGGGAAATTCCCAGCCGAGTTTCCGCCCAACGACAGCACCTACGAGCGTTGGATCTCGGTGGTGGCCGGAATGGGCGCCAACGCGATTCGCGTCTACACCATCCACCCGCCGCACTTCTATGCCGCGCTCAGAAGCTGGAATCTCGCGCATCCCGCGCATCCGATCTGGCTGATCCACGGAGTCTGGACAGAGCCGCCCCCGGGAAAGAAGGAAGAAAAGTACGACGACCCGGCGTGGCTCGCCCAGTTCAGGGACGAGATGAAGCGTGTCGTTGCACTGGTGCACGGCGACGTGACCATCCCACCGGCCCCCGGCCACGCGAATGGCCGATACACCGCCGACGTATCGACGTGGACCCTCGCCTTCATCATTGGCCGCGAATGGGAGCCATACTCGGTGGTCGCGTACAATCAGGCGCGACGCGGGAAAACGAGTTTCGCCGGCAAGTACATCACGATTGCCGATGGCAATCCATTGGAGATTTGGCTCGCCGAGCAGTGCGACTACGTGGTTTCGTTCGAGATGGACCGCTACAACGCCCAGCGACCGATCGCCTACACCAACTGGCCGACTCTCGATCCGCTCAATCATCCGACGGAGACGGGCAAGGATCAGGAAATCGCGCTTCTCAAGAAGCGCGGTGAGAAGATCGTCGAGATGCCGAAGGAATACGACAACGACGCCGTCGGGCTGGATGCAGCAAAGATGCATTCAACGGCTGCGTTCCCCGCCGGCGTTTTCGCATCCTATCATGCCTACCCTTACTATCCGGAGTTCATGGTCGTCGACCCAGGCTATGGTCGCGCGCGATCGCCGGAAGGGCCGAGCAACTACTTCGGGTACCTGCGAGAGCTGGTGGCGCACCATGGTGACATGCCGGTGGTGATCAGCGAGTACGGTGTGCCTTCGTCGCGCGGGATCGCCCACATCCAGCCGCAGGGCTGGAACCACGGCGGGCTGTCGGAGGAGCAGCAGGCGGCGGCCGATGCACGACTCACGCGCGACATTTACGCGGCCGGCGCGGCTGGCGCCGGGCTCTTCTCGCTCATCGACGAGTGGTTCAAGAAGAACTGGGCGGTGATCGACTTCGAGTATCCACCCGACCGCAAGCGGCTCTGGCTCAACCCACTCGACGCCGAAGAAAATTATGGTGTGATCGCGATGCGGGCGGGGCGGAAGGGGTCGAGCGTGGTGATCGATGGAGATACCACGGATTGGCGTGGCAACGAGCCATTGTATTCAGAGCCGATGCCGGTCAGCGCGCCGCTCCACCTCAAGGCCCTGCGCGTCGCCCATGACGAAGCCTACGTGTACCTGCGGCTCGACGTCGGAAAAATCGACTGGGCGCGCGCGCACTATCAGATCGGCATCGACACCTACCGGCGCGATCTGGGCGACACCCGAATGCCTGCCACCGGTCTGCATTCTCCGGTCGGCCTCGAGTTCGTGCTCGATCTTTCCGGGCCGGGGTCGAGCCAGGTGCTCGTCGACCATCCGTACAACCTTTATCGACCCGTCGTGATCCCTGGCAGCAAGCCGACGGCCGTGCAGTACGTGCTGAACCCGCCGTTCCGCACCGTCGCGAACAATGCTGGAAAATGGGATTCACTGGTAGTCGTCACCAACCGGCGGCGGATCGGTCGCGACGGCAGGATCTTCGACCCGATTTCGTACAGCCGCAATCGGCTGCTTTTCGCGCGCCAGTCAGACAATTCTCTCGCGGACTGGTATGCAGATCCTCGGGCAGGTGTGATCGAGGTCAGGATTCCGTGGGGGATGCTGCAAGTCGTAGATCCTTCGTCGCGCAGCGTGCTATTCGGAAACCCGAGGACTGGCAAGGTCGACGCAGCAGTCACCGATGGGTTCCGGTTCGTCGTCGAGAGCTACGATCCGGAGAAGGGCTCGGCGGGTGAGACTCTACCTCGCAACATGGCTACGACGAAACCGTCCGACCTTCCGACGTGGACGTGGCCGACGTGGGAACAGCCGACCTGGCACACGGAGATCAAGCCGTTGTTTGGAGCAATGCAGAAAGCTTTCGCTGCAATCCCCGACCGTCCGGCTGGGCGTTAGCAGCCGGTCGCCTTCCTAGAAGCCGAATCGGGCGCGCAGGGTGAACGAGTAGAAGTGGTACTCGCTGCCGCCCGTCTGGCCCGGGCCTGCGACGTTCGCGTAGGTACCTGAAGCGCTGAACTCGTGGGCGGGATCGAATCGATAGCCCATGGTGAGCGCCGCGCGTTCGGCGAGCCGCGACGCCGGACTCGCTCCGAAGAGCTCGACGGTCTGTCTGCCGAGTCCGACATCACCTTCGGCGTTCCAGCCGAGCGTGGCGCCGACGCGGCCCCGACCGCTCGCTTCCGCGAGGGTGTATCTGCGCGGCGAGAAGTATCCATCGGACGACGTGGTGTCGTACCCGAACTGTCGCGCGCCGACTGCAAGGCTCCAGCGACGATTGTAAGTCCAGCGGAGTGAGCTCGAAAAAGCATCCCGGGAGTTTGCGCGACTGCCCCCTGTCAGCTGCGCGTGACTCGCGGCACCCGACACGCTGAAACGGCCGGGCAGCGCCACCGATGCGTCGCCGGCGTACTCGGAGCTGACGACCCCGTTCGCGATGAGCAGTGCCGTTTCGTCGAACGGCGCGCGTGACGCGCTCAGACCGACGTTGAACGAGCGCGCCAGATTGCCGCGCACGGCCAGCGCGCCGTTGACGAGGTTTTCCTTCCGATCCGTGGAAGGAACGAGGCTCGATGCATGGTGGGTGAGACCGGCGTCCGCTCTGATCACCCACGAGCTCGATGCGGGCTGCCACTTCGCAAAGACGTTCCCAGCGTCGGCGCGGGAATCCACTCCGAGCGCGCTGGGGAAATTCGCCCACCGCTCCGAGTATCTCGCGCCGATCGAGCCACTCCACGGCGCGCGAACGACGTAATCCATCGACACGCCGGTCGTACGATTCTTGTCCGAGTCGTTGCTCCCGATCGCGCTGACTATCACGGCCGGGCGAAGGTCGGCTTCGACGAAGCGCAGCAGGCTGCGCGCGTCGCCATAACCGGGATTGGCGCGAAGGGCGTGCTGGAGTGCGGACTCGGCATCGGCCTGACGGCCCTGCCAGCTCAGTACCTGCGCCAGTCCGGTGAGGGCCTCGGGATCGTCGGGGTCCGTCACGAGCACACGCCGCCAGGTCTCTTCGCTGCGCTGAAGATCTCCACGCCAGCTGATCACCCGCGCCAGGCCCTTCGTCGCGTTTGCGTTGCCAGTCCGCGAAAGCTCGGCGTAACGCGACTCCGCTTCGGCGAGCTGGCCGTCCCACGCCAGCGCGCGTGCGTAATCGATCGCCGCGTCGCGATCCGTCGGATGCGCGGACGTCCATTTCTTGTAGGCGGCGAGCGACTCGTCGAACCGGTTCGCCCAAGCCAGAGTCTGGGCCCGGCCCAGAACCGCTTCACGATTGTTGGGCTCGGCGACCAGCACCGAGTCGTAGATCGCGACTGCGCCCGCATAATTACCGGTCCACGCGACCACGCGCGCGAGAGCCGTTCTTCCCCCACTGTAGTTGGGCTCAACGGCAACGTAGCGCCGGAATAAAGCGATCGCTTCATCGAGACGATTGTCCCAGGAACGAAGCGTCGCGAGCCTGAACATCGCGATATGGGATGACGAATCCCGGGCGAGAATGCCTTCGTACATCTCGGTCGCGAGCGGATAAGCGCCGGCCTGCCATGCGCTATCGGCCTGTGCCAGCGTCGCTGTGCGTGCAACGTGCGTCGATGGGGTGGGAGACAGCACCGAATTCGCCGCGCCGAAGCCGGAGTTTGCGCCTGTCGCACACGCGCCGACCACTGCGCTCGACGCGAGCGCCAGGATCATCCGCGAAAAACCGATTCTTACCATAAAAGCCGCGTCCTGATGTCTGAAAGTCGGCGGAAAATCGCCCCGTCGCAGGGTTTTTCCCCCTCAGAAAAGACGACGCCGGCCTCATTCCATAACCGGAAGCTCGTCCGTCCACGCTGGTGGACCGAGTGGGACTGTTCGCCGACCGAGGCTGGTAGTTCGCCGACTGATCGATTCAGCCGGCTACCTAAAATGTCCAAGTTTGTTTGGGAGTTTTCTGCGAACCACGAGTAATCGCTGTAACGGCGGGAGGAACACCGATGTCGACGTCGCTCAGAACGCTCAAGCAGCTCTGGAAGAGACCACCAGTCCGGTTCGGCGCAATGATGTTTGGAGTCGTCGCGACGCTCTCGGTCGCGGCGTGCAACGACGATGGGCCGGGCGGTCCATCGGCTGCCGACATCTCGGCCGGCAAGGACATCTTCAGATTCGAGACATTTGGAGACGAGAAGTTCTGGACGGATACGCTGCACATGAACACGGTGGTGCAGTCGGCGGTCGATCCGACGACAGCGCTGTCGGTGGGACTCAAGGTGGACGCCGACACTCTTCCGCCGGAGGTGTTGCAGGCAATTCAGGCGGGGCAGGTGGACATGCACAGTCCGGCAACCACTGTCACGCTGCTGAAGCTAGGAGCGGTGGTTGGTGTAAAGGCGACCGTCGATGCGAACAACAACATCACGCGATTCGGAGTCACCTGTGCGCTCTGCCATTCAACCGTCGACGATCGCATTGCAGCGGGCATCGGGTCGCGCCTCGATGGCTGGCCCAACAGACAGCTCAATCCCGGGGCGATCATAGCGCTCTCTCCCGCACTCAGCGCCGCGCAGAAGGCGGTGTACAACTCCTGGGGGCCCGGGAAGTACGATGCACGCTTCAACTTCGACGGGAAGAACGATCCGACGGTGATTCCGCCAGCGTACGGACTGGCCGGAATTCACGGCGAGACTTTTACCTCTGATGGCGCGGAGGTGAAATACTGGAACAGGTACGTGGCAGTGACCCAGATGCACGGTCAGGGCAGCTTCTCAGAACCGCGCCTGGGAATCGATGTCAGACAGTCGCCGGATCTGGTGGCTCCCCTGCTCGATCGACTCCAGGCGTACGAGCTGAGCCTTCAGGCTCCGAAACCACCAGCGGGCTCGTTCGACGTGGCGGCGGCCGCGCGCGGGGATGCCCTTTTCGACGGCGCCGCAAAGTGCAGCACGTGCCACGTTGGCGAGCTGCACACGGACGCCAACATCCGCCTGCACGCGCCGAGCGAATTTTTCACCGATCCGACCTACGCGCTTCGGTCGGCCACCAAACAGTGGCGAACCACTCCGCTGGCGGGTGTCTGGCAGCATCCACCGTATTTCCATGACGGGAGCTCGCCGACGCTGGCCGATCTGGTGGAGAGGTACGACACCCAGTTTCACCTGGGTCTTACTGCCCAACAGAAGGCAGATCTCGTGCAGTACCTGTTATCGCTCTAGCTAGAGCACGCTCCAGAAATCGCGGCCGATGTCGACTGAAAAAGTCCAGCGGCCGCCGCGGAGTCCGCGGGCAACGTCGAGCCTGAGCACGTCGAAGACGGTCAGCGCGCCAAGGCCAATGGCTGGATACCAGCCTTGACGCGCTGACTTGAACGGCGCCGACCGATCGATCCAGACGGCGGTAGCGAAAGGCGCAAGCGTGATCGTGCCTGGAGCGCGACCAAACCGACCGAGCGGGATCGGGACGAAGGGCGCCAGAAATCGGTATTCGAGCCGCTGACTCAGGCCGCCGCGGCCGACGAACTCGTGGAACTCGTAGCCGGGCCCGGTGGTCGGGCCGCCAAAGTAAACCAGATGTTGAGCTGGAACCGTGTCGGCGCCGAAGATCGCGGCGGCTACCGTGTGCAGCACAAGCCGGCTGCTGCCAAACGGCCTTTGCAAGTCGAGCGAGAAGGACGGACGGACAAACTGTCCGAGCGGCGCGGGCCCCGAGCTCCGGCGATGAATTCCGGTTAAGCCTAGATGCGCGCCGAGCTCGAACCCGTCGAAGGTAAGGCTGGTCGGACGATCCAGCGCGAAGCCAAGAGTCGTTTCGCGGAGCGGCTGAGCGGGGATGGTCGGCTGAAAAGCACCATTGGCGGGCCGCGCGTTGACCGCAAGCGGATCATGGCGCTCGTATGCGAGGCGGAAAGATGGGCGCCAACCGAAGCGCGCCAGCGAACCGTTGAGCGAGAGAGCGCGAACATCGTAGGTATCGGTGTAGTCGCTGCCGAATTCCTGGGCGGCGATGGTGTTTCGCACCATCGACGTTTCCTGCTCGTCGCTCACATCGCGGTAATCACGCTCGGCGGCGAGAATGAGCGACGAGCCGGCACCGGTGCGGTACTCAATTGCGCCGCGGCCCTTTGGCTGCTTGTCGCTGAAGCCGTAGCGTCCCGACGCGACGACGGCGAATCCCGCGCCGACGCGCTGCAGGATGCCGGTGCCGAGGGCGAGCCCCTCGACGCGATTGAAGCGCGCGAGGTCGGAGATGTGGCGCGCGGAAATCGACAGGCTTCTCGCGCGAGCGAGCGCCTGCTCACGCACCAGCGCTCTGGCCTCCTCCTGCACCTTGCGAACGTCTTCGTCGGTGACGGCGCGAACATCGGGGGGCAGCGAATCCAGAATCTGGCCCGAGAACGGCGACGGTTTCTGCGCGCGCTCCGACGCCGGGGCCATGACGATCTCGGGGCCCGTGAAATAGCTGGCCGGAATCCCCTTGTTGACCTGGTAGCAGCAGATCTCCCAGCGTCCGCGGATGATTCCGCGCGCGGGATAGTCGAGCCACGACCCGGTGCGCCGGATCTCGATCTCCTGGCGTCGCGGCAACCAGAAGCGGCCCTCGATGAGCGCGTTCTCGAGCACGACCGAGACATCCTCGAGATCCTTGTCGATGAGCGCCGCGCGGGTGAAGCTGAACGCCATGCGCACTACTTCGCCGGTCTCGCGATCGATGTAAACGGCGCCGACCGCGCGCGGCTGCTGGTCGTCTTTCGGACGGACCCGCACCTCGTAGACATCGAGCACGCGCGGCCCGAGCCTGATCTGGAGCGAATCGCGGATCGCGAAGTCATAGGCCTCGAGACCGGCGGGCGACAGCGGGTGTGGAACATCGCGCACCTCATCGCCTTCGCCGATGCGGATGATGTTCCGGAAATTGTTCTGGACGATGCCGAGGTGATCGCGGTGGTAATTGATGTCGGTCGGGAGCAGCAGAGTATCGCGACGGCCGATGATGCGCTGCTTGCTCAGATCGGGCGCGCGCCAGTAAACTTCCAGACCCAGCTCGTCGGCCTTCACGATCTTGGGCGGCTCTGGGAATCCTTCCCCGAACTGCGCGAGGAAGGTGACGTAACCGTGGGCAGTCGCCATGTAGTCCACGAGGGCGGTGTCGGCGAGCTGACTGGCTCTGCGCTCGGTGGCGCGCTCTACGAGCGCGCGGGTGCGGTCATCGTTCCACGGCTGCTGCGCGTGCAGCGTCCGGGAAACGAGCAGTACGGCGAAGATTACGATCGCGCCGGGCTTCATCCACGAAAGTTAGTTGCTGGTGCCGCCAACGGCGGAGGAAGAGCGAATTGACGGCGCGAGCAGAAATCGACGACAAGCAGTTCGAGGAGTTCCGGCGCCGTGCGGCACGTGCAACTCTCGTCCCGGTGTGGCGCGACTGTCTGCTCGATACCGATACGCCGGTATCGGCGTTCGCCAAGCTCCGCCGCGGTCCGTTTGCATTTCTCCTCGAGTCAGCGCCGGCGGGTGGGGAAACCTGGGCCCGCTACACTTTCCTCGGCACCGAGCCGAGGTCGGCCTGGAGAATCGCCAACGGCGTCGTCGAAGACTGGTCGGTAGAGCGCGGCTGGCACAACGCGCGAAAGCCGATGGACCCGCTCGCGGATCTCAAGGAGCTGGTCGAAGGCATCGAGCCGGCCGACGTTCCGGAGCTGGGCCAGTTCTGGGGCGGCGTGGTTGGCTATTTCAGCTACGACATCGTGCGTCTGATCGAGAAGCTGCCGAACCGACCGGCTCGCGGGGTCGCGGCACCGGACGCCGTGTTCGTGTTCACCCGCTCGCTGGTGATCCTCGACAATCTCTACGGTCGGGCGCGGGTGGTGATCTCGGTGCCAATTCCGCACGGCGCCGCAGACGAGGAGCTCCGCGCGCTGTACGATGACGCGACCGATGAGCTCGACGACATCATGGAGCGGCTGCGCGCGCCGTCGCGACTGCCCAGCATAACCCCGCGGGCCGACGCGCCCGTCAACGAAGGTCGCTCGACCTACGCGCGAGCTGACTTCATGGCGCACGTGGAGCGAATCAGGGAATACATCCGGGCAGGAGACTGCTTTCAGGCGCTGCTGTCGCGCCGCATCGACCTGCCACTGGATTTCGATCCCGCCGACCTTTACCGCGCACTCCGCGCCATAAATCCTTCGCCCTACATGTACCATCTCGTTCTCGATGGTGTGGAGATCGTGGGCAGCTCTCCGGAGCTGCTGGTGCGGGTATCGGACAACAAGGTGACGCTGCGCCCGATCGCCGGAACGCGGCCCCGCGGCCAGAATCGCGAGGACGACGAAGAGCGCGCCGCTGATCTCCTCGCCGACGAGAAGGAGCGCGCCGAGCACGTCATGCTGGTCGATCTCGGTCGCAACGATGTCGGACGCGTATCGAAGTACGGAACGGTGAAAGTCACCGAGCTGATGAAGGTCGAGAAGTACTCGCACGTGCTGCACATCGTCAGTCAGGTGGAAGGCGAGCTCAACGATGGTCTGAGCTCGCTGGATGTATTCCGCGCGACTTTTCCGGCGGGGACCATGACCGGAGCACCCAAGATCAGGGCGATGGAGATCATCGACGAGCTGGAGCCGATCGCGCGCGGTCCATACGCCGGTGCCATCGGGTACATCGCAGCAGGCGGGGAGAGAATGGACCTCGCGATCACCATTCGGACATGCGTGATCGCCGGCGGCATAGCGTCCGTTCAGGCCGGCGCCGGCATCGTCGCCGACTCGGTCCCCGAGCGCGAGTGGGAGGAGACGCGAAGCAAGGCGCGCGCGCTGCTCAGCGCGATCGCATCGGTGCGCCGAGATTCCGAGCCGGGATGATCATCGGGCTATCGATTCCGTCCTACGAGCGGTTCGAGGTTGGCGGTGCACGCGTTGTCGCCATCGCCTCATGCGCATCGTCTCTCCGCGCGGTGCTAGAGAAGGAACGACTGTACGAATACGCGGCCCGACAGCCCGACGCGGCGGTGCTCACCGGTCGGGCACCGGTGTTCGCGGTGAATCTTCCCGGCAATTGTGGGCGCGTGGTGGTGAGGCACAACATGCGCGGCGGCTGGATGGCGAAATTCAACAAGGATCTCTTTTTATTGACGACGCGCGGATTTCGGGAGCTGGTCGCGTCGTTGCGACTGCGCGCCAGCGGAGTGAGTACGCCCGAAGTCGTGGCCTATGTGTCGTACCCACAGAACGTGCTGTTCCGCAAATCGGATGTCGCGACCCGCGAGATTCCGAACGGCCATGATCTTTCCGTCGCTCTCATGAAGGTGACCGATCACAATCACCGGATCATGGTTCTCGATGCCATCGCGGGATTGCTCCGAGACCTCGCCCACGCCGGCGCCTATCACCAGGATCTAAATCTCAAGAACATTCTTCTCACCGCCGGTGAAGGGCCCGGGCTCGATGCGCACGTGCTCGACGTCGATCGCGTCCGGTTCAGCTCGCCCGGATCGCCATTGGTCGCGAAGGCGAATCTCGATCGGCTGATTCGCTCGCTGCGTAAATGGCGCGACAACGAAGGGCTTCCCTACTCCGCCGAAGACGAGGAGCACCTGCGCCTCAAGAGCATGGAATGAGCGCGCCGCGGCCATCGGTCCCGAATAACATCTGCATCGTGATGATGAGCGCGGTGGGCGACGCGGTGCACGTGCTTCCGGTGATCAACGCCCTCAAGCGGGAGAACCCAGCGGCGCGGATAACCTGGGTGCTCCAGCCGGGCCCGGCAACTCTGGTGCGCGGCCATCGATCGGTCGACGAGATCATCATCTTCGACCGCAACCGTGGGTTGCGCGCGTTCGCCGATGCCGCGGCCCAGATGTCGAGGCGTCGGTTCGACCTCGTCATCAACCTTCAGGTGTACTTCAAGGCTGGAATCGTAACCGGCTTCACCCGCTCACCGATCAAGCTCGGCTTCGACCGCGCGCGGGCGCGCGACATGAACTGGCTCTTCACCAATCGCAGGATTCCCGCGAATCGCGTGCAGCACGTCCAGGATCAATACTTCGAATTCCTCTACGCGCTCGGCGTATCTCCGGAACCTGTCGATTGGGATCTCGGCCCTTGGTCGCACGAGCGCGAGTGGCAGCAGACCTTCATCGAGTCGATCGGACGGCCAATCGCGTCCATTGTCATCGCGACGAGTAAGCCCGAGAAGGATTGGATTCCGGAACGGTGGGCCGAAGTCGCCGATGCGCTCGACGAGCAATACGGGATGCAGGTCGTGCTCGTGGGTGGTCGCTCCGAGCGCGAGCTTGCTGCCGAGCGAGTGGTGATGGCGAGGACGCGCAAAAAGCCGCGCAGCGAGCTGGGTAGCGGGCTGCGGAATCTCGTCTCGATTCTCGACGCGTCGGCGCTGGTGCTATCTCCCGACACCGGACCACTGCACATGAGTGTCGCGCTCAACCGGCCGGTGATCAGCCTGATGGGTTACACCAATCCAAAGCGCACGGGGCCGTATCGACGCTTCCACGACCTGATCATCGACGCCTACGGGGAGCCGGGCGAAGATTACCCGATATCGATGGAGAATCGGGCGGGGAGAATGAAGCGCATTCAGACTACTGACGTGCTGGAAAAAGTGGAGATCTGGCGCGACCGCTACTCGGGCGGAATCGGGCGATGACGCCGCGGAAATCGACAGGGAAGAAAACTTCGGCGATCAAGATCCCGATCAGGGATCAGGTATCGGCCGGCGGCGTGGTCTACCGCGGCGAGCCGGGCAGGATCGAAGTCGTGATCGTCGCGGTAGGCGGCAACAATCGCTGGCAGCTGCCGAAGGGGCTCGTCGACAAGGGCGAGAAGCCGGAAGTGACGGCGGTACGGGAAGCGCGTGAGGAAGGCGGGGTCACAAGCGAAGTCGTCCAACACATCGAGACCGTCGAGTACTGGTACGTCGGGCTGGAGAACGGCATCAGGGTCCGGTTTCACAAGCGCGTGCACTTCTTCCTGCTACGCTACGTTTCCGGCGACACCGAGGACCACGACTGGGAAGTAAACGAAGCCCGCTGGGTGCCGATCGAGGATGCGACCGGCCAGCTCGCATTCGACAACGAGCGTCGGGTGATGGAACAGGCGCGCGAGCTACTCGGCGGAAACTGAGAGCTCGCCGAAGCGATAGCGGACTCCGACATCGCGCAGCAATCCAACCAGTCGCACCAGCGACAGCCCCATCACGGCGAAGTAATCGCCTTCAATGTGCTCGACGATGGTGGCCCCGAAACCCTGAATGCCGTAGGCGCCCGCCTTGTCCATCGGCTCACCGGTCGCAATGTAGGCTTCGATCTCGTCGGGACGGAGGCGCCTGAACTTGACCTTCACCTCCTCGATCGCCGAGCGGATCTTGCGTCCCCGCGCGACGGCGACAGCGGTGATCACGGTGTGCTCGCGGCCGCTCAACATCTCGAGCATCCACGCCGCTTCGGCGGCATCAGCAGGCTTGCCGAGCACCTTGCGATTGATCACGACGACGGTGTCCGCGCCGATGGTGATCAGATCCGGATCCCGGGTCGCGATGGTGCTCGCCTTCTCGCGCGCGAGACGCTCGGCGTGGCGGCGCGGCGCTTCGCGCGGTCGGGGGGTCTCGTCGATGTTCGCAGGTCTTACTTCGTGGCGGATTCCAATCAGGTCGAGCAGCTGCCGCCGGCGGGGCGACTGCGAGGCCAGCACGACCCTGATCTCGCTCATCGCTCCAGCCAGAGCGTCACGGGGCCGTCGTTGACGAGCTCGACATCCATCATCGCACCGAACTCACCGGTCTCGACCGTGTAGCCCTTGCCGCGCAGAGCGGACACGAAGCGCTCGTAAAGCGGCATCGCGACTTCAGGACGCGCGGCATCGATGAAGCTCGGGCGCTTGCCCTTCTCGGCGTTACCGTAGAGCGTGAACTGCGACACGACCAGCAGCGCGCCGCCAATGTCTGCCAGGCCGAGGTTCATCTTTTCCTCGGCGTCGGAGAAGAGCCGGAGCCCCGAGCATTTCTCCGCCATCCAGTCGACTTTGTCGGGCGTGTCGTCGTGGGTGAAGCCGACGAGGAGCAGAAATCCCCTGCCGATCTTCCCCGCGACTCGTTCCCCAATGCGGACTTCCGCCCGCGAGACCCGCTGCAGCAGGACTCGCAGCGCGCTACTCCACCGTTACCGACTTGGCGAGATTCCGCGGCTGATCGACGTTCGCGCCTCGCTTGACGGCGATGTAGTACGCCAGGAGCTGCAGCGGAACCGATGCCAGCACCGGCGTCAGCAGATCCTTTGTTTCGGGAATCCGGAACTCGTAGTCCAGCTTGCCCTCGAGCGCATCCTCGTCGCGCGTGGTGATGGCGATGACCCGCCCGCCGCGGGCTTTTACTTCCTGGACATTGGAGACGACCTTGTCGAACACCGAGTCGTGTGGCGTGATGAACACCACCGGCATCTTCTCGTCGATGAGCGCGATCGGGCCGTGCTTCATCTCCGCCGCCGGATACCCCTCGGCGTGGATGTAGCTGATTTCCTTGAGCTTGAGCGCGCCCTCGAGCGCAGTCGGGAAGCTGTAGCCGCGCCCGAGGTACAGGAAATTCTGGGCGTTCTTGAAGTCCTCGGCGATCTTCTCGATCTCCGAAGCGCGATCCAGAACATTCTGAATCTTCGCCGGCAGCGCCTGCATCTCCTCGATGATCGCCTTGCCGTCGACCATCGACAGGTTGCGGAGGCGCGCCAGCTTGAGCGTGAACAGCAGCAGCGCGATGACCTGGCTGGTGAACGCCTTGGTCGATGCAACGCCGATCTCAGGCCCGGCGTGGACGTAGATGCCGCCATCGCTCTCGCGCGCGATGGTCGATCCGACGACGTTCACGATGCCGTAGGTCCGCGCGCCGCGGGCCTTCGCTTCGCGCATCGCGGCAAGCGTATCCGCCGTCTCCCCCGACTGTGAAATGACGATGCAGAGAGTTTTGTCGGTGACGATCGGGTTGCGATAGCGGAGCTCGGATGCGTACTCCACCTCGACGGGAATGCGGGCGAGGTTCTCCAGCATGTGCTCACCGATCAGCGCCGAGTGCCAGCTCGTGCCGCACGCCGTGATGAGAATGTTGTCGAAGCGGAGGAGCTCTTCGTCGGTCATGTTGAGACCGCCGAGCTTGGAGGTTCCCTGCTCCGGCAGCAAGCGACCGCGCATGCAGTTCTCGACGGTGGCGGGCTGCTCGAAGATCTCCTTGAGCATGAAGTGGTCGAAGCCGCCCCGCTCGATCTGGTCGAGATCCCAATCGATCTTGCTGACGCGCCGCTCTAGCTGCTGCGCGCGCTGGTTGAGAATGGTGTAGCCGTCGCGCGTGAGAACCGCGACATCACCGTCGTCGAGATAAACGACCTCGCGGGTGTGGGCGAGGATGGCTGAGACGTCGCTGGCGACGTAGTACTCGCCCTCGCCGAGCCCAATCAGGAGCGGGCTGCCCTTGCGCGCGGCGACGATCTTGTTGCGGTCCTGGCTGGAAACGACGGCGATGCCGTAGGTGCCTTCGATCTGCCAGAGGGCTTCGATGACCGCGTCCTCGAGATTCCCGTCGAAGGCTTCCTCGACGAGGTGCGCGATTACTTCGGTGTCAGTGTCGGATGCGAACTCGTGGCCGCGGGCCTCGAGACCCTGCTTCAGGGTGCCGGAGTTCTCGATAATGCCGTTGTGGACTACCGCGATCTCGCCCTTGCAGTCCACGTGGGGGTGGGCATTGCACTCGTTGGGCACGCCATGCGTCGCCCACCGCGTATGCCCGATTCCGGTGTCGCCATCGACGGGACTGGCGGCGAGCGCGCGCTCCAGCTGGGAGATCTTACCGGCGGCTTTTCGGGTCTCGACCCCGTGCCCGTTCATGACGGCGACGCCGGCGGAGTCGTACCCGCGATACTCCATGCGTTTGAGGCCTTCCAGCAACAGAGGTGTTGCGCCCCGCGTTCCGATATAACCGATGATTCCACACATATGAGATTCTCGTTGACGGTCTGGCTAGCGTCCCAGGGCCTCGACGGGCTTCCGACAGTCGCGCACCAGTTTTTCCGCGGCGTCCGCGGTGGGAGCTTCGGCTATTACTCGCACGATTGGTTCCGTTCCGGAAGGCCGGACGTGTACCCAGCGGTCGGGCCAGGTCAACCGCAGCCCGTCCTGGGTATCCACCTCGGCGTCGGCAAAAGCGCGCTTCAGGGCTTCGTACACCGCGTCGAGGGGCGCGTTCGGTCGATCGAGCTTGTCCTTGACGATGATGTAGCGCGGGTAGGCGGCGGCGATCTTCGAGAGCGGCTTGTCTTCCTCGAGCAGGAGCTGAAGCATGATGGCAGCCCCGACCGGCGCGTCGCGGCCAAGGTGGAGCTCCGACAGGATCACCCCACCGTTGCCCTCGCCACCAATCGGCGAATGCTCGGTGCGCATCCGGGTGGCCACGTTGACTTCTCCCACCGGTGCGCGGATGACACGCGTTCCCGCTTCCGCCGCAACATCGTCGACGATCCGGCTCGTCGAGAGATTGGTTACGACGACTCCCTTCCGGTGGCGCAGCACCAGCTTCGCGGCTAGCGCAAGAGTGTAGTCCTCGCCGATCGCGATCCCCTCTTCCGAGACCAGCGCCAGTCGATCGACATCGGGATCGACGGCCATGCCGATGTCGCAGTGGGAATCCTGGACCAGCTTCTGGAGCTCGCCGAGGTTCTCGGCGACCGGCTCGGGCGGGCGTGGGAAGCGGCCGTCCGGCTCCATGTTGATTGTCGCCAGCTTGCAGCCCAGCAGCTCCAGCAGAATGGGCATGAACGCGCCACCTGCGCCGCGCACGCAATCGAGCCCGACCCGAAAACCCTTTTTGCGAATTCCTTCGACGTCGATGAACGGCAGCGCCAGAATCTTCTCGATGTGCTCCCGCGCTGCGTCTTTGTCAGCTGTGATCGTGCCGAGCTTGTCCCACGTCGCGCGCGCGATCTTTCCCTCGACGACCTTGCGCATCTCCGCGCCTTCAGCGCCATCGAGAAAGAGACCGGAGGGTCCGATGAACTTGAGGGCGTTCCACTCGATTGGGTTGTGGCTGGCGGTAATCGCCAGTCCGCCGGCGGCGTGATGGTATTCGACGGCGAGCTGCACGGTAGGAGTCGGCACCATTCCGACATCGATCACGTCGCAGCCAACCGACTGCAGCGCGGCGTGGACCACCGGCTGGAACATCGGCCCTGATACGCGGCTGTCCCGGCCCACAACGATGCTTGCTTTTCCGCCGGCCCGATCGAGCGCCCAGGCGCCGAAGCCCGACGCGAACTTAGCAATGACCTCGGGCGTCAGAGCTTCTCCGACCCGACCGCGTACGCCCGACACGCTGACCATCAAGCCTTCGTAAGCCATTCGTGACTCGCCCCTCGTTTGGCATTGAGACTGCGAATAGCCCGTAAATTTAGTCGTGTGCCGCGAACGGGTGGTCGCGTATTCCGGATTCGACCGACAGATAACGCCAGCCCGATTGGTTAGACTTCTGACCACTTAACCCTTCCTCCCTTGGTGTGAAAGGCGAATGACCCGCATCTATGACGAAGACCTGAACGCATCCTTCGGCACCCGCGCGATCCACGCCGGGCAGCGCCCCGATCTGCTGTCGGGCGCGATCATGACGCCGATTTATACGACCTCGACCTACGTGCAGGAGGGTCTGGGCAAGAACAAGGGCTACGAGTACGCGCGTGGAAAAAATCCGACTCGCGAAGCGCTGGAGCGGAACGTCGCCGCGCTCGAGGGTGGGATCCACGGTTTTGCTTTCAGCAGTGGCATGGGCGCCACCGATTCGATCATGAAGCTGTTCAAGTCGGGCGATCACATCGTCGCCGGTGAAAGCAGTTACGGGGGAACGTTCCGGCTGTTCGACAAGATTCTCCGCAACTTCGGGCTGTGCTTCACCTACGTCGACAGCCGCGATCCGCAGAACGTCGAAGATGCGTGCAACGAGCGCACTGTCGCGATCATGACCGAGACGCCGACCAATCCGATGATGCGCATCACCGACTTGAGCGCCGTCGGCGAGATCGCCAAGCGGCGGAAGGCGCTGTTCATCGTCGACAATACTTTTGCATCGCCATTCTTCCAGCGACCGTTCGAGCACGGCGCCGACATCGTGTATCACTCGAGCACGAAATACCTGAACGGCCACAGCGACATGGTCGGGGGCATCGCGGTCGTGCGTGACGATGGCCTCGCCGAGCGAATGCAGTTCATTCTCAATTCTGCCGGCGCGGTGCCGGGGCCGTTCGATGCTTGGCTGGTGCTCCGCGGCACGAAGACCTTGCACCTGCGCATGCCGCGCCACGACGAGAACGGACGCAAGATCGCCGGCTGGCTGGCCGAGAAGCTCGGGCATGAGAACGTCATCTATCCGGGCCTGCCATCGCACCCTCAGCACGAGCTGGCGAAGCGGCAGATGAAGGGATTCGGCGGCATGATCTCGATTCTCACCGGCAGCAAAGAGCGCGCGGCAAAAATACTCGGCAAGGTCCGCGTCTTCTCACTGGCGGAATCACTCGGCGGCGTCGAAAGTCTGATCAGCCATCCTGCATCGATGACCCACGCGTCGGTCCCTCCGGAAACACGCGCCCGACTCGGCCTGACCGATGATCTGCTGCGGCTGTCTTGCGGAGTGGAAGACGTCGGGGACCTGATCGCGGATCTCGAGCAAGCGTTGGCATGAAGGCACTAATCATCGGCAGCGGCGGCAGGGAGCACGCGCTCGCCTGGAAGCTCTGTCGAGATGATCCGGCCCTCGAGCTGATCGCAGCGCCGGGGAACCCGGGCATCGCGAAGCTTGCGCGCTGCGTTCCAATCGGTGTCGACAAGCTCAAGGATCTAGTGAATCTGGCCGAGGAAGAGCTCGTTGACCTCACCATTGTCGGCCCCGAGGGCCCGCTCGAAGCGGGGATAGTCAACCTGTTTCAGACCCATGGGCTGCCGATCTTCGGACCGACGCGCGAAGCAGCGCGCATCGAAACCTCGAAGCGATTTGCGAAGGACCTGATGGTGAAAGCCGGAATCCCGACCGCACGCGCGTCACAGCACAGCGACGCGAAAGAAGCCAAGGCGGCGCTCGCAAGCTTTGGGTCTCCAGTCGTGATCAAGGCGTCGGGCCTCGCGTCGGGAAAGGGCGTCATCGTGGCCCAGAGCGCCGCCGAAGCCGAGCGCGCAATCGATGCCATGCTCAGCGACCGGATTTTCGGCGCCGCCGGGCGCGAGATTCTGATCGAGGAGTTCATGGAGGGTGAGGAGCTCTCGCTCTTTGCGATCACCGACGGCCAGCAGGCGCTCCCGCTCATGCCGGCTCAGGATCACAAGCGGCTGCTGGAGGGTGACCGTGGGCCCAACACAGGTGGCATGGGCGCCTATGCGCCTACGTCATTCGCTACACCGGAGCTGACGACGCGGGTGATGTCGGAGATCGTGCGGCCCACTCTGGCCGCAATGCGGGACGTGAGCTCTACCTTTAAGGGACTTCTGTACGTCGGCCTCATGGTCACGGACGAAGGTCCAAAAGTCGTCGAGTTCAACTGCCGCTTCGGCGATCCGGAAACGCAGACGTTGATGCCGTTGATGGACTCGTCGCTGCTGGAGCTGATTGCCGCGGTTGCTGGCGGCGGATCGTTGAGCCGCGCGCGCTACCCCGATTGGAAGCCGCTCTGTTCGGTTACTACTGTGATTGCGGCGGCCGGGTACCCGGACAAGCCGCGCACGGGAGACGTGATTCAATTGCCAGCGTCCGAAGAGGGCGTGGAAGTCTTCCACGCCGGCACGGCTCAGGATCCGGCGACAGGGAATCTCGTCACCGCCGGCGGGCGGGTGCTAGGAGTCACTGCCGTCGCGCCGACGCTTGTCGAAGCGGCGGAGCTGTCGCGATCGCACGCCGAGCGGGTGTCTCTCGCCGGAAAGCAGCTGCGCCGCGACATCGCCTGGCGTGAGCTGAACCGCGGTGCCCGAGTTACCTGAGACCGAGACGATCGCGCGCGATCTGGACGCGGCGATCCGTGGTCGCACCATCACAAGAGTCGCGGTTCGCAAAGCAGACGTTCTCCGCGAAGTAAGCGCGCGGACGCTGGCGAGACGGCTGCGCGACGCGCGAATCGTGCGCAGCTGGCGGCGGGCGAAGCTGGTAGTGATCGACCTCGACACCGGCGAGCGTATCGTCGTGCAGCCTCGGTTCACGGGTGCGTTGCTCATCGACGACGGCACTCTCGGTGAGAAAGCGCTCGAATACTCGACTTTGCGGATGGATCTCGACGATGGTCGAGCTCTGCACTATGCCGATGTCCGCCGGCTCGGCACCTTCGCGCTCATGGATGAGCAGCGATTCGCTGAATACT
>CAMLDY010000007.1 GCA_946478895.1 uncultured Gemmatimonadota bacterium
ACGCGACGATCGAGCAGTTCGAGAAGGCGATGGAGAAGAACGACGACGCCATCGCACCGTCGATGCTCTACGCGTACGCCGCGATCATGGAAGGAATTCCGTTCGCCAACGGCGCGCCGAACCTCTGTGTCGATACGCCGGCGCTGCTCAAGCTGGCGCAGGATCGCGGAGTGCCGATCTCCGGGAAGGACTTCAAGACCGGGCAGACCTGGATGAAGACGATTGTCGCGCCGGGACTCAAGGCACGCATGCTCGGCCTCGCCGGCTGGTATTCGACGAACATCCTCGGCAATCGCGACGGTGAAGTGCTCGACGATCCACAGTCGTTCAAGACCAAGGAAGAGTCGAAGCTGAGCGTGCTGCACACCATCCTGCAGCCCGAGCTCTATCCCGATCTCTACAAGGATTTCTCACACGTCGTAAGAATCAACTACTACCCGCCGCGCGGTGACAACAAGGAAGGCTGGGACAACATCGACATCGTCGGCTGGATGAATTATCCGATGCAGATCAAGATCAACTTCCTGTGTCGGGACTCGATCCTCGCCGCACCGATCGTACTCGATCTGGCGCTGTTCTCCGACTTCGCTCAGCGCGCGGGCATGAAGGGGATTCAGGAATGGCTATCCTTCTATTACAAGAGCCCAATGGCGGCGCCGGGTCTCCAGCCCGAGCACGATCTGTTCATCCAGCAGACCAAGCTCAAGAACACCCTGCGACATCTGATGGGAGAGGACCAGATCACCCACCTCGGGCTCGAGTACTACGCCTCATGATTAGACAGCTCGCGTTGACCGCCGTCATTGCGACAGTCGTCACGAGCTGCAACTCGAAGCCCAAACCGTTCGAGCTCAGGCTGTGGTCGGACAACTACGCATTCCGCGTCACATCCGATCCAATGCCGCCGGTGGCGCTCGAGCAGATCACCTATCGGATCGTCGTGCAGGACAAGAAAACCGGCCAGCCGATCGAGGGCGGTGAGGGAAGAATTTTCGCCACCAGCGCCGATCGCGCGAACACCGACGACGGCCTGAAGAAGGAGAAAGAGCTCGGCACGTATTCCGGCAAGATCTTCTTCGCGACGAGCGGCGATTGGGCCGCGGCGATCCAGTTCCGGCGGGAGAAGGATCCGCGGATGCCGCTCGAGCGCGTCGACTGGATCCAGGCCGTCCGACCATCGGCCGAGCCGGGTACCTGATTTTTCTTATGCGCCATTTCTTTAGAACCCAACTCACGCCTGTCGAAGTACTGCGCGTCGCCGACGAGTTCTTTCCCGAGATCGGCATGGAGCGCAGCGGGCACACCGCGCGCTCGCGCAACTTTGCCGGCGACCTCGGCACCTTGCAGCTGGCGGCGCGCAAGGAAGGCGGCCACTACACCTTCGTCGAGATATCGACGGATCAGACCGGAGAAAGCCGCCTCGACCGCAACGCGAAGAAATTCTTCGTGACGTTGCACAAGACCGGCGATCCGCGGCACCGCATCGAAGCGGCGTACTAGCGTGGCGCGGTCCGGTACCGCCGCATCGAGGCCGGCGCGTGTGAAGCAGGATGGGAAGCGCTCGCCCGCTGGCGGCTCGCTCTCGCGCGAGCAAAAGCTCGAGCTGTACTACTACATGCGGTTGACGCGCTCACTCGAGGAGCGGCTCGTCAACCTTTATCGTCAGACCAAGGTCGTGGGTGGTCTTTTCCGCTCGCTCGGCCAGGAGGCGGACGCAGTTGGCAGCGCCTACGCCCTCGATAGGTCGAAGGGCGACATTCTGTCTCCGCTGATTCGCAACCTGGGCTCGATGCTCGTCCAGGGCGCGAAGCCCAACGAGATAATCAAGCAGTACATGGCGAAGGGCGATTCGCCGACCCGCGGGCGCGAGCTCAACATCCACTACGGTGATCTGGTCCGCGGCTTCATCGGTCAGATCTCCCACCTCGGCGACATGGTGCCGGTGATGGCCGGCGTAACGCTGTCGTTCAAGATGCGGAACCAGGATCGCGTCGGGCTCGTTTACGTCGGCGACGGCGCGACATCGACGGGAGCGTTTCACGAGGGAATCAACTTCGCCGCGGTGCAGCGGTGTCCGCTCGTGGTGATCGTGGAGAACAACGGCTACGCTTACTCGACTCCCCTGAACAAGCAAACGGCGGCGAAGCAGCTCGTCGACAAGGCGGCGGGATACGGCATCGTCGGGGAACAGGCCGACGGCAACGACGTCATCGCCACCTACGAGGTGACGAAGCGGGCCGTCGATCGCGCCCGCTCCGGCGGCGGCGTGACCCTGATCGAGCTGATGACGTATCGCAGGAAGGGACATGCCGAGCACGACAATCAGTCGTACGTTCCGGCCGGCGAAATCGATCGTTGGGCAAGCGAGAATGATCCCGTCGACCGCTATGTGAAGCGCTTGTCGGATGAAGGATTTGACGAGAGCGAGCTGTCGAAGATCGATGCGCGGGTGAAGGAGGAGATCGATCGCGCGACCGACGAGGCAGAGGCGTCACCAATGCCCGATCCAACCGACGCGCTGGTCGGCATCTACGCCGACCCACCCGGGCTGGCGCCGCTTTGGTTCCGTCAGGGAATCAAGTCGGCCGTCGAAGTTCACGAGCGACCGGCAAGCTGGGGCACCCACGATGTCTGAGATCACTTACCTCGAGGCGATTCGCGAAGCGCTGTTCGAGGAGATGGAGCGCGACGAGAACGTGTTCTGTCTCGGCGAAGACATCGGTGCGTACGGCGGCGCGTTCAAGGTGACCGAAGGGCTAATGGCGAAGTTCGGCGAGCAGCGGGTGATCGATACGCCGATCTCGGAAGCGGCGATCATCGGAGCGGGCGCGGGCGCGGCGCACATGGGAATGCGTCCGGTGTGCGAGATGCAGTTCATCGACTTCATCTCCACCGGGTACGACATGCTGACCAACTATGTCGCGACGGCGCGATATCGCGCGATGCTGCCGTGTCCGATGGTTGTGCGCGGACCCAGCGGCGGCTACGTGCGCGGTGGGCCGTTCCATTCGCAGAATCCGGAAGCCGCGTTTCTCCACACCCCCGGCCTGAAGATCGTCTATCCCGCGACCGCGAGCGACGCCAAAGGATTGCTCAAATCAGCGATTCGCGACGACGACTGCGTTCTGTTCTTCGAGCACAAGTACCTGTACCGCCGGATCAAGGAAGAGCTTCCTGCCGGCGATCATCTCACGCCGATCGGGAAGGCGCGGATCGCGAGAGAAGGAAAAGACGTGTCGATCATCACCTACGCGGCGACGGTCTGGAAGGCGCTCGAGGCGGCGGAGCAGGTCGCGAAGGAGGATGGGCTTTCGGTCGAGGTTGTCGATCTGCGCAGTCTGCTGCCGATGGACGATGATGCAATCACCGCGACCGTGAAGAAGACGAATCGGGTGTTGCTCGTGCACGAGGACACCCGCACCGGTGGAGTCGCGGGGGAAATCACCGCGCGGATCAACGAGAACGCGTTCGAGTGGCTCGACGCGCCGATCCTGCGGGTCACCGCGGCCGATGTACCGCTCCCGTACTCGCCTCCGCTCGAGGACTACGTGCTTCCGCAGACGTCGGATATCGTGCTGGCGTTGCGGAAGCTTGCCGCCTACTGATGGCGTCGCTGGAATTGACTCGGGGCGAGCTGATCGCCCGCAACGTCGGGATCGGTTGCGTGATGACGTTCGCCGGATTTTTCGCCGGCGGAATGATTGCTGTACTGGTTGCGAAGATCCTCGGCAGCGTATACGGCTGCAAGCCTCCCGAGGGCCTTCCGGCGTGCAATTGGTGGGTGTATGCTGGTATTGGCGCGTTGATTGGCGCGGTTACGCTGCCGGTTGGGGTGCTCATACGCCTGAATCGACGCCGGCCGAACGCATAAATACGAAGGAGATCGAGTGGCACGAGTAGACGTGATCATGCCGCAGATGGGTGAGTCGATCGCCGAGGGCACGCTTTCGAAGTGGCTGAAGAAAGTGGGCGACGAGGTGAAGCGTGACGAGCCGATCTTCGAGATTTCGACCGACAAGGTGGACGCCGAGATCCCGGCGCCCGCTGCGGGTGTGATCGCCGAGATCCTGGTAAAGGAAGGCGAGACCGTGGCCGTGCAGACTGTGGTCGCGCGACTGGAGACCGAAAAGGGCGCGGTAGCGGGAAGCGGGAAGCGGGAAGCGGGAGGCGGGAAGGGGGATGCGGAATCCGTTCTCATGGAGCCGGCGACGCCTGCGTCGGCCAACCCAGCCCCAGCGAAAACTCCGTCGACTCCGCTGCGTCAGCAACCGGTCGCACCGGCGATCGCGGCTGCGCACACCGGCAACGGCAGTTCCTTCGAGGATCGCGTTCGCACGAGGTCGTCGCCGCTCGTTCGTAAGATTGCCGCCGAGCACGGTGTCAACATCGCCTCGCTCCAAGGCTCGGGGGTAGCAGGAAGAGTGACCAAGCGTGACATCCTGGGGTTCATAGAGTCTGGCGCTTCCACCACCACGGCGTCTCCCGCTTCCCGCTTCCCGCTTCCCGCTTCCCACCTCCCGGTCCCCGAAGCGTGGCCGGGCGATGTCGTCGAGCCGATGTCGAAGATGCGCGCGCTGATCAGCGAGCACATGGTTGCGTCTCGTCATACCTCGGCGCACGTGACGTCGTTCATCGAGATCGACTTCACGAGGGTTTCGCGAATTCGGGCGAAGAATCGCGCCGAGTTCGAGGCCGCTACCGGGCAGAAGCTCACCTACATGCCCTTCATCATCAAAGCGGTGACCCAGGGACTGCAGGCGTTTCCGATAATGAATTCGTCGGTCGCCGGCACCAGCGTGATCTACAGAAAGCAGATCAACATCGGTGTTGCCGTCGCGCTGGATTGGGGATTGATCGTTCCTGTGATCAAGCACGCAGACGACCTGTCGTTGTCCGGCCTCACCCGCGCCCTCAACGATCTTGCCGCCCGTGCCCGGGCGAAGAAGCTGTCCCCGGAAGAAGTGCAGGAAGGCACCTTCACGATCACCAATCCCGGGGTGTTCGGCTCTCTGATGGGCACACCCATCATCAACCAGCCGCAGGTTGCCATCCTCGGCGTTGGCGCGATTGAGAAACGGCCGAAGGTACTTTCCGGCCAGGACGGCGAAGATGTCATCGCCATCAGAACCTGCGCGTATTTTTCCATCTCGTTCGATCACCGGGTAATCGACGGCGCGGTCGCGGACCAGTTCCTGGCCTTCATCAAGAAGACAATCGAAACGTTCCCGGAGACCGGACTCTAAATGCCCAAGGCTTTGACAATCCAGCGCTCGACCGTGCCCTCGGCCGAGCGCGCGAACTATACCAAGCGGCTCAAAGCGCTCCGCTCGCACTACGAAGCTGCGAATTGCCGATTCTGGGTATTCGAGGAGATGTCGCTTCCTGGCGCGTTCATCGAGTTCACCGAGGCGGACGACGAGCAGACGCTGACCATCGCCCACGCGAGCGCACCGCACAAGACACTGGACCCGACGAGGGTCTATCAGGAGGTTAAGCTGTAATGCCGGCGCGAGTGCTTCAGATCGATGGCCAGCAGTGGAACGTCTATCCCTCTGGATACATCACGCAGTACACCCAGGATGAGTACGCGCTGCTTTTCTCGCGCGGCTCGGGCGAAGATCGCCAGGTGCGGGTGACACGCTATTCCCCGCAGGGGACGCGCTCGCGCGAGCAGGCGTTCGCCGAGCTGTCGGACGCTCAGCTGCAGTCGCTCTTCTCGCAATCGCAGCCGAGCTTCACGTCGCCTGAGGCCGGCTACGAGCGGTGAGCGCGGATGCGGGCCGGCCGACCCACGTCGACCTGCATACCCACTCGACTGCGTCTGATGGAATTCTTCCCCCCGAACGCGTAGTCGAAGCTGCCGAGCGGTGCGGGCTCGCGGCGCTCGCCCTCACCGACCACGATACGATCGACGGAGTTCCCGCCGCGCGAGCGACGGGCGAAAGGCTGGGGATACGCATCATTGCGGGCTGCGAGCTGAGCGCATTTCAGGACGATCACGAGGTCCACCTGCTCGCGTTGCATCTCACTCATCTCGACGCACTACAAAAGCGGCTCAGTGAGCTCCGCGCGCACCGCCACGCCCGCGCCGAAAAAATCGTCGGAAAACTTAACGTTCTCGGAATACCGATAACTATCGACGAAGTCCTGCAGCAGGCCAACGGCGGCGCGGTTGGTCGACCGCACGTGGCACGCGTACTGATTGCGCGCGGCGTCGTCGCCGACTTCCGCGACGCGTTTGTGCGCTATCTTGGCGGCGCCGGAGCCGCCTTCGTCCCGAAAGAGAAGCTGTCCATCGAGGATGCGATTGCAATGGCGCATGAAGCTGGAGGTCTCGCGATCTGGGCGCATCCCGGAGATGGTGGGCGCCGCGAACGGCTCGAGCCGCTGGTCGCAGCGGGACTCGACGGTCTGGAGGTGAGGCACCCGAGCCATTCGACCGAGGACATGAAGCGACTCCAGGCCCTCGCCGACTACTTTGCACTTCTTCCGAGCGGTGGATCGGACTGGCATGGAGCGTCTGATGGGCCGCGCCGATTGGGAAACATGAACGTTCCGGTCGAGTGGCTCGAAAGACAGGACGAGAAGCTGGGCTCCGGTGCATCTTCAGAGGCACCTCGATGAGGGCCTGCGGATGGAGATAGATGGGAAGGTTGCACTTGTAACGGGCGCCGGGACGCGCGTTGGACGCGTCATCGCGCTGGCGCTCGGCAAAGCGGGCATGCGGGTCGGTGTCCACTATGCAGGCTCCCAGAAGGGGGCGCGACAGACGGCGGACGAAATCGTTGCCTCCGGAAGCGACGCACGGACGCTGCCCGGCGACCTGATGGATCCGGCAACTGGTCCGCGGCTGATCGAGCACGTAGTCAAGGTGTTTGGGTCTATCGACGTGCTGGTGAACTCCGCGGCGGTGATGTTGCGGACGCCGGTTGGCGAGGTGCTCGTCGAGGACTGGGACGCGATGTTCGCGCTGAATTTGCGCGCGCCGTTCTTCCTGTCGCAGTCGGCGGCCCGTGCAATGGGCGAGCGCGGCGGCGTGATCGTCAACATTGCGGACCTCGCCGCGTTCGAGACGTGGCGGAATTACATCCCGCACACCATCACCAAAGCGGGAATCGTGCAGATGACTCGCGGGCTCGCGCACGCGCTGGCGCCGAGGGTTAGAGTGAACGCCATCGCGCCCGGACCGGTGCTGCTTCCCGAAGGATGGACCCAGGAGGAGGCGGACAAGCTCATTTCGACTACGCCGCTTGGGCGCCTGGGCACGCCGGAAGACGTGGCGCAAGCGGTCCTCTATCTGTTGAGCGCCGAGTATGTCACGGGCGAGACCATCATCGTCGATGGCGGCCGTCACGTGCGGGTCTGATCGCAGAAGCGGACGTACGGCCGCGGTTATATTTCAGATGCCGGCGTTCGGCCGGCAGTTCTTCTTCGGGGCAAGCATTTGGCGACCATTCGCGATTACGACGTCGTCATCGTCGGCGCCGGCCCGGCCGGGATGACCGCGGCTCTTTACACCGGCAGGGCACTGCTGCGCACCGCGGTGCTCGAGCGCGGCTTTCCCGGTGGCGAGCTGCTCAACACCGAGTACCTCGACGATGTGATCGGCTTTCCCAAGATTCTGGGTTACGAGCTGGCGGAGAAATTCGCGGCGCATGCGAAGCAATTCGGCGCTGAATTCTTCGAGACGACGACGGTGACGTCGGTGGCAAAGCAGCCCGACGGTTACTTCCACACCGAGACCGACAAGGGCGACATCTTCAGGTCACCGGCGGTGATCGTCACCGCCGGCGGCACGCCGATCAAGCTCGGGATTCCGGGTGAGCTCGAGTACGCCGGCAAGGGCGTTTCCTACTGCGCGATCTGCGATGCTGCGTTCTTCAAGCAGCAGGTCGTAGCCGTGGTGGGCGGTGGCGACGCCGCGACGGAGGAAGCCGACTTCCTCACCCGCTACGCGGACAAAGTGTATCTGATTCACCGGCGCCACGAGCTGCGCGCCTCGAAGATTCTTCAGCAGCACGTCTTCGAGAATCCCAAGATCGAGGTCATCTGGGACACCGTCGTCGAAAAGGTCGACGGCAATCCCGAGAAGGGGATGACCGGGCTGCATCTGCACAATCTCGTTACCGCGGAGCGGAAGTTTCTGCCCGCGGATGGGCTTTTCATTTTCATCGGCTTCCGGCCCAACACCGGAGTGATCGCCGGTCACTTCGACCACGACGTGATGGGCTACGCGATCACCGACAACGCGATGATGTCGTCGATTCCGGGCTTGTTCGTGGCGGGTGATTTGCGCGCGCAGCTGACCCGGCAGGTTACGACGGCAGCGGGCGACGCAACTACCGCGGCGATCGCGGCGGACAAATACATCGGCAGATTCAAGGAGGCGGCACGCAACGGGTCGAGTGAGCCGACTCGTGACGCAGTCGAGAGCTCCCATGTGAGCGCGGGCGGATACACGTGACCGCGGCGCGGGAAGAGTGCACTTGAAGGTTCAGCCCATCACCGTCGGCGCGTTTCAGGAGAACTCGTATCTCGTCGTCGACGAGGAGTCGAATCGCGCCGTGATCGTCGATCCGGGCGGGGAAGGCGAGCGGATCGTCGATGCGATCGAGCGCTCCGGCGCCGAGCTCGAGGCGATCTGGGTTACCCACGCGCACGTCGATCACGTCGGCGCGATTGCATCGGTGAAGCGGCGCTGGGACGTTCCTGTTTATCTTCATCCCCTCGACCGCCGGCTGTACGAGGCCGCATCACGTCAGGCGGAAGTGTACGGCCTTCCGTTCGAGGAGCCGCCCGTCCCCGACCGCGAATTCAGCGATGGCCAGGAGGTGCAGCTTGGCGATGCGCGAATGACCGTGATGCATGCGCCCGGCCACGCGCCGGGTCACGTCGTGATCCACGGCAACGGGATCGCGCTGGTGGGTGATTGTCTTTTCGCCGGGTCGATCGGAAGGACCGACCTTCCATTCTCGAATCCACCGCAGCTCGCCGACAGTCTGCGGCGCATCGCCTCGCTGCCGGACGATACCGTGGTCTATCCAGGTCACGGTATCCCGACGACCATCGGTGAGGAGAAGCAGTCCAATCCTTTCCTGAACGGAACCGCCCGCATTGTGGGGCGCTAACCAGAATTCCTGATCAGATCATGACGGATAAGACCCGCACCGAGAAGGATCCCCTCGGAACGCTGGAGGTTCCAGTCGATGCTCTGTACGGCGTGCAGACGTTACGCGCGGTACAGAACTTTCCAATCAGCGGACTCAAGCCCCTTCCGGCGTTCGTCGATGCAACGGTGCGAATCAAGCGCGCGGCGGCGCTGACCCACAAGCAAACCGGCAGACTCGAGGCAAAGCTCGCCGACGCGATCGTCAAAGCGGCGGATGAAGTACTCGGCGGCCAGCACCGCGAGCAGTTCGTGGTGGACGTGTATCAGGCCGGCGCCGGCACATCCCACAACATGAACGTCAACGAGGTGCTCGCCAATCGCGCCAACGAGCTGCTCGGCGGCAAGCGTGGGACGTACACGCCCGTCCATCCGAACGATCACGTCAACATGGCGCAGTCGACCAATGATGTGATTCCCACCGCGATTCGCCTCGCGTGTCTGACGGAGCTGCCGTCGCTGCAGGAGTCTTTCGACGAACTCGCAAGAGAATTCGAGAAGAAGGCGAAGGAGTTCGACGGAGTGATCAAGTCGGGCCGAACGCACCTGCAGGATGCGATGCCGATCCGGCTCGGACAGGAGTTCGCGGCGTACGCCGGATCGCTGCGACGCGGTCTCGAACGGGTGGTCGGCGCGGCGAACTACCTGCGCGATCTCGGCATTGGCGGCAGTGCGGTCGGAACGGGAGTCAACGTCGAGCCCGAGTATCCGCCGCTGATGGTCAAGCACCTCAAGGATTCGGCAAAGGTCGAGCTGCGCGAAGGGGCAGATCGAATTCAGCTGATGCAGAGCATGGGCGATGTCGCCGGTTTCAGCGCCCAGCTTCGGGTACTCGCGACGGATCTGAGCAAGATCGCGAGCGACCTCAGATTGCTGGCAAGCGGGCCGCGCACCGGCTTCGACGAGATTCGCTTGCCGGCGGTGCAACCCGGATCGTCGATCATGCCGGGCAAGGTCAATCCGTCAATTCCGGAAATGGTGAACCAGGTCTGCTTCCAGGTCGTCGGCAACGATGCCTGCGTGGGCGCCGCAGCCGAGCACGGGCAGCTCGAACTCAACGTGATGATGCCCGTGATCGCCTACAACGTGCTGATGTCGATGATGATTCTGCGCAATTCAGCCAGAGTGCTGGCGGAGAAAACCGTGCGCGGCCTCGAGGCGAATGAAGCGCAGTGCGAGTATTGGGTCGAGCGCTCGGCTGCTCTCGCAACCGCTCTCGCTCCACAGATCGGCTACGCCCGCGCCGCTGAGATCAGCAAGCAGTCGGTGAAGGAGAACGTGCTGATTCGCGATCTCGTCGAGCGCGAGAAAGTGTTGCCGCCCGATGAGATTGCCGACGTGCTCGATCTACGGAAGATGACGGAGATCGGGGTGCCGGGTGGGAAACACGGCGGGGGAGCGGTCGGATAGGGTCTCATTGGCAGATTTTCAAAAAGCAACAGAACGGGTTGTGGGTTGTGGGAAGCACGGTTGCCGGTTGTTGGCGACTACCGCAAGACAGTCCGACTCGCTGTTCTTCGCCCGCGACGGGCTTGTACAATGGTCGTTGTCTCCCTATCCTGAAGCATGCGGATAACGACCTGGGCAGAGTACGGCGTCATTTGCGCGCTCAACCTTGCCAAGCGCACCGAGCTGGGGCCGATCAATGGCCGCGAGATCGCGAGGCAGGAGCGCCTCCCGGCTGACTATGTCGAGCAGATTCTGCTGAGGCTTCGCCGCGCGGGGGTGATTACGAGCACGCGGGGCGCTCGAGGAGGGTACGTGCTGGCGCGACCCGCGGCCGAGATATCGATCAGGGACGTCATCCACGCCTCCGAGCTCGAGACTTTCGATCTCCACTGCGTCAGTCATCCCGTCGAGGAGGAGCGCTGCTCGGCGTCGCACAGCTGCAGCATCAGGCCGGTCTGGGTGATGTTGCAGAAGAGGATCGACGACGTGCTCCAGGGAGTGAGTCTCGCCGATCTTCTGCACGACGAGCCGACGGTTCGCGAGCGGGTCGGCCTGGAGGGCGAGCAGCGCCAGGGTCAGGAGAAGCCGGGCCTTCCGATTCTCGAGACCGTTTAGATTTCGGTCACTTCGCAAAAAACGGCGCGTCTGACTGGCAGACGCGCCGTTCTGTTTTAGTGCCGAAGGGGGGACTCGAACCCCCACGAGCTTGCGCCCACTGGCTCCTGAAGCCAGCGCGTCTACCAGTTCCACCACTTCGGCCGATCGAACTTGGGAAGATAGAAAGTGCGAAGATGCAAGTCAACGCGATCGGACTTTCTGAAGATGATTGTTGCGTCTAACTTGGAAACGAAGTCAAATGGCAGAGACCGTCGAGAAGGACGCGAAGCAGTCCGTGGCGCGGAACAAACGCGCCAGGCACGACTACCACATCCTGGACACCTGGGAAGCAGGAGTCGTTCTGACCGGCAGCGAGGTCAAGTCGCTTCGAAACGGAAAAGCCAACATCGCTGATTCCTACGCGATCGTCAGAGATGGAGAAGTGTTTCTGCTCAATCTGCACATATCGCCCTACGAACAGGCGAGTTACTTCAACCACGAGCCCACACGGACGCGGAAGCTCCTGCTTCACCGCAAGGAGATCCGCAAGATGATTGGCGCCGTGGAGCGTCAGGGCCTGACTCTCATTCCGCTCGAGCTCTACTTCAGGAAGGGGAAGGCGAAGGTCGCGCTCGCGCTGGGGAAGGGAAAGAAGCTTTACGACAAGCGCGCCGATCAGAAGCGCCGCGACGACGAGCGCGACATGCAGCGCGCGGTGCGCACGCGATGATCGCGATCGCACTGGCGCTGCAAATCGCAGCCGCAACCGCGGCGGCTCCGACGTTCATCCTCGTCGGCGACGGAGCGAGTCCGGCGCAGGTTCCCGTAACTATTACGGGCGGTGAAGCGACCGTTCGCGCCGATGCTCTCATGCGCGCGCTGAATGCCACGCTGATCACGGGCACCAATCTGCACTACACGCTGGCTTTTCCGGGGGCGAGACTCGCGCTCATCGACGGGATCCCCTTCGCCAAGCTCGACACCCTGACGATTCCACTCACTCGCGCGCCGCAGGTACACGGAGGCCAGCTCTACCTTCCGTTCCAATTTGTGAGTGAGGTCATCCCGCGGTACGTCGACGGCTACGTCTATGACGTCGTGCACGGCGCCCTTCGCAGCGCGACGCCGGCGCGAGCAGCGACGATTGCCGCTGCGCGGACCCCGGCGCCAACAACGACGGCCCAGCGGGCCGAGTCGACCAGCGCCCGGGCGCCCGCCGAATCAACCAGTGCGCGCGCGCCAGCGGTGACCGCCGCTCCGGTAGTGCCGCGCCGGGATCCGGCTCCCAAACCGAGTCAACGCCAGCTCGTCGTCATCGACGCCGGGCACGGCGGTCCCGACAACGGTATGACCGGCCCGATCGGCTCGCCGCGGTGGTTCATCGAAAAGGATGTGACTCTCGCGGTCGCGAAGAAGCTGGCGAGCGTGATGCGCGCGCGTGGCTACGACGTGCTCATGACACGCACCACCGATACGCTCATCGCGCTGCACGATCGCGGCAAGATCGCGAACGCCGCCCACGGCGATGTATTCATCTCCATCCACGTCAACGCTCCCGGCTCCAGCACCGCCAGGGCGGCGCGGGAGCGCGGATTTGAGACATATTTCCTCGCTGAGGCCAAGACCGAGGATGAGCGCCGGGTGGAAAACATGGAAAACGAATCGGTGAAGTTCGAGACGGGTGCCAACGCTCCGAAGGGAGACCCGCTCAGCTTCATCATCACCGATATGGCGCAAAATGAGCACTTGCGGGAGTCGAGCGATCTCGCGCAGACGATCCAGAATGGTCTGATCGATGTGCACCCCGGTCCAAACCGTGGTGTGCAGCAGGCGAATTTCGCGGTGCTGCGCGGATCGTACATGCCGGCGGTTCTGATCGAGCTCGGCTTCGGCAGCAATCAGTCGGAAGCGACTTATCTCAGCGACGATGCCAACCAGCGCGCATTGGCGAGAAACATCGCCAGCTCCGTGATTGCGTACCTGGGCCACTACGAGATGCGCGTCGGGGGCACCCGGTAGCGGTGGCGGCGTCCCCACTCGCAGTCACTGCCGCGGGAATCGAATTTCAAAATCCAGTATTGCTTGCCGCCGGAACCGCCGCGTACGGAAGGGAGCTCGCTCGTGTGGTGAATCTCGATCGGCTCGGCGGTTTCGTGACGAAAGCGATCAGTCTCGAGCCCAGACACGGTGCGCCATCTCCGCGGGTAGCGGAGTTCGAGGGCGGGATGATCAATGCGGTCGGTCTGGCGAACCCGGGCGTCGAGGAAGTCAAAGCAGAACATCTTCCGTGGCTGGCGACCAATCTCAAGCGCGCGAAGGTGCTGGCGAACGTCGTCGGCAGGCAGGTCGAAGACTTTGGCCAGGTGGTCTCCCTGCTCGATGACGAGGCGGTATTGGCAGGATTCGAGCTCAACGTCAGCTGTCCGAACGTCCGCGCAGGCGGCATGGAGTTCGGCGCCGATCCCGCGGCGCTCGCGGAAGTCGTAACGCGCGCGCGCGCGGCGACGCGCAAGCCGCTCTTCGTGAAGCTGTCGCCGACGGTGCAGGACATCGGGCGGATGGCGGCCGTCGCGGCTGATGCCGGCGCGGACGGGATCTCGGTGGTGAATACGATTCCGGGACTGGTCATCGACGTCGATACTCGCCGGCCGGGTCTCGGTTTCGGCACCGGAGGTGTGAGTGGACCGGGCCTGCTGCCGGTGGGCGTGCTCGCCACCTACAAGGTTGCGAAGTCGGTGAAGCTGCCTATCATCGGCGTGGGTGGAATCTCGCGCGCGACCGACATCATCCAGTACGTGATCGCCGGTGCGACGTTGACGGCCATTGGAACAGCCGCAATGCTGCAACCGCGGCTGCCGGAGCGTCTGGTGGACGACCTTGGCGAGTGGTGTCGCCGCAAAGGAGTGGGATCCTTGTCGGAGCTGCGCGGGACTCTCGAGTGGAAGGTCTGACTTGAGCCCGCACAGTCAGCGGCCGCCGACTACCCGGACCAAGGTGCCGACTCGCACCACGACGGGGGGCTCGAAGCGTCCGGTACCGATCGTGGCGCTCGACTTCCCCCGCGCCGATCAGGCTCTGGCGATGGTCGAGCGGCTCGGCGATGCATGCAAGTTCTACAAGGTCGGCGCGGAGCTCTTTACCGCGACAGGGCCGCAGATCGTCCAGACCCTCCGCGCGCTCGGCAAAGACGTTTTCCTCGATCTCAAGTTCCACGACATCCCGAATACGGTGCGGGGTGCGACGCGGAGCGCGGCAGCCATCGGCGCAAAGCTGGTGACGGTGCACGCCACGGGCGGCCGGGAGATGCTCGAGGCTGCGGTGGAGGGGGCGGGTGCCAAGTGTGGCGTACTCGGGGTGACCATCCTGACCTCGATCGACGCGGCGATGCTTCGCACGGCGTGGGGCCGAAAGTCCCTGGAGGTTTACGGGGAAGTGCTGCGGCTCGCGGGCGAGTGTGCGGATGCGGGCGCCCACGGGGTGGTTTGCAGCGGGCTCGAGGCCCAGAAGATCGGCGCCAAGTATGGGGAGAAGCTCAAGCTTCTGGTGCCCGGGATCCGGCCCGCCGGCGGGCGAACGGACGACCAGAAGCGCACGGTGACAGCGGCTGAGGCTGCCCGGGCGGGGGCCAACTACATTGTGCTGGGGCGGATGATCACCGAGGCCAAGGACCCGGCATCGGAGCTTAAGTCGGTGATGACCACGATTTAGCTGGGCAGCTCGGCAGCTCGGAGCGCGCGGCTTTCAAGTCGGGGAATCGATCTCGGCGTCCACTGACATCTACAAAACAGAAGCGGGGAGCCCTAAGCTTTGTCAGCCTGCTGCGTGGGGCTGGGCCTCCGCATTTCGTAATCGGCGCCCAGCAGCAGGCTGACTACGGTTAAAGCTCCCCGCTTTTGTCTTGTGGATGTCGTTAGCACCGCCGAGATCGATTCCCCGCCTTGACCGTTCGCACCGTTAAGTACCGATGCCTCCATGGGTTGCGTGCCGTCCCAGTCCAATGTATTTTCAAAGGCTGGCTCGGAAATTATCGGGCGCCCCGAAGGGTGCCCGCTCATCAAGCATGGAGTTGGACGTGAAAGTTCGTAGCAGCGTGAAGCCGATCTGCGAGCACTGCAAGGTCATCAAGCGGCAGGGCGTGACCCGCATCATCTGCAAGCGCAATCCAAAACACAAGCAAAAGCAGGGCTGATAATGGCGCGTATTGCTGGCGTGGATCTCCCGCGTGAGAAAAAGGTCGAGATCGGCCTCACTTACATCTTCGGTGTCGGCCGCGCGACTGCGCGACGGATTCTGGAGTCGACCGGCGTCAATGCCGAGCAGCGCATTCGCGACCTGAACGACGCCGATGTCAACCGGCTGCGTCAGGCAATCGAGAAGGATTTTCGCGTCGAGGGCGCGCTGCGCACCGAGATCGCGATGAACATCAAGCGCCTGATGGACATTGGCAGCTACCGGGGCATTCGCCACCGCCGTGGCCTGCCGGTCCGTGGTCAGCGCACGCACACCAACGCCCGCACCAAGAAGGGCCCACGCCGCGCAATCGCCGGCAAGAAGAAGGTAACGAAGTAATCCTATGGCTATTGGAAAGAAGACCAAGCGCATAATCGAGGCGGAAGGCGTCGCCCACGTCAGCGCCACGTTCAACAACACGACCATCACCATCACCGACAGTCACGGGAACACCATCTCGTGGGGCTCGTCGGGCAAGGCGGGCTTCAAGGGATCGAAGAAGTCGACGCCGTTTGCCGCGACGGTCGCCGGTGAACAGGCTGGACGCGAAGCGTTCACGCTCGGCGTTCGTCGGGTGCACGTGAGGGTTCAGGGGCCGGGCTCGGGTCGCGAGTCGGCGATCCAGGCGCTCGTCGCCGCTGGCTTGCAGGTCAAGTCGATCAAGGACGTCACGCCGATTCCGCACAACGGCTGCCGCCCGCCCAAGCGCCGGAGAGTCTGACCGATGCGCTATACCGATGCGAGCTGCAGGCAGTGCCGCCGAGAGGGAACCAAGCTCTTCCTCAAGGCCACCAAGTGCTTCACCGAGAAGTGCCCCGTCGAGCGTCGTCCGACGCCGCCGGGTCAGCACGGCGCTTCGACCGCCCGGCGTCGGAAGATGTCGGAGTACTCGAAGCAGCTGCGCGAGAAGCAGAAGATCAAGCGCATCTACGGCGTAAGCGAGAGACAGTTCCGCAACACCTTCGAGCGCGTTGCACCGCTGCCGGGCATTACGGGACACAATCTTCTCGCCGCGCTCGAGTCGCGTCTCGACAACGTGGTGTACCGGATGGGTTTTGCCGGCAGCCGCAAGGCAGCGCGCCAGCTCATTCGCCACCGTCACGTCGAGGTGAACCAGAAGTCGGTCGACATCCCGAGCTACCTCGTGCAGCCCGGTCAGGAAATTCGCGTCCGCATGAAGTCACGCGAGCAGGCGAGCGTGATGGCGGCGATGGATCAGTCGAGCCGCGGCGCGCCGCTGTCCTGGATCGCCGTCGATCGCGACACCTTCAGCGGCAGAATGCTGGAGCGTCCAACGCGTCCAAATATTCCAATCGCCGCCCAGGAGCAGTTGGTCGTCGAGCTGTACTCGAAGTAAGCGGGAGGCGGGAAGCGGGAAGCGGGAGGCGGCAAGCCGCTTCGCATTATCCCAAGTCCGCAGTAGTCCGCAGTCCGAATTGCGCAGTACGTCAGCAATCAGCAATGCAGTCCGAGTCCAAGTCCGCAGCAGTTAGAAGGACGAGACCCTAACTCTCGTTACGGGCTCACCGCGCGTTAGGGGCGGGGTGGCACGTTCAAGGAAAAGAAAAAATGGCAACCGCAATTGATCTCAGGGGACTTGTCCGTCCGCAGCTCGTCGAAGCGACCAAGCGCGAAGACAATCCCAATGTCGCAGAATTCAGACTCCAGCCGCTCGAGCGCGGCTTCGGACACACCCTCGGAAACGCGATGCGCCGGCTCTTGCTGTCGTCGCTCCGCGGCTCGGCCGTCTGGGGGTTCCGCATCGATGGCGTGCTCCATGAGCACCAGACCATTCCTGGTGTGGTCGAAGATGTCCATCAGATCATCGGCAATCTCAAGTCGCTGACCCTGTCGCTCGACGAAGGCGTCGAGAATACCGTGCTGCGCATCTCGCGCGGATCGGCGGGCCCGGTGACCGCGAGTGACATCGAGAATCAGAGCGGTGTCACGATCATCGATCGCAATCATCACCTGTTCACTTTGCAGGGAGATCGCGAGATCAACGTCGAGCTGTACGTCGGACGCGGCCGCGGCTACGTCGAGGCCGATCAGCACGTCGTCGACAAGACGCTGCCCGTCGATGTCGTCAGAATTGACTCGATCTACAACCCGGTTCGTCGCGCCAACTTCGCTGTCGCCGAGACGCGCGTTGGCCAGCGCACCGACTACGATCGTCTGACGCTGACCGTCGAGACCAACGGAACGATCACGCCGGAAGAGGCCGTGAGCTACGCCGCGGCGCTGGCGCAGACCCACTTCCAGTACTTCGCCGGCTTCGGCTCCCATGCGTCGGCCCCGCTCACTCCGGGCACAGATATGCCGGGTGGGGACGCGCACCGTCTCGCCGATCTGCTGCGCACTCCGATCGAGGATTTCGAGCTGTCGGTTCGCTCGGTGAACTCGCTCAAGAACTCCAACATTCGCACCCTCGGCGATCTGGTCCGGCAGAGCGAAAGCCAGATCCTGCAGGTAAAGAACTTCGGCAAGAAGTCACTGAACGAGATCGCGGATCTGCTAGAGAGAGAGAATCTCAACTTCGGCATGAAGTACGAGGAGTCTCCCGACGGCGTCCGGATCACCGATCAGGGCACGCCGCCAAACCGTAACGTCGCCACTGTCGGCGCCGACGACGAAGAGGAAGTGTAAGGATGCGTCACCGTAAAGTCGGCCGGCAGCTTCGGCGCACCAGCGAGCAAAAGCTGGCGCTGATGCGGAGTCTGGCCAAAGCGCTGATCGAGCGCGGCGCGATCGAGACGACCGAGGCGAAAGCCAAGGAGCTCCGTCCGTTCGTCGAGAAGCTGATCACCAAGGCCAAGACCGGCACGCTGCACAACCGCCGGCTCGCCGGCCGCCACGTCGCACACCGCGAGACCGCGGACAAGCTGTTTCAGGAGATCGGTCCGCGCTTCGCGAGCAGAAAGGGCGGGTACACCAGGATTCTCAAGACCGGCCACCGCAAGGGCGATGGCGCCGAGATGGCTCGCATCGAGCTGATCGGGACGGAGGGCTAATGGCGCAGATCAAGAGAAATCGCTGCTACGTGTGCGACAAGGGCGTCGCCTACGGCAACAACGTCTCGCACGCGAACAACAAGACCCGCCGCACCTGGAAGCCAAACCTTCAGGTCGCCCGGATCATGATCGACGGCAAGATCACCAAGGTGAAGGTGTGCACCCGCTGCCTTCACGCGGGGAAAGTGGTGCGCGCGCCGAGAGGGAAGAGCGCTGCTTAGTCAGGTTGTGAGTTTGGAGGAAAAGGGAGCCCGTGGGGCTCCCTTTTTCGTAAATGCAACGGAACGGCGCGCTGATAACTGCAACGGAACGGGTGCGAGATGTCAGTGGCGTAGATGCCAGTGACGAGTTCACAACGCCGGGACGTTACTACGTGGCGCTGGGTACAGGCAGCTGCCCGTACCGTAAATGCACCAAAGACGTCCCGACGTTTCGAACTTGAAGCTGGCCACTATGCCACTCACGTCTGGCACCCGTTCTGTTGCAGTTAACGAACGCTGTACCGCCTCGTCCCTAGCCGACTAACTTTCGACCTGTGAACCACCTGACGCCAAATGCCCAAGCGAGCTGACCTCCACCGAATCCTGGTCATCGGCTCCGGCCCGATCGTCATCGGGCAGGGAGCGGAGTTCGACTATTCCGGCACCCAGGCGGCGAAGGCGCTCCGGGAAGAGGGGTTCGAGGTGATCCTCGTCAACTCCAATCCGGCGACGATCATGACCGATCCGGAGTTCGCGGATCGCACCTACATTGAGCCCGTCACGCCGGAGTACGTCGAGCTGATCATCGCCAAGGAGCGGCCGGACGCGCTGCTTCCAACGATGGGCGGACAGACGGCGCTCAACGTCGCGATGAAGCTCGCCGAGAGCGGCGTGCTGGAGAAGTACGACGTCGAGCTGATCGGCGCCGACGCCCGCGCGATCGCGATGGCGGAGGACCGGAAGCTGTTCGGCGAAGCCATGAAGCGGATCGGGCTCGCGGTGCCGCAGGGCGGCATCGCCACAACGTTGGACGAAGCGTTCGACATCCTCGACATCACGAGCTTCCCCGCGATCATCCGGCCGGCCTTCACCCTCGGTGGCTCGGGTGGTGGGATCGCTTACAATCGCAATGAGTTCGAGGACATCGTGCGGCGGGGCCTCGATCTCTCGCCGGTGAGCCAGGTGCTGGTGGAGCGGAGCGTCATCGGCTGGAAGGAATTCGAGCTCGAGGTGATGCGCGACGGCGCCGACAACGTCGTGATCGTCTGCTCGATCGAGAACATCGATCCGATGGGCGTCCATACCGGCGACTCGATCACCGTCGCGCCGGCGATGACCCTCACCGATCGCGAGTACCAGACGATGCGAGATGCGGCGGTCGCCGTCATTCGCGAGATCGGCGTCGAGGCAGGCGGGTGCAACATCCAGTTCGCCATCAATCCGAGCGACGGCGAGATGCTCGTCATCGAGATGAATCCCCGGGTGTCACGGTCTTCGGCGCTGGCGTCGAAGGCGACGGGTTTTCCAATCGCCCGGATCGGCACCAAGCTCGCCGTCGGCTACCGTCTCGACGAGATCCCCAACGACATCACGGGTACGACGCCGGCCTCCTTCGAGCCGGTGCTTGACTACGTGGTCGTAAAATGCCCGCGGTTCGCGTTCGAGAAATTCCGTGCTGCGAATCCGCGTCTTACGACGCAGATGAAATCCGTCGGCGAGTCGATGGCGATCGGCCGCACCTTCAAGGAAGCGTTCCAGAAGGCGTTGCGCGCGCTGGAGACCGGCCGGCCCGGTTGGGCGACAGCGAGCAGCCTCGCCGACGACCGGCTCGAGGACGACTCCGCCGAGACTCTGCGCGGCGCCCTGCGGCAGCCGACGCCGGAGCGGATCTTCCAGATCAAGCGCGCGCTCGAGACGGGATTTTCGATCGAGGAAGTCCACGAGCTGACCGGAATCGACCCGTGGTTCCTCTCGCAAATGCGCGAGCTACTCGAGGCTGAGCGCGCGTATGCAGCGCTGCCGGTTGTAGATCGGGAAGTGCTTTGGCGAATGAAGCGGATGGGATTTTCCGATCGGCAGCTGGCTGACGCCCGCGGCGAGACGGAGACTCAGGCGAGGGCGCGCCGCACCGGATTAGGAGTTCTGCCCGCCTACAAGATGGTCGATACCTGCGCCGGTGAGTTTCCGTCGGCGACGCCGTATCTGTACAGCAGCTACGACGAGGAAAGCGAAGCGCCGCGCACCGGTCGTGACTCGGTAGTGATCCTCGGCAGTGGTCCCAACCGCATCGGTCAGGGCGTTGAGTTCGACTACTGCTGCGTGCGCGCGGCACTCGCGCTCCGCGAACAGGGATACGAGACGATCATGATCAACTCGAATCCCGAAACTGTCTCGACGGATTTCGACATCTCGGACAAGCTGTACTTCGAGCCGCTCACCCTCGAGCACGTGCTGGACATCGTGGAGCGGGAGCGGCCGCTGGGCGTGATCGTGCAGCTGGGCGGCCAGACTCCGCTGAAGCTGACTACCGGCCTCGCGAAAGCGGGCGTGCGCATACTGGGCACCCAGCCTGACGCCATCGACATTGCCGAGGATCGCCGCCGCTTCGACGCGATCGCGCGGAGTCTCGAGATACGACAGCCGGAAAACGGAACCGCCACCAGCCTCGAGGAAGCGGCGGAGGCGGCGGAAAGGATCGGCTACCCCGTGCTGGTACGTCCATCATACGTGCTCGGGGGCAGAGCGATGGAGATCGTTTATGACGAGCGCTCGCTCACCCAGTACTTCGAGCGCGCCGCAAAGGTCTCGGAAGACAAGCCGGTGCTGATCGACCGCTTTCTCGAGGATGCTTTCGAGGCGGATGTCGATGCCATCTCCGACGGTGAGCGGGTGGTGATCGGCGGGGTGATGCAACACATCGAAGATGCCGGAATCCACTCCGGCGATTCCGCTTGCGTGCTGCCGCCTTATCTCATCGATCAGGAAGACATCGACGAGATGCGCCAGCACACCGTTGCGCTGGCAAAAGCCCTCAACGTCGTCGGCTTGATCAACGTCCAGTACGCGGTGAAGGACGGTCAGGTCTACGTGCTCGAGGTGAATCCGCGTGGCAGCCGCACCGTGCCCTTCGTGTCGAAGGCGATCGGAGTTCCGCTCGCGTCGATCGCAGCGAGGGTGATGCTCGGCGAATCGCTCGATGAGATCGGATTCACCGAGGAAGTCGCGCCGGCGTACATCTCCGTCAAGGAAGCGGTTTTTCCCTTCAACAAATTCCGCGAGTTCGATCCGATTCTCGGCCCCGAGATGCGCTCGACCGGCGAAGTGATGGGCATCTCGGATTCCTTCGGCAGCGCCTTCGGGAAGGCGCAGCTCGCCGCCGACAACGTTCTGCCCACCGAAGGTGCGATCTTCATCACCGTGAACGATTCCGACAAGCGCGGCGTGACGCCGATCGCGCGACGGTTCCAGGAGATGGGGTTCCGGCTGGTTGCCACGGCGGGAACCGCCAAGTATCTGCGCGCCCGCGGCATTCCAACCGAGAGTGTGCTCAAGATCTACGAAGGTCGGCCGAATGGTGTCGACCTGATGTTGAATGGTGAGATCACCCTCCTGATCAACACGCCGCTGGGTAAGGAATCGCAGCGGGATGACTACACCATGCGGCAGGCCGCGATCGCCAACCACGTTGCGTACACGACGACCCTTTCGGCAGCCAACGCGGCCTGCGACGCGATTCTGGCGGCGAGGTCGCGACCGCCCTCGGTGCTCTCGCTGCAGGAGTGGCATGCGCGGATCCCCAGGGAAGCAGGGGTCTGATGGGCGATCCCTTCATCCACGAGTCTGCCTACGTCGACGATGGGGCCCGGATCGGGGCCGACACAAAAGTGTGGCATTTCTGCCACGTTTTGGGCGGTGCGGTGATCGGGGAGCGGTGCTCACTGGGCCAGAACGTGGTGGTAATGAATGGCGTGAGAATCGCCAATAACGTGAAGATCCAGAACAACGTCTCGGTTTATGAGGGCGTGGAGCTGGAGGACGACGTCTTTTGCGGGCCCTCGATGGTCTTTACCAACGTGGTGAACCCCCGCTCCCACGTGTCCCGGAAAAATGAATACAAGCGCACCCTCGTGCGGCGCGGCGCGACGATTGGGGCAAATGCCACCATTGTCTGCGGCGTGACGCTGGACGAGTATGCGTTTGTCGGCGCGGGTAGCGTTGTAACGAAGGATGTTCCCGCGTACGCCCTGATGGTCGGGGTACCGGCGCGACGAGTGGGATGGATGTGCCAGTGTGGGGAGCGACTGCCGGACGCGAGTCCCGAGCAGTGCAAGGTTTGCGGAACGAAATACAAATTGTCGGGTGGCAAGCTGGGGAGAATCTCCTGAATTGAGCGAGAAGAACTTTCGGATCGCGCTGGTAGGCGCGGGGCGCATCAGCAAGAATCATTTCGAGGCGATCGAGCAGATCGACGGTCTCGAGCTGGTTGCCGTTTGCGATGCCGATCCGGAGCGCGCTGCCGCCGCGGGTGAGCGGTGGAAAGTGCCCGCCTTCACCTCGTACGAGACGATGCTCAAGGAGAGCAGCGCCGAGGTGATTACGATTGCGACGCCGTCGGGGCTGCACGCCGAGCACGGAATTGCGGCGGCGCGCGCAGGTCGGCACGTCGTGATGGAGAAGCCGATGGCGATCTCGCTCACCGGCGCCGACGAGCTCGTTCACACCTGCGACAAGGCGGGCGTCCAGCTTTTCGTCGTCAAGCAAAACCGGTTGAATCCACCGATCCAGCTGCTGAAGCGCGCAGTCGACCGCGGGCGGTTCGGGCGGATCTACATGGCGAGCTGCACCGTGCACTGGGCGCGGCCGCAGGAGTACTACGACCAGGCGCCGTGGCGCGGGACGTGGGAATTCGACGGCGGCGCGTTCATGAATCAGGCCTCACACTACGTCGATCTGATCCAGTGGCTGATGGGCCCCGTCGAAAGCGTGATGGCAAAGACCGCGACGCTCGCGCGACGGATCGAGACTGAAGACACCGGTGTCGCAATTCTGAAATTCCGTTCCGGCGCGCTCGGCTCGATCCAGGTGACCATGCTCGCGTTCCCGCGTAATCTCGAGGGGTCGATCACTGTGCTCGGCGAGAAAGGCTCGGTGAAGATCGGCGGCACGGCGGTCAACAAAGTCGAGAACTGGCAGTTCGCCGAATACGACGATGACGACAAGCTGGTGATGGCAGCCGACACCAATCCGCCGAACGTCTATGGCCTCGGGCACCAGGGCTATTATCGCAACGTGCTGGCGGTGTTGCGTGGCGAGGCCAAGCCGGACACCGACGGGCGCGCGGGCCGGAAGTCGCTCGAGCTCATCCTCGGCATCTACGAATCCGCCAAGACGGGAAGAGAGGTTCCGCTGCCGTTGCGGGCCCAGGTTTAAGCGTCGCTGGCGTATATCTTTAACTGCTCCCCCGGATTTTCATCACAACCCGATTGTCATGGCAGTACCACTTCTCGACCTCAAGGCACAGCACGCGACGATCCGCGATTCGGTAATGAACGCGGTGACGAAAGTCGTCGACGACCAGGCGTTCATTCTCGGCGAGCCGGTGGAGCGTCTGGAGCGTGAGGTCGCGCACCTCTCGCACACGACTCACGCGATCGGTTGCGCCAACGGAACCGACGCGATCCTGTTGTCGCTGAGGGCGCTCGACGTGGGGCGTGGCGACGAGGTTTTGACGACGCCGTTCACGTTCTTCGCCACGGCGGGGGCGGTGCACAATGTCGGCGCGCGTCCAGTGTTTGCCGACATTGAGCCTGACACGTTCAACATCTCGGTGCAGTCGCTGGCGGCCAATCTCAAGCCGTCGACGAAGGCCGTGATTGCGGTCGACCTGTTTGGCCAGATGGCGCCGATCGAAGCGATCATGGATGCCGCCGGTGAGCGGCCGGTGATCGAGGATGCGGCGCAATCGATCGGGGCGCGGCGGAAGATCGACGGCAAGTGGGTGATGGCGGGCGAGGCCGCGACTGTTGGCACCTTCAGCTTTTTTCCGTCGAAGAATCTGGGCGGCTACGGCGATGGCGGGATGGTGGTGACCCAGAGCGACGAGATCGCGAAGCGGGTGAAGCGGCTGCGCGTCCACGGCGGCATGAAGACCTACTACCACGAGGAAGTCGGGTACAACAGCCGGCTGGACGCGCTGCAGGCAGCGGTGCTCTCGGCGAAGATGGAACGGCTCGCGTCGTGGAGCGCCGCGCGTCGGAAGAACGCGGCCTATTACGACGCAGCATTCGCCGACCTCGACGACGTGCGCACGCCGACCATCGATCCAGCCAACGAGTCCATCTACAACCAGTACACCCTCCGCGTGGCCCGACGCGACGCGCTGCAGGCGCATCTCAAGGAGAAGGAGATCGGATCGGCCGTGTACTATCCGCTCTCACTTCATCTGCAACCCTGCTTCGAGTACCTCGGCTACAAGCGCGGCGCGTTTCCCGAGAGCGAGAAAGCGGCGCAGGAAGTCATTTCGCTCCCGGTGTATCCCGAGCTCAAGCAGTCCCAGCTCGATGAAGTCATCGACGCAGTGCGCGGCTTCTACGGCCGCTAAACCAATCCTTCCACCAACAGAGTCAGAAGTGTCACTCAAAGATCAGCTGCTGGCGAAAATCGAGAACAGATCGGCGTGCATTGGAGTCGTGGGACTCGGGTACGTCGGATTGCCTTTGGCGCTGGAGTTCGCCAAGGCCGGATTCAAGGTCATTGGCTACGATGTTAGCGATCGGGTGGTCAAGGCGCTCATGTCCGGCAAATCGCACATCCAGGATGTGCCGAGCAGCGAGCTCGCGCATCTCGTCAAAGCCGGAAAGTTCGAGGCGACGACCGACGAAGCGCGAATGCAGGAGATGGACGCGATCTCGATCGCGGTGCCGACGCCTCTGGCGAAGACGCGCGACCCCGACATGGGCTATGTGCTGGCGGCTGCTGACGCGATCGGCAGGAACTGCCGCCCCGGGGTGGTGGTGGTCCTCGAGAGCACCACGTATCCGGGCACGACGCGCGAGCTGCTACAGCCGAAGCTCGAGGCGGCCGGTCTCACCGTCGGTGAAGACGTCTTTCTCGCTTTCAGTCCCGAACGTGTCGATCCCGGCAATCCGACGTGGAATACCAAGAACACGCCAAAGATCGTCGGCGGCATTACTCCGGCCTGCACCGAGGTCGCGACCGCGCTCTACGCGACGTGTCTCGACACGCTGGTACCGGTCTCCAGCACCGAGACCGCCGAGCTGGTGAAGCTGCTCGAGAACACTTTTCGCTCGGTGAACATCGGGCTGGTGAACGAGATGGCGATCGTCTGCGACAAGCTGGGCGTCAACATCTGGGAAGTGATCGAGGCCGCATCGACCAAGCCGTTCGGGTTCATGAAGTTCACGCCCGGACCGGGAATTGGCGGGCACTGCATTCCTCTCGACCCGCACTATCTCGCGTGGAAGATGCGCACGCTCAACTACAAGACGCGCTTCATCGATCTCGCCAGTGAGATCAACAGCGAGATGCCGGCGGTGGTGGTGAGGAAGGTCGCGCAGGCGCTGAACGAAGAGAAGAAGGCTGTCAACGGCAGCCGCGTGCTGGTGCTCGGGGTCGCGTACAAGAAAGACATCGACGACATGCGGGAGAGTCCCGCGCTCGACGTCATTCGTCTGCTCGAGCAGCTCGGCGCGGAGGTCGTCTATCATGATCCGTTCGTGCCCAAGTTCCGTGAAGACGGCCACGAACACGCGAGCGTCGCCCTCACCGACGACGAGCTCACTCGTGCCGACGCGGTCGTAATCGTGACGGACCACTCGAAGATCGACTACCAGCGGGTGGTGCATCTGGCCAGAGTCGTTGTCGATTCGAGGAATGCGACCGCCAAGCTGGCGAAGGGCAAAGGCCGGATCGTGTCGCTGGCCTCGGCCGGCACCTTCGCGACGGCGTAGCTACCAAGCGTGAACATCTCGGTAATCGGCACCGGCTACGTTGGCCTCGTAGTCGGCGCCTGTCTCGCTGAGACGGGCAACAACGTTCGCTGCGCGGACATCGACGAAGGCAAGATCGCACGACTGCGCCGCGGCGAAATACCGATCTATGAGCCCGGTCTGGATCCCATCGTCGCGCGCAACATCCGCGAGCAGCGTCTGTCGTTCACGACGGATCTCGCGGAGGCGATCGCGTTCTCGGAGGTCGTGTTCATCGCAGTCGGCACTCCGCCCGGCGAGGATGGGTCGGCCGATCTCAAGCACGTCCTCGAGGTCGCGACGCTGGTCGGACGGCACATGGCGCGTGAGACGGTGGTGGTGACCAAATCGACGGTTCCCGTCGGCAGCGCCGCGAAAGTTGCAAAGGCGGTGGCCGGTGAAGCGAAGTTCCCGTTCCACATCTGCAGCAATCCCGAATTCCTCAAGGAGGGCGATGCGGTCAAGGACTTCATGCGGCCCGATCGGGTCATTCTCGGGGTGGACTCATCGCACGCAAGGCGCGTCATGTCGGAGCTCTATGCGCCATTCGTGCGCACCGGCAAGCCGGTGCTGCTGATGGACATCGCGTCGGCCGAGATGACGAAGTACGCCGCGAACGGCATGCTGGCGACACGCATCTCTTTCATGAACGAGATCGCGAATCTGTGCGACAAGGTGGGCGCGAACGTCGATTTCGTTCGGCGCGGCATCGGCAGCGATTCGCGAATCGGTCCGTCGTTTCTCTTCCCGGGGCCGGGATACGGCGGGTCGTGTTTCCCGAAGGACGTCAAAGCTCTGGTCAGCATGGGGAAGGATTGCGGCGTGCCGCTCGACGTGCTGAAGGCAGTGGAATCCACGAACGAGCGGCAGAAGCGGCTGCTGCTCGAGAAGCTGCGCGGAGCCCTCGGACAGGATCTGTCGGGCAAGCGCGTTGCAGTGTGGGGCCTGGCGTTCAAGGCCGGCACCGACGATATGCGCGAGTCTCCGGCGCTTACGTTGATCGATGCGCTGCTAGCGGAAGGAGCATCAGTTTGTGCGCATGACCCCGCCGCTATCGATTCAGGCAGAGCTTTGCTAGGCAACCGAATAGATTACGCAGAGACTAACTATGAAGCGCTTGCGGGAGCTGATGCGCTGGTAGTGGTCACTGACTGGAACGAGTACCGCAACCCGGATTTCGACAGGGTGAAGCGAACGCTCAAGCAGCCGGTCATCGTCGATGGAAGAAATCTTTACGACGTCGAGAAGATGCGCGACCTGGGCGTGCGATACCATTCCATCGGGCGCCCCTCAGCGTGAACATGCTCGATGGCCGAGGGTAATATCATCCGGATGTCCAAGGTAAAAACAATGTTGCTCGCTGTGCTGCTCGCGGCACCGCTGGCGTGCAAGCCCCCATTCGATCCAAAGATCTACACCGATCCGGCGAAGCTGTACGAGGTCGCGATGGCGGAGTACAAGGCGCACCGCTATGACAACGCGGCAAAGGCGTTCGAGAAGCTGACGCTCGACCTGCCGGCGCGCGATCCGCGGCTACCGCTCGCGTTTTACTATCTCGCGCAGTCCCAGACGAAGAACGGGGACTACCTGCTCGCCGCCGGCACCTATAATCGACTGATCGACGCGTTCCCCCAGGACACGCTGGTTGACGACGCCTTTTACCTGTCGGGTCGCGCCTATCAGCACGAATGGCGCGCTCCGCAGCTGGATGCGACGTACGGCAAATCGGCTCAGGCGGCATACGAAGCCATTACCTCCGCATATCCGGATTCTCCCTACGCGCCACAGGCGCAGAAGGAGCTGGCGAAGCTCGACGAGTGGTTCGCGGAGAAGGACTACGACACGGGCTATCTCTACCTCAAGCGCAAGGCATTCGACTCCGCCATCATCTACTTCAAGGACGTGATCCGGTTGCATCCCCACGCGCCAAAAACCCGGGAGGCGTACCTGAAGCTTCTCGAGGCGTATCGCGCGATCAAGTACACCGAGGATGCCCGCGATTTATGCGACGCCATGCGTGCGGCGTACCCGAACGATCGCGACGTTCGAGAGGCTTGCGGGCCGGCGCCGGCGAAGCCGGCAGCATAGCGTGAGGATCGGGGTCTTCGGCGGCACCTTCGATCCACCCCACGTCGGCCACCTTCTGTTGGCCTCCGATGCGCGAGAGGCACTCAATCTCGACCGACTGATCTTCATTCCCGCCGGGGCCCAGCCGTTCAAGATCAACAGCCCGCCCGTCGCGCCCGCGCGGGATCGCCTGGAGATGGTCAGGCTCGCGGTCGCCGACGATGCGCACTACTCGGTTGACGACGCGGAAATCGAGCGGAAGGGGTTATCTTACACGGTTGACACGCTGGAGCAGCTGGCGACCCGATATCCGTCGGGGAAGCTCTTCCTGCTCCTCGGCGAAGATGCTCTGGCCGCGTTCGATCAGTGGCGCGAGCCGGAGCGGATCCGTGAGCTCGCGACGCTGGCGGTAATGCGCCGTGACGGGGGTTCTACCGCAGCAGTCAAACCGGTTCCAGATGGTGTGATCGAAGTATCGACCCGGCGCGTCGATGTGTCCTCGACCGAGATTCGGGCGCGTTTGCGGGCTGGTAAGTCAATCAAGGGATTCGTGCCCGAGAGCGTCGAGAGGTTCATCGAGGCTCGAGGGCTGTATCGTTGAGGCGGCGGAGTCCGTCTGAGGAAATTTCGTAAATGGCGTTGACAGGGCTGCTGAGCGGAGTGTTCGGAACTCGTCACGAGCGGGAGCGGAAACGCATCCAGCCGATCGTCGACGAGATCAACGAGATTTACGAGCGCCTGCACGGCGTTTCCGAGGAAGAGCTACGCGGCCAGACCGAGAAATTCCGCGCTCGGATCCGCGAGCGCACAGGCGAGATCGAGGCCCGGATTGCGTCGCTCAGGGAGCAGAAGCGTGTCACCGCCGATCCCGCGGCGCGCGAGCAGATCGACAATCAGCTGAGTGGTGTGGACGGCCGCGGGGGCGCCGAGGCGGAGCTGCGGGCAGGGATCGCCGACGTGCTCGACGAGCTGCTGCCGGAAGCGTTCGCCACGGTGCGCGAGGCTGCGCGGCGGCTGGTCGGCAGCAAGGTGGTGGTCACCGGCCAGGAGATGGAATGGAACATGGTGCCGTACGACGTCCAGCTTATGGGCGGCATCCAGCTCCACCACGGCCGCATCGCCGAGATGGCGACCGGTGAAGGAAAGACCCTCGTCGCGACGCTGCCGCTCTATCTCAACGCGCTTCCGGCAAAGGGCGCGCACCTGATCACCGTCAACTCCTACCTCGCGCGGCGCGACTCGGAGTGGATGGGGCATCTCTACAAGTATCTCGGTCTGACCGTCGGCTGCATCGACGACACCGAGCCGGGCACGGCGCAGCGGCGCGCGGCCTACGAGTGCGACATCACCTACGGCACCAACAACGAGTACGGCTTCGACTACCTGCGCGACAACATGGTGCAGTCGCTGGACTATCGGGTGCAGCGGACGCACGCTTACGCGATCGTCGACGAAGTCGATTCGGTGTTGATCGACGAAGCGCGGACCCCGCTGATCATCTCCGGTCCGGTCGGCAACGAGAGCGACGCCGAGTACGCGCAGCACAACGCGGCGGTGGCGAGACTCGTCAGGCGGCAGACCGATCTGGTCAACGCGCTGGTCGCCGCGGGCGAGAAAGCCCTCGAGGCCGGAGACAACGATGAGGCAGCGCTAGCCTTCTACAAGGCGCAGCTGGGCGGGCCGAAGAATAAACGGCTGCTCAAGGTGCTCCAGGAAACCGGCGTCAAGCAGCTGGTGCAGAAGATGGAGCTCCAGCACATCGCGGATCGGCGCCTTCCTGCCAGCAAGCAGCAATACCGCGACATCGAGGATGATCTGCTGTTCGTGCTCGACGAGAAAGGACATTCGGTGCACCTCACCGATTCGGGCATCGACTTCATGTCGCCGGACGCGCACGACGAGTTCGTGCTGCCGGATCTGTCGCAGCAGGTGCACGCCATCGATCACGATCCGGACATGACTCCGGCCGAGAAGCTGGAGGCGCGCAACACTCTGAATCGCGATTACGCCGCCAAGAGCGAGCGACTGAACATCGTCCATCAGCTTCTGCGCGCGCACGCGTTGTTCGAGCGCGATGTGAATTACGTGGTGCAGGAAGGCCAGGTGCTCATCGTCGACGAGTTCACCGGCCGCACCATGCACGGCCGGCGCTGGTCAGAAGGCCTGCATCAGGCTGTCGAAGCCAAGGAAGGCGTTCAGGTAAAGGGTGAAACCCAGACCCTCGCGACGATCACGATCCAGAACTACTTCCGGCTCTACGACAAGCTGGCGGGCATGACCGGCACCGCCGAGACGGAAGAGACCGAGTTCCACGAGATCTACAAGCTGGGCGTGTCGGTGATTCCGACGAACCGGCCGGTGATTCGCGACGACCGGCAGGATCTCGTCTACAAGACGAGACGCGAGAAGTACAACGCGATTCTGGAGGAGACCCAGCGGCTGCACGAGCTGCAGTTCCCGGTGCTCGTCGGAACGGTAAACGTCGACGTGTCGGAGACGCTGTCGCGCATGTTCAAGCGCGCCGGAATCCCGCACAACGTGTTGAACGCGAAGTACCACCAGCGCGAAGCAGAGATCGTGGCGGGCGCGGGACAGCCGGGCGCGGTCACGATTGCCACCAACATGGCCGGCCGCGGCACGGATATTAAACTCGGGCCGGGCGTCACCGAATCCAAGCCGTCGCAGCGCAAGAACGCCGAGAACCAGATCGAAGACATCATCGAGTGCGGAGGTCTGCACATCATCGGCTCCGAGCGGCATGAGTCGCGGCGCATCGACCGGCAGCTTCGCGGCCGCGCGGGTCGCCAGGGAGATCCGGGGGCGTCGCAGTTCTTCCTCTCGCTCGAAGACGACCTGATGCGACTGTTCGGGTCCGATCGCATCGCCAAGCTGATGGATCGGATGGGAGCGGAAGAAGGCGAGATGCTGACGCACTCGCTCATCACCCGGTCCATCGAGCAGGCGCAGAAGCGAGTCGAGCTCCAGAACTTCCAGTCACGCAAGCGGCTGCTGGAGTACGACGATGTCATGAACCAGCAGCGCGAGGTGATCTATTCGCTGCGCTCCTTTGCGCTGGAAGGCGGCGAGGAGCTGAAGGCCGAAGCGGAGAAGATGATCGAGAAGGGCGTGTCGAAGCGCGTCGAGAACATGCTCAACGAATTCGATTCGCAGGAGGAGTGGGATTTCGCGCTGGTGCGTCAGGACCTGCTGATGCACTACATGCTGACCGTGCCGGGCTTCGAGGACGGTTCGCTACCGACCAGCGAATCGGAGGCGCTGCAGCGAGCCACCGAGGCCGGCAGAAAAGCGTTCGCGGACAAGATGGCGAGCCTCGGCGAGTACTCCGACCAGCTGTTGTCGCTGGTGATGCTCCACGTCCTCGACGAGAAGTGGAAGGACCATCTCTACGATCTCGACCAGCTGCGCAACGCGATCGGCTATCGCTCGTGGGGTCAGAAGGATCCACTCATCGAGTACAAGCACGAAGCGTACACCATGTTCGTGGATCTGATGGAGGACATCCACAACACCTTCACCGAGCGGTTCCTGCGCGCGCAGATCACCTTCGAGGCGGGGCCGCCGCCGGATATGGGCGGTGATGGCGGGCGGCCGAACGGCAGCGGACCTCGCCGTCCGGCGGCGCCGACGCGGCGGTACAACGCCCTCGGAATTCTGGAGGACATCCCGGCGGGTGAGAGCGATGGTGAAGGAACCGATGAGACTCTGGACATCGGGCCCGAGGAGCCGCCGCAGCCCGGCGCGGCGGTCCGCCCTGAGCCGACGGTCCACGTAGGCAGGAAGAGCTCATCGCTAAGCAACGCAATGGCGGCCGGAACAGCGATGGGAACGGCCGGGATCCCGGGGGTGCCTGGAGCGGGCGGGTCTGCCGACTGGTCAAATGTCGGGCGCAACGATCCGTGTCCGTGCGGGTCAGGGAAGAAGTTCAAGAAGTGCCACGGGGCCAATTTGTAGTCAAGGCGGGCGGTAGTACTCGGTGGAATCAAGGCGGGACGGAGTACTCGGCGCTCTGTGGCCACCACAAAACAGAAGCACGGAGCTTTAAGCTGGGTGAGCTTGCTGCGCGGAGCTGCCTCTTCCATAGTCAGAGTTAGCTGCGAGCAGCGTGCTGACACAGCTTAAAGCTCCCCGCTTCCGTATTGAACCAAGCCAGATCGCGCCAAGATCGACTCCCCGCCTTGACTGTGTAACCAGCAGGCCACCTTCCTCAGAAGAGTCACGATTACGTTCGCCGTCGGCCGGTGGGAGTAATAGTCGATGACGGCGTGATGATCCGTATTCCTGCGAAATGGAGTACGGAATGACGCTTACCATACGAGAGCTTCCCGCCGCCGAGCGCCCGCGGGAGAGACTGAGGAGTCACGGCGCCCACGCACTCAGCTCGAGCGAGCTCCTGGCTATCTTACTGGGTAGCGGATCCGAGGGCCGGTCGGCTCTCGGGATCGGCCAGGAGATCCTTGCCGGTTGCCGGGGATCGCTAAGGCTGCTGGCCACCCAACCTGTTGCCACACTGACCAGCGTTCGAGGAGTGGGAACGGCTCGTGCGGTTTGTGTCCACGCCGCCCTCGAGCTGGGACGTCGCATGGCGGCCGAGGAGCGCCAGGAGGGTGCGCCGGTTCGGTGGCCGCGGGATGTGTACGAGATATTCGCCCAGCGTCTGGAGGATCTGCCCGTCGAGGAGTTTCACGTCGCTGTTCTCGACTCCCAGCACCGGCTGGAACGGGACATCACCGTAACGCGTGGTCTTCTCAACTCGTCGCTCGTGCATCCGCGCGAGGTGTTCAGGGAAGCGATCGCGGAGAGAGCGGCGGCAATCATTCTGGTTCACAATCATCCGAGCGGTGATCCGACACCATCGCCCGACGACAGGGTAGTAACAGAACAGCTCGTGCAGGCGGGGAAAGTACTCGACATCCCCGTACAGGATCACGTTATTATCGGGAGGGGGCGCTACATCAGCTTCGCGGAGGCAGGACTGCTTTGACGGCAGGCGCGGTCAGGGAAAACGAGACACTTCCCACATGGATGCAGGAGGGACTTCCGGAGCGTCTGGACCGGGAGCTGCTGACGCGCGCCTATCGGTTCAGTGAGAAGGCCCACGAGGGGCAGAAGCGGCTGTCGGGCGACAAGTACGTGTCGCATTGCGTCGAGGTCGCGAAGATCCTGGTCGACCTGCAGCTGGATTCGATTACGGTAGCGAGCGGTTTGATTCACGATGTCGTCGAAGACACCGCCATCACCATCGACGACATCGAAGCGGAGTTCGGGAAGGAGGTTGCCGGGATCGTCGATGGCCTGACCAAGATCGGCCACCTGCCGCTCAACTCGTCGCAGGAACGCCAGGTCGAGAACTATCGCAAGCTGCTGCTATCGATCGCCAAGGATGCGCGCGTCATCCTCATCAAGCTGGCGGACCGGCTGCACAACATGCGGACGCTCGAGTTTCTGCCCGCCGAACGTCAAAAGCGAATCGCGACTGAGACCCGCGATCTTTATGCACCGCTCGCGCACCGATTCGGAATGGCGCGGGTGCGCTGGGAGCTCGAGGACCTCGCCTTCAAGCACCTGGAGCCGTCGGAGTACAAGGCGCTGGCGAAGAAGGTCGCGACGCGACGGGTGGAGCGCGAGAAATCGATCGCCCAGCTCAAGGAACCGCTCGAGTCACACCTCCGCAAAGCAGCGATCGCCGATGTCGAAGTCACGGGTCGACCGAAGCACCTTTGGTCGATCTACAAGAAGATGAAGAAGTGGGACAAGCCGTACGAAGAGATCTACGACCTCCTCGCCATCCGCGTCCTCGTCAACAGCGTCCCCGATTGTTACCACGCCCTCGGCGTCATCCACGATCAATTCACCCCGCTGCAGGAGCGCATCAAGGATTACATCGCCCAGCCGAAGTCGAACGGCTACCAGTCGTTGCACACGACGGTGTTCGGGCCGGGGCGCCAGCTGTTCGAGATCCAGATTCGCACCCGGGAGATGCACCGCACCGCCGAGTACGGCATCGCCGCGCACTGGCGATTCAAGGAGGATTCGGGCAAGAGCGCCGATGAGCTCGATCGCGCGCTCCAGTGGTTCCGGCAAGTGCTCGAGCTCCAGCTCGACGCCAAGACTCCCGATGAATTCCTGGAGTTCCTCAAGCTCGATCTGTATCAGGACGAGATTTTCGTCTTCACGCCGACGGGCGACGTGATCCAGCTGCCGAAGGGCGCGACCCCGATCGATTTCGCGTTCGCCGTCCACACCGAAGTCGGGCTGCATTGCCAGGGCGCGCGCATCAACGGACGGATCGCTTCACTGGCACGCGAGCTCAAGAACTCGGAGACAGTCGAGATCATCACGTCGCCGTCGGCAAAGCCGAGCCGGGACTGGCTGGCGCATGTACGGACGGGAAGGGCGCGCCACAAGATTCGCCAGCGTCTGCGCATCGAGGAGCACGCGACGTCGGTCAAACTGGGGCGGGAGATCCTCGATCGTGAGATCAAGCGCCGGCGGCTGACCAAGCCCGAAGATCCGGAGCTGCTCAAAGTCGCGAGAACGCTGAAGCTGATGGATGTGAATCACCTTGTCGCGTCGATCGGGCAGGGCGATGTGAACGTGTCGCAGGTGCTGAAGGAGCTGTACCCCGAGACCGACGGCGTTGCCGAAGCTCCGAAGCCGGGGCCACTGGACTGGCTGGTGGACAAGGTTCGCGGCACCACCAAGGGCGTCCGCATCCAGGGCGTGGACGGGATGATGGTGCGCTACGCGCAATGCTGTCAGCCCGTACCCGGAGACCCGGTTGTGGGGTATGTAACGAGGGGCCGCGGCGTGAGCATTCATCGGTCCGACTGCCCGAATTTGCTGATGCTGATTCAGGAACCGGAGCGGCGACTGGAGATCGACTGGAAGGAGCTGGAGGGCGAGAAGTTCATGGTGCGTCTCGCGCTCGAGGCGACGGATCGACGCGGCCTTTACGCGGATCTGGCGACGGCGGTCTCATCGACCGGCACCGACATCAGGAGCTTCGAGCTGCACAGCTCCGACGGTCACGTGATCGGCGAGCTGGCGGTCGAGGTCGGCAACCTCGCGCATCTTCAGAAAATCATCAAGGCAGCCAGGCGAGTGAAAGGCGTGACGGAAGTCGCGCGTCGCGAGCGGCTGTCGAGCGATATCAAGAATGACCAAGGCAGTATTTGATCTGCAGGCGCCGTTCGCGCCGGCGGGTGATCAACCAAAAGCGATCGCGGAGCTGACGAGGGGCCTGGAGCGGGGTGACCGCTTTCAGACCCTGCTTGGCGTCACCGGATCCGGAAAGACGATGACGGTGGCGAACGTCATCAAGAACTACGGAAAGCCGACGCTCGTTCTGTCGCACAACAAGACCCTCGCAGCGCAGCTGTACGGCGAGCTGAAGAGCTTCTTCCCGCACAACGCCGTCGAGTACTTCATCTCGTACTACGACTACTACCAGCCCGAAGCCTACGTCCCGACGACGGACACCTACATCGAGAAGGACGCTTCGATCAACGAGGATATCGACCGGCTGCGTCTGCGGGCGACGTCGAGCCTGATGGAGCGAAGCGACGTGGTGATCGTCGCCACGGTGTCGGCGATTTATGGCCTGGGCGATCCGCGCAGCTATCGCGAGCAGATGGTGATGCTCACCCGCGGGCAGAAGATTCCGCGCGACGACATCCTGCGCTCGCTGGTGAAGATCCAGTACTCGCGCAACGACATGGGACTCGAGCGCGGGACGTTCCGCGTGCGCGGCGACACCGTCGAGATTCTTCCCGCGTACGAGGAGCAAGGTGTGCGCGTCGAGATGTGGGGCGACGAGATCGAGCGCATCACCAAGATCAATCCGCTCACCGGCGATACGATCGCGACGCTCGAGAAAGCGGCCATCTACCCTGCGAAGCATTTCGTGACGTCGCGCCCGACAATCGAGCGCGCGGTGGCGTTGATCCGTGAGGAGCTGGCGCAGCGTCTCACCGAGCTCCGCGCCGCGGGCAAGCTGCTCGAGGCGCAGCGGCTGGAATCGCGCACTAACTTCGACATCGAGATGATGCTGGAGATCGGCACGTGCGCCGGGATCGAGAATTACTCACGCCACCTCTCCGGGCGCGCCGAGGGCGAGCGTCCGGCGTGCCTGTTCGACTATTTCCCGGAAGATTTTCTCGTCGTCGTCGACGAATCGCACGTGACACTGCCGCAAATCGGCGGGATGTTCAACGGTGACCGGGCGCGCAAGCTGACCCTCGTCGACTACGGCTTCCGGCTGCCGAGCGCGCTCGACAATCGGCCGCTGATGTTCGACGAGTTCCTGTCGCTGACGCCGCGCGCGCTCAACGTCAGCGCGACGCCGGCGGAGATCGAGCTGCGGCTCTCGGAGGGCGCTGTCGTAGAGCAGATCATCCGTCCCACCGGCCTGGTCGATCCCGAGATCGACGTGCGGCCGGTACGCGGCCAGGTCGACGATCTGCTGAACGAGATTCGGATCCGCGAGCGTCGCGGGGAGAGAGTGCTGGTCACCACCCTCACCAAGAGGATGGCCGAGGATCTCGCAGACTATCTGCAGCAGATGGGAGTGCGCGTTCGCTACATGCATGCGGACATCGACGCGATCGAGCGGATGGAAATCGTTCGCGGCCTCAGGCTCGGCGAATTCGACGTGCTGATCGGCATTAACCTGTTGCGCGAGGGGCTCGACCTGCCCGAAGTCTCGCTCGTCGCGATTCTCGACGCCGATCAGGAAGGTTTTCTGCGCAGCGATCGGTCGCTGATTCAGACGGTGGGTCGCGCGGCGCGCAATCTGAACGGTCGTGCGATCTTCTACGCCGACAGGATCACGGGCTCGATGCAGCGCTGCATGGAGGAGACCGGCCGGCGACGCGAGCTGCAGCAGGCGTACAATCGCGAGCACGGGATCACTCCGATGAGCGTAACCAAGAGCGTCGATCAGGTTCGCTTCATCACCCGGGTTGCCGATGCGCGGACCGAGCGCGAAGAACGCGAGCGCGAGAAGGGGCGCCGCGTGGCCGAGTCGGGCGCGCAGTATGGCGCCGACAATCTTCCGGCGCTGATCGCCGATCTCGAGGCGCAGATGCGTGAAGCAGCGACCAACCTCGACTTCGAGACCGCGGCGCAGCTCCGCGACCAGCTCTTCGAGGTGAAGGCAAAGGCAGGCCGCAAGGAGAGCAGAGGGTCGCTGGCGGGTCTGCACGGCCGCTAGATGTCAGCGCACCGGCACGTAGTTCCGCCGCGGGCCGGGAAGGGTCATCTCAAGCTGACCGAAGCGGAGCTCAGTCAATGGGGCGAGGATCTGGGCCGCGCATCGACGCCGCCACTGGTGGTGACGTTGACTGGTGAGCTCGGCGTCGGCAAGACCACCCTCGCGCGCGCAATCTGTCGCGGCTACGGAGTCAGTGAAGAGATCACCAGTCCGACCTACGCGCTGGTGCATGAGTACCGGTCGCCCCGGTCGCCGGTCTACCACATCGATCTTTATCGGCTCGAATCCCCTGAGCAGCTCACCAATCTTGGATGGGACGAGATTGTGTCATCGCACGCGCTGGTGCTGGTGGAGTGGCCGGAGCGGGCGGGCGAGCGGTTGCCCGAGAATCATGTGCCGATCGATCTGGACTACGTGCCCGACGATCCGGGTCGCCGGATTCTGCTGGCGGGATAACTTTGGAGCGTGACTACGCTCCGGGGTTGGACACGTGGGTGATGGCGGCCGTCCTTATACGCTGGTGATCGAAGGCGCGACCTATGAGGGAAGCGTCGCGGTCCTTCGTGGGGCCGAAGTCGTCTGTGAGCGCGGCTTGTCTGGTGAAGACACGGGTGTTGCCCGCGCCGGACGCGGTGAGCGGCTGATGCCGGCGATAGCGGAGTGTTTTGCCGAGGCCGGTTTGAGGGGCGAGGAGATCGGCCGGCTCGTGTGCGGGGCGGGGCCGGGGAGCTTTACGAGTCTCCGGATCGCGGGCTCGGTGGCGAAGGGACTGGCGGTTGGCTACGGTGTTCCGCTTTTCGCGGTGTCATCGCTTCTGCTCGGAGTAAGCGGCGCGAAACCGCCGCTCCCCCCGGGAGAGTATCTATCGGTGCTCGATGCGATGCGGGGTGAATTCTTCGCCAGCCGCATCGTTTATCGACCGGACAGCGGCGAGTATAGCGCCGAGCCGGCAAGGATTCTCTCGAGAGCGGATCTCGACGACTTCCGGGCCAGGGAGAAATCGACCCGCGTCGTGGGACCGGGCCAGGAGATCGACGCTCATCCCCACGCGCGCGGGGTCGCCCTGATCCTCGACCAGGTGATGAAGTCGGAGCCGGTGGATCTGGCCGGGTGGGAACCGGACTACGGTCGGCTCGCTGAAGCGCAGGTCCGCTGGGAGGCCGTGCACGGGCGGCCGCTGACGGCGTGACGGCGCGGCTGAGGCCGGCGACCGACGCAGATATCAGCGCGATCGCCGCGATCGAGCGTACGTCCTTCGCCGACCCCTGGAGTGAAGAGTCTTTTCGGCGAATACTCGGCGGTTCTTCAGCTATCTTTCACGTGGTCGGATATCCGCCGGATTTCGATGTCGCGGGGTATGTGATTGCGTTCAGCGTTGGTGCCGATGCGGAGCTGCTGAACATCGCTGTTCATCCCGCGCATCGCGGGAAGGGGCTGGCGGGCCAGATGCTGGACGCGGTGCTGATCGAGCTCGGAACCCGCGGGGTGCGGAACGCGTTTCTCGAGGTTCGCGAGTCGAATCGCGCGGCGCGGGGGTTGTACGAATCGCGTGGCTTTACCGGGATCGGCAGGCGGCGAAACTACTACCGTCGGCCGGTCGAGGACGCGCTGGTGATGCGGCGGATGCTGGAAGCCGGCGCGGGCGATGAGGAAAGATCGGCGGGGAGTTTTGCTGACCGTTGAAATCGTTGGTTTGCTCGGGCTCTGAGCCCTACCTATACTATTCTGGGCGGGAACCGAACTCTCGCCAGGAGGCACAGTGAGCAGAAGTCTGAATAAAGTGATGCTGATCGGAAATCTGGGCAGCGATCCCGAGGTACGCTCGACGACGGGCGGCAACCGGGTCGCGACTTTCTCGCTCGCGACGAGCCGACAGTGGAATTCGCCGAATGGCGAGAAGCAGGAAAAGACCGAGTGGCACCGGTGCGTGGTGTGGAACACCAAGGGCACCGGCCTCGCCGATGTCGTCGAGAAGTACTGCAAGAAGGGCGACAAGATCTACGTCGAGGGTCGCATCGAGTATCGCCAGTGGCAGGACAAGGAGAACCAGACCCGGTACTCCACCGAGATCAACGTCCGCGAGCTGACGATGCTGGGCGGCGGACGCGGGTCGTCCGGCGATTTCGAAGGCGAGAGCGGTGGTCGGAGCCGGGCTCCGGCAACCGCCGGAGCCAAGACCGGCGCGGCGGGGTCGGGGTCGGGCACGGACTTCGAGGATTTCCCCGGCGCCCTCGAGGAGACCGACGACGATCTCCCCTTCTAACGGCCTTGGATTCTGAGATCTTCCGGACGGCCGCGCGAACAGCGCGGCCGTTCTGGCATCTGTAGTCCCAAAGGTGGCAGGTGGGAGAGCATGCACAGAGATGCTCAGTGAGCAGTTGTCATACTCGCCTTCTAGCTGCGTCACGCCACTATGGAATGCGCCGGATAAACTGATATCCGCGCCTCTGACCATGTCTCCCACCTGCCACCTTTGGGAGTAGGGGTGCTAGTTAACAAGGGCGAGACCCCGAATCCGCAGCATGTACCGTGACTTTACGCCGTAACGACCGTCAAATTGTTGACCCGTCCCGTCTGGCGGGTTATGAATCCGTCAAGTCGGGAGTACGTGTGATCGGTAATCTGAAGCAGACATCGTCAGCAGCCGTAACGACATTCGGGCTTCGCGCCGCAACCGTTGGCGCAGCACTGATCTTCTGCAGCGCGACGCGAAGCGCTAGCGCGCAGGTTCCCACCAATCCCGACACGACCCGTCCCGCCCCTCCTGTCGCGGTAGACACGACCAACAACCTGGTCATGACCTCCGACACCACCAAGGAAGTGAAGCACGTGGTGAAGAAGGGCGACACCCTGTGGGACCTCGCGCAGTTCTATCTTAAGAATCCGTTCCGGTGGCCGGAAATCTTCCGACGCAACACCGATGTCGTTAAGGATCCGCACTGGATCTACCCCGGCGAAGTCATCCGCATCTGGGGGACCGAAGTCAAACCGGAGGCGCTTGCGAGCGCGGACAGTGCCGGTGAAGTCGTCTCGCACGTTGTGACTCGTCCTGTGCCTGTGCAGCAGCAGCCGGTGCAGAGCGGCGAGAAGTCGGATCTGACAGTATTCGCGTCTCCGATGAGTCGCGCCGCCGCGGAGCTACAGGCGGACGTCGTCGGGCGGTCGCGTGGTGGCGGGGTGCGTAAGGGAGAAGTCGAAGCGGCGCCGTATGCCGATCGCGATGGCGGCCCACGCGGAGCTGGAAGACTCGCGGCGAGCGTCGATCGCCCGGGTATCAAGACCAGCATCGTTCAGTCGAGATACCAGCTCAACGACAATCTCTACGTCGAGCTGCCGCGCGGAGTCGTGCCGCGGCTTGGCGACACCTACATGTCGTACGTGCTCGGAGAAAGTCTCGGCGACGATTACGGACAGGTCGTCGTTCCGACCGGTCTGCTGCGAATCGAGTCGATCCAGCCCGGACAGCGTCCGATTGCGCGGATCGTCAAACAGTACGGCGAGATCATGCTCGACGAGCGCGTGATTCCCGCGCCCGCTCTGCCGTTCCCGTCGGGCGACATGTCACCGCTTGCCGGCGGAACCCGCGGCAAGGTGATTTACGTGCACGGCGAGCCGGTGCTGCCTTCGATCGGTCACTACGTGATCGTGTCGCTGAACTCGAAGAGCGGCGTCAAGGCAGGTGACGAAGTCACCTTCATCGATAACTCGACTGGTCGTGAAGACGAGAATCCGGCCCCGCCGGTGGTCGCGGCGATCGGTCAGGTGGTGCGGGTGACCCCCTACGCAGCGACGGTCATTCTCACCCGTCAAAACCAGCCGACGATTCGTGACGGCATGCCCGTGCGGCAGACCGCCACCATGCCGGAATAAGCTTTCGGATTCTGGATCTCGGCCGCAAAACCGGCCACTCTAGTCCAAAAGGTGGCAGGTGGTAGAGATGCGCAGAGATGCTCAGGGAAGAGTTGTCATTCTCGCATTCTCGCTGCGTCACGCCACTGTAGAGGGCGCCGGATAAACTGATACCGGTGCTTCTGACCACGTCTCCCACCTGCCGCCTTTGGGTCTAGGGGTGCCTGGTGAGCGGACGGTCTCCGACCGCCGAGCCGCCCCGCCCCATTAAATTAGGGCGATCGATGATAGCGATCGCCCATTTTGTTGCCGTCACCTTCTATGTCGGCGCTGCGGCTATTGCGGCACTGCCATTTGCGCGGCGCCTCAGAGCGCCCGTCGCAGCGGTGGTCATCGCGCTCTTGCTCGGCATTGGCGCGCACGCGACGGCACTGGCGGGTCTCACCCGGCAGTCCGGAGCGGCGTCCCTGACCGGACTCGGTCCCGCGCTATCCTTTGCGGGATTGGTTCTGGCGATCTCTCTCGTCATCGTGGAGAGCGTCGCGCGTGAGGTGAGTCTGACCCTCGTTGCAGCGCCGGTCGCCGCCGTCGTCACGGTGGCGGGAAACCTTGCCGGCATGCGCCCATTTCTGGAGCCGCAGGGCGCGCGCGCGGTGTGGCTGACAATGCACATAGTGCTGAGCTTCATCGGGATCGCCGCGTACGCGACTGCCGCCGCCGCAGGCACGATGTACCTCGTCGCGCGGCGGGAGCTCAAGTCGGCGCGGTTCGGGGCGGTGTTCAGGTTCTTCCCGCCACTCGAAACCCTCGACAGGGTGAATCATGTGTCGTCGATCGCGGGGTTCCTGGGCCTCACGCTTGGGCTCGCGCTCGCCGGCGCCTACTCCTTCGAGTATCGCGCTCTTGTAGTTCCGCAGCTTATCTGGGGAGTCGCTGCGTGGGCGGGCGTCAGCGCGCTCGCCCTCGGTCGCGTGCGCCATGGCTGGCAGGCGCGACGCGCGGCGCTGATGTCGGCGGTCACCTTCGCGAGCGTAGTCGCGCTCTATGTTGTCTTCCGGATGGCATCGCTCAATCGGGGCCAATTCCTGTGAGCGATTTTCCAGTCGCCTTGCACGGAGAACGCATCACCGCGGTGGTGTTCGGTGGCGGATCGGTCGGTACCAGAAAAGCGCTGGCGTTCGCCGATGCCGGTGCGCGAGTCATCGTGATCGCCCCCGACGCCACGGCCGAGCTCGATGCGGCGCACAAGGCGCGAAGGATCGAGCTCGTTCGGGAGGAATATCAGGCGAAGCAGCTGGAGGGGGCGACGCTGGTGGTTGCCGCGACCGACTCGCGCGAGGTCAACGCCCGCATCGCGGTCGATGCCAACGCTCGCGGTAAGCTCGTCAACGTCAGCGATTATCCGGACGAAGGAAATTTCCACACCATGGCGCTGCATCGCTCCGGCGACATCACCATCGCTGTTTCCTCAGGTGGAGTGCCCGGCGCGGCGGCGAGGATTCGCGATGCGATAGCAGGCCGGTTCGACACCCGCTACGAGCGGGCGGTTTCGGCTTTGCGTGGACTGCGCTCCAGGCTGATCGCGTCGGGCGACGATCGCTGGCGTGACGCTGCGCCGAAGCTCGTCGGAGACGATTTCTGTGCATCGGTCGAGGACGGCACTTTCACCGAGAGAATGGAATCGTGGCGCTGATCGTCGCTGGAGTGAGTCATGTGACGGCGCCGATCGACGTGCGCGAGCGACTCGCGTTGCGTCCGCAGGAAGGGCTGCGCGAGCTGGCGCGGCTGCGCGACCTCGGACTGCTGAGGGAAGGCGTCGTCCTTTCGACCTGCAATCGGACCGAGGTCTACGCCGTCGAAGACGGCGGCGATCTGCTTCCCGAGATCACCGCGCTGCTCTCGAATCGGCTGGGAAGCGATGCATCGGAGTTCGTTTACTTGCGGCGCGATCGCGAAGCCGCGGCCCATCTCTTCGCCGTGACTGCCGGATTGCATTCGATGATCCTCGGTGAGGCGCAGATTCAGGGTCAGGTGAAGGATGCGTGGGAGCAGTGCAGATCGGAGTCGGGTCCGGTGCTCAACAGAATGTTCCAGACTGCTCTGCTTGCCGCATCTCGCGCGCGTGAAGAGACGGGTATCGGCCGCGGCGCGGCGTCGGTGAGCTCTGCCGCAGTCCAGCTCGCCAAGAAGATCTTCGGCAATCTCGGAGCACGCAGCGCGATGGTCCTCGGCGCCGGCGATGTTGCGGAGCTAGCGCTCGAGTGTCTGCAGAAAGAGGGTGTGCGTGTCGCGATCGTCGCGAACCGCACTCATGAGCGCGCGCAGGCGCTGGCCGAGCGGCACGCAGCCGTGGCGATGCACTACGATCAGTGCTGGGAATCGCTGCGCGACGTCGATGTCCTCATTTGCTCAACGGCATCGCCGGTGCCCGTCGTTACGGTGCCTCGGGTACGGAGCTCGATCGAGGCGCGGGGCGATCGTCCGCTCTGCATCCTCGATATCGCGCTGCCGCGTGACGTCGAGACAGCCGTCGGCGAGCTTGACAACGTTTTTCTCTACGACCTCGACGATTTGCGCGCCGCGGCGGCGGCCAATCTGGAGCAGCGCGCCGAAGACATTCCCGCCGCTCAGGCGATCGTTGCAGCGGAGAGTCAGAAGTTCTGGGATTGGGTAGCGGGGTTGGCTGCGGTGCCCGTAGTTCGTGAATTCCGTGAAGAGATGGACAGGCTGCGTAGTACGGAGCTTGCTGCAGCATTGCGGCGGCTCGGCGCACTTACGCCCGAGCAGGCAGAGACAGTCGAAAATTTCTCAAAGTCCCTGATGAATAAATTCCTTCATGAGCCGAGTGTGCGACTCAAGGCCGCTGCCGCGAACGGGCGCGGGCTTGGCGTCGTCGATGCGGCCCGCTACCTGTTCGCGCTCGAGAAGGGCGCGGCCGCCGATCAACGCGCGGTGAAGACTGAGCATCCGACAGCCGGAGATCCAACCGACATTGCCTAAAGCACTCGTTACTGGCGGGGCAGGGTTCATCGGCTCGCACGTGGCCGACCTCTTTCTCGCCAAAGGGTTCGACGTAACCATCGCCGACGATCTCTCGAGCGGGAAGCGCGAGAATCTGCCGGCGGCAGCGCGGTTCGTAGAGGTCGGCGTCAATTCGGCGGAGTTCGCTGCGCTGGTTGGCGATGGAAAGTTCGACGTGATCGCGCATCTCGCTGCGCAGATCGACGTCCGGCACAGCGTCGCCGATCCGATCAACGACGCGACCATCAACATCATTGGCACCCTCAATCTCATGGAAGCGCTGCGGAGCTCGAAGTCCAACGCCCGGGTCGTCTTCACTTCCACGGGTGGCGCGCTGTACGGTGAGTTCACCACCCCGCCAAACGTCGAGGACTTTCCCAAGGACCCCGAATCTCCATACGCGATATCCAAGCTGAGTACGGAGTACTACCTCGCTTATTACGGTCGCGTTCACGACAAGGACACGGTAGCTGTGCGCTTCGGGAACGTTTATGGGCCCCGCCAGGATCCGCACGGTGAGGCAGGTGTCGTCGCAATCTTCTGCGGCCGCATTCTCAACGACAAACCGCTCACGATTTTCGGCGATGGCGAGCAGACCCGCGATTACGTCTACGTCGGTGATGTCGCGCGGGCTGTGTGGCTTGCCGCAACGAAGCCTTTGCCCGCGCGCGGCAAGGTCGATGCGCGCGCCTTCAACATCGGAACCGGGAAGGGCACTTCGGTGCTCGACGTCGCGCGTCTGTTGCAGGAGGCGGCGCAGAGCAACGTACCCGTCGAGTTTGCACCGCACCGCCCGGGTGAGCAGCAGGAGTCGTTCGTCGAGGTCAGCAAGGCGCGCGACGTTCTTGGCTGGACTCCCGAGGTGTCGCTCAAGGAGGGCCTGAAGCAGACCTATTCATGGTTTGCGCGGCAGATGACCGGAGCGGCACGTTGACGCGGAGGCAAAGTTGACTGCGTTCGCGCTGCTTCAGGCCGTGCAGGGGATTCCGCGCTCGCCGATGGAGCTGGTGACCCAGGCAACCGGCGCGACCAAGATCGTGCTGTTCATTCTGGTGATTCTCTCGCTCATCAGCTGGGGCATCATTTTCCTGAAGTGGTACGACCTGCGTCGTGCCGCGTCGATTACGCATTCCTTTGCCCACGAGTTCGCGGGCGCGAACAGCGTGCAGAGCGCGGCGAGCATGGCGAGCCGCAGCAACGGGCCGCCGGCGAGAATCATGGAGCGCGCAATGCGCTTCATCGAGGAGACGACACCCGCGCTCCACGGCACCGCCGACCGCTCGGCGCGCTTCAGCAGCGCGCAGGTCGAAGCGCTCCAGCTCGTGCTTGACGCCGAGACGACTTCGGAGCGCGACAGACTCGGCAAATGGGTGCCATCGCTGGCGACGATCGGCTCCGTCAGCCCGTTGATCGGGCTGCTCGGCACCGTGCTCGGCGTCATCGACGCGTTCGTCGGAATCGCTTCGAAGGGCTCCGGTAACATTGGCGCAGTGGCGCCCGGCGTCGCCGAAGCGCTGATTGCGACTGCAGCGGCGCTCAGCGTCGCCATTCCGGCCGTATTCGCGTACAACATTTTCGCGGCGCGCCTCAACAAGATCGAGGGTGAGCTCGAGAGCTTTGGCTCGGAGCTCATCGCACTGATGGTCCGAGAGGGGATGATCTAGTGGCGCGGCGTGGACGCGGTCGCGGCCGACTGACGCTCAACGCCGAGATCAACGTCGTCAGCCTCATCGACGTGATGATGCTGTTGATGATCATCTTCATGATCACCGCGCCGATGATGCAGGGCGGTGTGGACATCTCGCTGCCGAAGGCGCAGGCGCGCCCGCTGGAGTCGAAGAGCGGGCTGACGGTGACCATCAACCGCAGCGGAACGATTTTCGTCGACGATGCGCGGCTCACCTACAATCAGTTCGCGGCGAGCTTCAAGGCGCTCGCGCAGCGGCGGGGAAGCGGCGGTGTCTATCTGCGCGCCGACGACGGCGTGCCGTACGGGTCGGTGGTGCGGGTCCTGGCGATCATGCGAGCGAGCGGCGTCGGAGACATAGGCCTGGTGGCCGAGCCACCCGAGGCGAGATGATCGCCCGGCGGGAGACGGCGGGGGGACCGCGACTCGTCACTCCGTTCACGCTCTCGGTGTTGCTGCATGCGGCGATCGCGGTTTTGCTGTTCAACACCCTCAGAGAGCGCAAGCAGGTAGCATTGCCGCCGATGTACAAGGTCAACATCGTGGCCGCGCCGCCCGGCGAGCGCGCGATCGGCGAGGTGAAGACTCAGCCCGCGGCGGCGACTACACCTGTTACGCAGCCGACTGCTTCCCCGTCAACCGTCAAGGAAATGCCGCTTCCGAAGCCCCGACCCGCGGCCAAGCCTCCCGCGCGGGTGACGCCGTCGGAGGGTAAGGTTGCGCCGGCGCCCACGGCGAGCGCTCCAACGGCGACCAGCGTTCCGGCGAAGCCGACGACGGCGGCCCCCAAGGCCGGCGGCGGCCCCACCGGCGGGAAGGGCACCGACGTCGCGACCGTACGCAGTGACGGGATCGAGTTTCCGTTTCCAGGGTATCTCAACAACATCGTTCGGCAGATTGCACTCAACTTCAATCCCCGGAACGCGTCCGCGCGGCTCAAGGCGGAGGTTCGGTTCCTGATTCATCGCGATGGCTCAGTGTCTGATCTCACGTTCGTCAGGAAGTCTGGCAATTTCTCCTTCGATCTCGAGGCACAAGGTGCCGTCGAAGCGGCATCGAGCGCGGGCGCGTTCGGCCCGCTGCCGGCCGGCTTCGCCGACGACGTGCTGCCCGTCGTGTTCAGCTTCGATCCGGAGTTCCTGAAGTGAGTCGGTGGCGGGGACTGGCTGGGTTGACGCTGCTCGCGTGCGTCGTTGGAGCTTCACGCGAGGCGCTCGCCCAGGATACTACGACGGTGCCGGGTGTGAGATTGGGTCTCAATTACGACCCGGGCACCAAGCCGGGCGTGATCGTTCTGCCGGTCGCCACCAACTACGGCGACGACTCGCTGCAACTCATCGTGCAGCGCGATCTCGATTACAGCGATCGCATGAACGTGATCGCGCTGGATGACGCGACGCTCAGCGGTCTCGTCCCTCCGGCAGGTGAGAAGATCAACTTCCCGCTGGTCGCGAAGTTCGGCGCCGCGCTGCTCGTTCGAATGACGCGCACGACGACCGGAATTCACGTCGCTGCATACGACGTGTCGCGCGGGCAGCTGTTGCAGTCGGAGCATTTTCTGTTCGACCGGCGCGACCGTGACTGGCGCTTTGTCGTGCACGGCATCTCCGACCAGATCGAGCAATGGGTTTTTGGAAAGCGCGGCATCGCGCAGACGCGCATCGCTTACGTCGCGAACGGCGAGCTCAAGATCGTCGACAGCGATGGCGCGGCGACGCGAGCGATCACGACGGGTCGCGGAGCGCTGTCGCCGGCGTGGTCGCCGGACGGCGAGTCCGTGGTGTTCACCGTGCTCGGGAACACGGGGACCCAGGTGCAGGAGCTGGATGTACGGACGGGCTTCACGCGACGAGTCAGCCAGATTCGCGCGGGTCTCAACATCACGCCGGTCTATCAGCCAAACGGTAACGCAATTCTTTACGCGCAGGGAACCGGAAGCGCGGGGACCGATCTCGTTCTCGCAGGTCTGGACTCGGGCAAGCCCAAAAAACTCACCATCGGCAAAGGCACCGACAACACTTCGCCATCCTACAGTCCGGATGGGCGGCAGATTGCGTTCATCTCGGGCAAGTCCGGCTCGCCCCAGGTGTATATTATGGATGCGGACGGGTCCAACGTTCAGCTGCTCACGGCGTACACGCCTGGAGTGCGCAGCTATCGTGCAAGCCCGGACTGGTCACCTGACGGTCGCGCGATCGCGTACGAGCAGCAGAACGGCAATTTCCAGATCTGGATGATCGATTTGCGCGACCGTGTTCCGAAGCAGCTCACCAGCGAGGGTGAGAACGAGGACCCTTCGTGGGCGCCCGACGGGCGGCACCTCGTGTTCACCTCGTCGCGGAGCGGCGAAAAGCAGCTGTGGATCATGGACACCGAGTCTGGCCGCGCGCGGCAGCTCACCCACACCAAGGGAGCGAGGTTGGCGGCGTGGTCGCCGATTCTCGCCAATCCTGAAGTAGGATCATACTCCCAATGACCAAACCTTCCCCATACACGTTCGCGCTGCTGCCGCTCCTGCTGGGCGGCTGCTTCTTCGCGACCAAATCAGACTTCGACAAGCTCCAGGCCGACATGATCGGCACCCGCGCCGGCGCCAACGCGGCCGATTCGGTGCAGCGCGCGTATCTGATCGACCTGTCGCGCAACATGCGGTCGCTCAACGACTCGATCAGCGCGCTCAGCAAGCGCATCAACACGATGAAGACAGCGAGCGATGCGGACCTCGCCGCGATCCGAGAGGACATCTCCCAGCTCCAGGATCTGAGCGGCCAGAGCCAGCGGCAGCTGCGCGACATGCGCGCGGCAGTAGAGCAGAGAACGCAGCCCGATGCCGGCGTCGCGCCAGACAGCAACAATGCAGCGAACGAGGCGCCTGTCGGTGGCGGGCCCGGGCCAGCGCAGCTGCTCCAGGCAGGCCGCGATCAGCTGCTCAAGGGTGGCAACGTTGCCGCGCGGGCCGCATTCGCGGAGCTGATCTCGACGTATCCGCGATCCGATCTGGTGCCCGAGGCGATGTTCTACACCGCGCAGGCGTACGCCGCCGAGCGCAACGCTGACGCCGCGGACAAGGAGTACGCGTCGCTGATCACGAAATACCCGAATTCCCCACGCGTTCCGACGGCGATGTACAAGCGCGCGCTGCAGATGCAGGCGACGAAGAAGACCGCCGACGCCAAGCGGCTATTCCAGGAAATCATCAAGCGGTTCCCGCGCTCCGACGAGGCAGCTCTCGCCGACGAGCGTCTTCAGTCGATCAAGTAAGCGCTGGGAGGTCGTGGCATGAGCGCAGCTCCAGACCACGAGATGCCATTTCTGGATCATCTGGAGGAGCTGCGCAGGCGGCTCTTCTGGATTGCCGGTGCGGTTCTGATCGGCATCGTGCTCGGCTTCGCGCTGCTGTCGCATCTCGACATCATCAGACTCCTCGAGCGGCCGATCCTGCCGCTGTTGCACGGGCAGAAGCTGATCTACACCCACCCCGGCACGTCCTTCCACATTCTCCTGAACGCGTCGCTGGTGCTGGGGCTCATTCTCGCCTCGCCGGTGATCGTGGGGCAGATCTGGGGATTTCTGGCGCCGGCACTCTACGCGCACGAGAAGAAGGTTGTCGTGCCGGTGCTCGTGGCGATGGTGGTGCTGTTTCTGGCGGGCGTCGCGCTCAGCTACTTCGTGGTGCTTCCGCTGACGCTGCGCTTTCTGATGAGCATCGAATCGACCGCGCTGACGCCGCTGATCTCGGCGACGGAGTACTTCGACTTCGCCATCAGCATGTGCCTTGCGTTCGGGCTGGTGTTCGAGGTGCCGATCGCGATCCTTGCGCTGACCGCGCTGGGCATCATCACGCCGCAGTTTCTGTCCCGCTATCGCAGGCACGCAATCGTAGTGTGCATCGTCGCGGCGGCGTTCATAACACCGGGTGCTGATCCTTATTCGCTGTTCGCGCTGTCAGTTCCGCTCTACGTGCTGTACGAGCTGAGCGTGTTCGTCGCGGCTTTTGCCTATCGCAAGCGGCAGAAGCGCGAGGCAGCACGGGACGACGAGGATTCACCGGCCCACGACGGAGCGAGGGCACCGGCGTGATACGGCTCGCGCTATGCGCAGTCCTCACTCTCGGCGTGGCGAGTGTGATGCAGGCCCAGGTCCGACGGGCGCCGCCGATAGTGCGCCGCGATACACTGGTTCAAAAGCGCGACACTACTGCCGCCGGCCGTGACACCACTCGCGCCGGCGCGGCCTCAAAGGATACCACTGCGGCTCCGCGCCAGCTGATCGAGTGGGCCGAAGCCGACTCGGTGATGCAGGCGCTCATGAAGCGCGAAGGTTATACCGCGACCCGTTATCAGGGCGACACCGCGATATTCGACGCCAGGACGCACAACCTCGAGCTCAAAGGCGTTAAGTCGGGAGTCAATCGCGAGCAGACAGTGCTCGTCGGAAAAACCATCACCTACAGCGATTCGACCAAGATCATCATCGCGCGAGGCGACACGGTGATCCTCCGCGATCCGGAACAGCAGGCTGCCGATGTGATCGCGCGCGGGCAGATGGTGTACAGCGTTGCGCTGCGAAGAGGCTGCGTCACCAATATCAGCACGTCGGTCGAATCGGGCGAAAAATGGTTTGTCGAAGGCGCGAATGCGTGCTTCGTGAGCCAGCCGGTATTCGTGCCGGATACGAGTCGCGGTCGCGAGACCGCCTTCTACGCGCGGAACGCATCTCTCACGAGCTGCGACGACTCCATTCCCGATTATCACTTCCAGGCCAAGCAGATAAAGATGGTCTCGAAGAACATCATGGTGGCGCGGCCGGCGGTGCTGTACATCGGAGACGTTCCGATCCTCTGGCTGCCGTTCATCTTCCAGGACATGCGGTCGGGGCGGAGGAGTGGGATACTTACGCCGCGATTCGGTGTCACGGAGCTCTTTCGCAACAGTCCGACGTATCGCCGCGAGGTCGACAATCTCGGCTATTACTTCGCCCTCAGCGACTATATGGATGCGCAGATTGCGATGGACTGGCGGAGCGGCAGTCGACCAACGGAAGGCGATCCCGGCTGGGTCCGATTCAACGGAGAGCTGCAGTACCGCTGGCTGGATCGGTTCATGACGGGACGAGTCGGTCTCTTCCACCACTCCCAGCGCGATGGCACCACCAATACCGGATTGAGCTGGTACCACAGCCAGGATTTCTCGCAGGACACCCATCTTCACACCAACATCAACTACGTCACCAATACGTCGATCCAGCGGACGACGACCTTCAATCCGATGCAGGTCCTGGCGTCGATCTCCTCGAACATCGACTACGCGACGAAGATCGGGCCCGCGTCGCTGGACATTGGTGGCCAGAACACCCAGCACCCCGGCCGCAAGACCGTCGATCGGACCTTCCCGGTCTTCAGCATCACGTCGCCGACGATTGCGGTGACGTCCTGGCTGGATTGGACGCCGACCTTCAACTACACCACCAGCCAACAGCTGAACAGCGATCAGGCCGGAGATTTCACGTATCGCTTTTTCACCAATGCGCGGGGCGAGCCGGATTCTGTGGCGCTGAAGCGAAACGCAAGGCAGACGTCGTCGAGCTTCAATACTCCGATTCGAATTGGCGGCTTCACCTGGAGCAATAGCTTCAAGATGACCGACAACGAGATCGACGCGCCGCAGAACTTCATCGTGCGCGATCCAAACGACTCGTCGAAGCGCACCAACCGAATCTTCGCCAAAACCTTCGATACCGACGTCGATTGGCAGACGTCGTTCACTTTGCCGAGCATCGGGCACAACTCGCTCAACCTGGTGCCGAGCTTTTCGATCGTGAACGTCGACGGCAGTCACGGATTCTGGGTGCGGTCCCACCTGAATGGCGGGCGGTTCGTCACCCAGTCCAAGCGGATCTCCACCGGGCTGTCTGCGTCGCCGACGTTGTTCGGGCTGTTTCCGGGCTTCGGTCCCGTGACGCGGTTCAGGCATTCGATCACCCCGCAGCTCACTTGGACCTACGCCCCGAGCGGAAAGCTCAGCGATGAGTTCCTGCAGGCGACCAATCGCAGCCGCCAGAGCTACCTCGGTACACTGGCGCAGAACAGCCTCACTCTAACGGTTTCGCAGGTCCTCGAGGCGAAGCTCCGCAGCAGCGATACGAGCAGCACCGCCGAGCCGAAAAAAGTCAGAGTGCTCTCCACCGACTTCTCGGCCTTGTCGTGGGATTTCGAGAGAGCGCGAAAGACCCACCGGTCCGGGTTCAACTCATCGAACTTCTCCGCCAACTTCACGTCCGATCTGATTCCCGGATTCCGCAGCGGCATCCAGTGGTCGTTGTATCAGGGCGACATTCTGAGTGACTCCGCGGTCTTCAAGCCGTTCAGAACCGGCATCAACGCCTCTCTCACCCTCAATAGCCAGTCGGGGATCTTCGGCGTCTTCAATCGACTTTTTGGTCGCGCGGCTCCGCCGGCGCACCCGCAGGTCGAGAGCGTCGAGCCGAGTCCTGACGATGCCCTCGCCAGCCGTGTTGCGGCGACGCCGATCGCTGGTGTCACCTCGCGGAACCGGCAATTCTCGATGCCGGCGACCCAGGGATGGAGCACGACGCTCACTTATTCATCGTCGAGGCAGCGGCCGCCGACGGGCAGCGGCAACATCATCGACGAGAACTTCTTCGCCACCCAGTGCGCGGCTGCAATCGCCAATCCGATTCTCTACCAGCAGTGCATCGACCTCGCGCGGACCAACCTCGCCAATACCAAATCACCGCTGCAAAGCGGAATTGGTGGCGGCACATTCATTCGGACGCCTCCCCAGGACAACCTGCAGGCGTCGACGAGCTTCCACCTCACTCCCAAATGGAGTGGAACGTGGAACACGAATTACGATTTCACGGCCAGGAAGTTCGGCATGCACACCGTCACTCTGCAGCGCGAGCTTCATGACTGGCGCGCGATCTTCGGCTTCACCCAGGCGCCGAACGGCAACTTCGCGTTCACCTTCTTCATTGCCCTCAACGCGGAGCCCGATCTAAAATTCAACTATGACAAGCAGACCTACCGTCCAGTAGCCCGCTGACGTTGACGTCCGCTCCTACGCGTCGGCTCAACATCACTAACGGCGACAGCGCCGCCGGCACCCTGAGCGATGCCGGCATCGCGGGGAAGATCATCTCCTGGCGGGACGTGCTGCACGAGGGCCCCGTGGATTCGTCTCTGTCGCTGGAGGATCTGAGCACCCGGCGCGCGCGCTTCATCGCCGCGCAGGGGTGGGATGATTTCGCGCACGTCAGCGGAAACTTCGCCGAGCGCGATCACGCCATCCGCCACCTCGATTACTTCGACGAGGTGGTGCTGTGGTTCGAGGATGACCTGTACGATCAGCTGCAGCTTATCCAGCTGCTCGACTTCTTCGCCGCGACGCCGCGGAAGAAGGTGTCGCTGGTTGTCGTCGACGGGTACATCCCGCCGCTTTCCGCCAGGCAGATCGCGTTCCTCGACGCCGAGCGGCCCGGCGTCACGAAGGAACAGCTCGAGCTGGCCGTCAAAGCGTGGCGGGCTTTTGGCTCACCCGACCCGTCCGCAGTGACGGACCTGCTCGACGAATCGACGGCTCCTCTGCCCTACCTAGCGCGCGCACTCACCCGGCAGCTCGAAGAGTTCCCGTCGACCGACAACGGTCTATCGCGCTCCGAGCGTGAAGCGCTCACTGCAATCGAGGCCGGTCATTCGAGTCCAGTGCGGGCGTTCCTCGAGGTCGCGCGTCTGCAGGAGAGCATTTTCCTCGGCGACATCGTCTTCTACTCCTACCTGCAACGGCTGAGCGGGAAGAAAAACGCGCTCGTCACCTGGAGCGATGGCAGGCCGGTGGTCGCCCCGGATTCAAGCCGCGCTCGCGAATTCGTCGACGGTGAGCTGACGGTCACGCCGTTGGGTCGCGAGGTTCTGGCGGGCAAGCGGGACTGGCAGACCATCAACACCAGGACCCGCTGGCTCGGCGGGGTAGAGATCGCACCCGGCGCCGCCGGCTGGCGTTGGGATCGGGATCGGCGTCAGCTGGTGCGGGTCTCTCACCCCACGACGGCCGCACGCGCGAAGCCCACGCGTGCCAAATCGTCTGGCGCGAAGTCCGCCCGGAAAACTTCACGCGCGGCAAACCCCGCCAAGCCGGCGAAGCGCGCCAAAAAGAAATGACAGAGACGATTCTCATCGACGGTGATTCTCTGACGGTCGATGAAGCATACGCAGTCGCCGTCGAGCGCCTCCGCGTCAAGCTGGATCCAAAAGCGCGCGAGCGAATGCTGCGCACCCACGCCGTCGTCGACGACATCGTCGCACGCAATGCCGTTGTCTACGGAGTCACCACTGGCTTCGGCAAGCTGTCCGAGGTCGCGATACCTCACGACAAGCTCGCCCAGCTGCAGGTGAACCTGGTGCGAAGCCACGCGTCGGGTGTCGGTGACAGGCTGCCCGAGCGTGAAGTGCGCGCGATGATGCTTCTACGCGCGAATGTCATCGCAAAGGGTTACTCGGGCGCGCGGCCCGAGCTGGTCGATCTGATTCTGCGGATGCTCAACGCCGACGTGTACCCGCCGATCCCCGAGCAGGGAAGCGTCGGCGCCAGCGGCGACCTCGCGCCACTCGCTCACCTCGGTCTTGCGCTCATCGGCGAAGGCACTCTGATCAAAGGCGATCGCGAAGCGCCGGCGGCGGCAATGCTGAAGGAGATTGGAGCCGCACCGCTGGTGCTCGGGCCAAAGGAAGGCATCACTCTCATCAACGGCACGCAGACCCACACCGCGGTCGCCCTCATCGCGCTGGTCCACGCTCGCGCGCTCTGGCGCACCGCGCACGTCGCCGGCGCGATGTCACTCGAGGCGCTGCTCGGCACGCCGGTCGCCTTCGATGCCCGCATCCACGAAGCCCGGGGGCAGAAGGGTCAGATGCGATCCGCGGCATTGCTGCGCGATCTTCTCGCCGACAGCGAGGTCCGTGAGTCGCACCGAGTCGGCGATCCGCGAGTTCAGGACCCGTACGCGTTGCGCTGCATGCCGCAGGTCCACGGCCCGGTGCTTGACGCGCTCGACTTCATCGACGATGCCGTCTCGCGCGAGCTCAACGCCGCCACCGACAACCCTCTGGTCTTCGAGAACGGCGAAACCCTGAGTGGCGGAAACTTTCACGGCCTCACCGTCGCGATGGCGCTCGATTTCCTTGCCATCGTGCTCACCAATCTCGCGACGATGGCGGAGAGACGCATCGATCGGCTGGTGCACCCCGATCTCAATCAGGGGCTTCCCGCCTTTCTTACGCCCGACGCAGGCGTTAACTCTGGATTCATGATGGCCCAGGTCACCGCCGCCGCACTGGCGAGCGAGTGCAAGGTGCTTTCACATCCAGCGAGCGTCGACACCATTCCCACCGACGGCAGCAAGGAAGATGTCGTGCCGATGGCGATGGGCGCGGCATGGAAGGCGCGCCGCGTTCTGCGCAATCTCGAAAACATTCTCGCGATCGAGCTGATGTGCGGAGCGCAGGGAATTGACTTCCGCGCGCCCCTGCGCCCGGGACGCGGAGTGCGCACCGCGCACGAGCGGGTGCGTGACATTGTGCCGCGACTGGAGGCCGATCGCGTGTTGAGCACCGACATCGCCGCGCTGATGCGCGCGGTGTCGGAGCTGCGCTTCGCGGACATCGGTGCCGTGACATGACAGACCTGAGAGTACCGTTCGATCCCAAGGCATTCGACGTATCGCATCGCGAGCACGCGAACATCCATGCGCCGCGTGGCACCCAAATCTCCTGCAAGGGATGGCAGCAGGAAGCCGCGCTCCGGATGCTGATGAACAACCTGGATCCCGAAGTCGCCGAGCGTCCCGACGATCTGGTGGTTTACGGCGGAACGGGGAAGGCCGCCCGCAACTGGGAGTGCTTCGACGCGATCGTGCGCGAGCTCACCAACCTCGGCGGCGATGAAACGCTGCTCGTGCAGAGCGGAAAGCCGGTCGGTGTGTTTCGCACCCACCCCGGCGCGCCGAGGGTGCTGATCGCGAACAGCAATCTCGTTGGTCGCTGGGCGACGTGGGACGTCTTCCGCGATCTCGAGCGCAAAGGCCTGATGATGTACGGCCAGATGACCGCGGGATCGTGGATCTACATCGGCTCGCAGGGAATCGTCCAGGGGACTTACGAGACCCTCGGCTCCGTCGCGCGCAAGCATTTCGGTGGCAGTCTGCGCGGGCGATTTGTTCTCACCGCGGGGCTTGGTGGAATGGGCGGCGCGCAGCCGCTCGCTGCGACGATGCAGGGCGCCGCCGCGCTGGTCGTGGAAGTCGATGAATCGAGGATCGAGAAGCGGCTGCTGACGAAGTATCTCGATCGGGAGGCGCGCAACCTCGACGAGGCTCTCGACCTGATCTCGTCGGCAACGCGCAGCGGCGAGGCAGTCTCCGTCGGCTTGCCAGGCAACGCCGCGGAAGTGCTGCCGGAGATAGCGCGGCGCGGTATCACGCCCGATGTCGTGACGGATCAGACCAGCGCCCACGACATGCTGAACGGATACGTGCCAGCTGGAATGTCGCTCGACGAAGCGCTCGCATTGCGCGCTGAAGATCCTGAAGAGTACGTGCGACGCTCGACAGCGTCCGCCGTGCAGCACGTCGCCGCCATGCTCGAGATGCAGAAGCGCGGGGCGATTACCTTCGACTACGGCAACAATATCCGCACGGTTGCGTTCGACGCCGGGCTCGCAACAGCGTTTGACATTCCGGGGTTCGTGCCCGAGTACATCCGGCCGCTGTTCTGCGAGGGCAAGGGACCGTTCCGCTGGGTCGCGCTGTCGGGCGATCCCAAGGACATCAGGCGCACCGACGATCTCGCGCTCGAGCTGTTCCCCCAGGATGAGCATCTTCACCGCTGGATCTCGCTCGCACAGAAGAAAATCACGTTCCAGGGACTGCCGGCCAGAATCTGCTGGCTCGGACAATCCGATCGGGCGAAGTTCGGTGTGGCAATCAACGATCTCGTCGCGACCGGAGAGATCTCGGCGCCGATCGCCATCGGCCGCGATCATCTGGACACCGGCAGCGTCGCGTCGCCATTTCGCGAGACCGAGGGAATGCGCGACGGATCAGACGCCGTCGCCGACTGGCCGCTGCTCAACGCGATGCTCAACGTCGCGAGCGGCGCGTCGTGGGTGTCGTTTCATCACGGTGGCGGCGTGGGCATCGGGAACTCGCTGCACGCCGGCCAGGTGATTGTCGCGGACGGGACGCCGGGGATGCGGGTGCGGCTCGAGCGGGTGCTCACCAACGATCCCGGCACCGGCGTCGCCAGACACGCGGACGCCGGCTACCAGGAAGCCAGGGACACCGCGAAAAAGCACGGGTTGCATCTTCCGATGATCGGCTGATATGCTCACGCGCGAGTTCAAGCCGTGGCACGTGCCGCTGTTTCTCGTGAAGTATGCCTGGCTCACGGCGAAGAAGCGTCCGGTTCTGGTGCACTTCGAGGTGACCATGCGCTGCAACGCGCGCTGCGGCTTCTGTGACTACTGGAAGACCGATGCCTCGGCGAAGGAGACAGAGCTCAAGTCGTTCGCGGACGCCGCGCGCTTCTTCAATCCGATGGTGATCACTTTCACCGGTGGCGAGCCGACGTTGAGGCGCGACCTCGAGGACATCGTTAGCGCGGTCAACGACGCGGTGACACTCAAGTACGTGACGCTGATAACCCACGGCGGGATGCTTTCCGCCGAGCGTGCGCGGTCACTCTGGAAAGCGGGGATCAATCAGTTCAACATCTCGCTCGACTACCTGGATGATCGGCACGACGCCGCGCGCGGAATTCCCGGGTTGAGTGGTCGGATCATGACCGCCGTTCCGAAGATGCGGGAGATGGGGATCAGCGGCATCCGATTCAACACGGTCATCAAGCACGACAACCTCGATCAGCTGCTGCCGATCGTGCGTCGCGCCCGCGAGCTGGGTTGCGGAGTCAATTTCAGCTGCTACACCGACGCCAAG